>JBEVHL010000252.1:0-3938 GCA_040511255.1 Mycobacterium sp. | reverse complement strand
ATCTGCAGCATGGTGGTCAACCGGTAGACCCAGTCGTCGGTGTCGTACGCCGAGGCGAACCAGGTGAAGTTGATCCAGGCCCACACCACCGAGAAGGTGGCGAACGCGAAGCCGGTCAACCCGGGGCCGACGTGGTTCTCTGACAGCGCGTGGGCGAACTCCGACGCGGTGACCCCGAACGCGATGACGAACGTCAGGTCGAAGAGCAGTTCCAGCGGAGTGGCGACCCGGTGATCTTCGTGCGGATCGCGCCCGGCCATCCGGCGCAGCCGGTGCGCGGGGTTCGCCGGGCCGGCCTGACCGGGGTCGAGTTCGCTCACCGGGACATCCTCCCATCCTGTGGCTTCGGCGCGGCTGGTTGCGCTCAGCGCTACCGAACGCGCCGAAATCCCTATGGCTCGACGATGGAGTACACCGGATCGGCCATGAACACCGGCCGGTTGCCGGCCTGACGGGCCTTGCCCACCAGGCGAATCACCTGACCCGGCGCGATGTCGGCACCGCCGCTGCTGAACGACACCGTGATCTCACCGCTGTCGTCGCCGATCGTCACCAGCAGCAGCGGCTTGCCGTCCCTGGTCTTCTCGGCGATCCTTTGCACCCGGCCCTCGACGCTGGTGCGCTGCCCGACGATCAGCCCGTCGATGGCGATCACCGCGGGTGGCGCGTCGGCGCGCTCGTACTCGTGCAGGTGCTGCTCGTCGGATTTGCCGACGCGGGCCTGCACCTTCTCCAGCTCGCGGGTCACCCGTTCTTCGAACATGTCGGGGAACGCCTCGCGGATCTGGGACTGCACGTCATACGGCACGATCGTCGCCGCGGCGTGCGGCATCCGGCTGACCGCCCGGGCGATGCGGTCGGCGGTGCGGTCGTGCAGCAGCCGGCCGAGCAGGGGTGCGTAGCTGCGCCGCGGCAACAGCAGTGTGACGTTGGAGTCGGGGTGCTCGTCGGAGGTGATGCAGACCAGGTCGTGTGCGGCCCTGGTCAACCGGCGGTCGGGGCAGTCGATGATCCGCAGCGGCGTCTCCAATCCGTAATGCTCCCAACGCTTCCGGATCCGCTCGGCGACATCCTCGTCGACCATGAAATGCACGGCGGTCAACTCGTCGGCCCGCAGCCCCCGGCCGTAGCGCAGGGCCTCGATCACCGCCAGGTCCACCGAGTTCACCAGCACGTAGACGTAGTGGCCGGAGTAGTTCCCGAAATTGTCCGGCCGATCGGTGCGGAACCGCTCCAAAATGGCTGCCTCAGCGCGATATTCGCGGTTCAGCCGCATCAGCGCGAACACCAGCAGCGGGAAGATCACCACCACCAGCCAGGCGCCCTCGGTGAACTTCGCGATCGCGAAGATGGCGACCACCACCGTCGAGATCACCCCGGCGGACAGGTTGATCGCCAGCTTGTGCCGCCAGCCGGGCTCTTTGTGCGTCAGGTGGTGTTTGGTCATGCCGTAGCCGGCCATCGCGAAGCCGGTGAACACGCCGATCGCGTAGAACGGCACCAACGCGTTGACGGAGCCGCCGGTGCCGATCAGCAGAACCACCGCCAGCACGGTCAGCACGATGATGCCGTTGGAGAACACCAGCCGGTGGCCGCGTTTGGCCAGCTGACGGGGCAGGAAGCGGTCCTCGGCGACGAAGTTCGCCAGCGCGGGGAAGCCGTTGAAGCTGGTGTTGGCTCCGGTGAAAAGAATGGCCGCGGTGGAGATCTGGACCAGCGCGTAGAGGATGTGGCCGGCCACGCCGTCGCCGAACACCGCGCGCGAGATCTCCGAGAGCACCGACGGGTAGCCCGCCGCGTACGGGGTGGCATGCGTGGCATAGGCCAGATAGGCCACCCCGGCCAGCAGGAACGCCAGGATGCACGCCATCACCGTCAGCACACGACGGGCATTGGCGCCCTGCGGTTCCCGGAACGAGCCCACCGTGTTGGAGATCGCCTCCACCCCGGTCAGCGACGCCCCACCGTTGGCAAACGCGCGCAGCAGCACCAGGATCGTCGCGCCCATCACCAGGCCGTCCCCGTGGCCCACCGGTACCGAACCGACGATGTGCTCGGCGTCGAACTGCGGCAGGCCCCAGATCAGATGGCGGACCACGCCGGTCACGATCATCACCGACAGCATCCCGACGAAGAAGTACGTGGGCATCGCGAACGGCCGGCCGGCTTCTTTGAGGCCGCGCAGGTTGACGAAACACATCAGCACGACGACGCCGACGGTGATCTCCAGGCTGTACGGGCCGAGGGAGCGGACCGCCGAGATCACCGCGACGGTCCCGGCGGCCGCCTGCACGGCGACGGTCACCACGTAGTCGATCAACAGTGCCGCCGCGGCGATCTGCGCGACGCGGGGCCCGAAGTTCTCCCTGGCGACGACGTACGATCCGCCCGCCCTGGTGTAGGTCATCACCACCTGGCGGTAGGACGCGGCGACCAGGATCAGGATCACCAGGATGACGCCGGTGATGGGCAGCAGCAGGGCGAACGCCGCCAGCGCGGCATATGGCAGCAGCTCGATCAGGATCACTTCGGTGCCGTAGGCGGTCGAGGAGATCGCGTCGGGCGAAAGCACGCCGAGGGCAACCGGATTGGACAGCCGTTCCGACTTCAGCTGGTCGGTGATCAAGGGCTTGCCGAGCAGTAGCCGTTTCAGTGAATAGCCGACCGACTCCGGCGACTGCTTTCCCCCAAGCTCATTCGTCACCGCCACATTCTGACCTGTAACGGGCAGCTGGTGCGCGGGTTACGTCTTTTCGCGCGAGCAGACGGAAACGACCCCTGCCGCCCGGCGTGTCGCGGGTACTTTGCGTCTGCTCGCGGGGAGGAGGTGAGTCGTTACCGGACGAGCCGGCGCAACAACGCCGATGACACGATCACTCCGGCGACCGCGGCCACCACCAGCACACCGATATCGAGCAGCCAATTCGACGGCGTGCCGATCAACAGCCCCCGTAATGCGTTGACCTCGTAGCTCAACGGGTTCACCGCGGACAGCCAGCGCAACCAGCCCGGCATGATGTCGACGGGATACAGCGCGTTGGATGCGAAGAACAGCGGCATGGTGATGGCCTGCCCGATGCCCATCAACCGATCGCGGTTGCGGACCAGACCGGCCAGTGACATCGATAGGCAGGCAAAGAAGGCCGAGCCCAGCACCACCACACCCATCGCCCCCAGGATCCGCAACGGGTTGGCGGTCAGATGCACACCCATCAGATAGGCGATGATCAGCACGCCGATCACCTGCGCCACCGAGCGCACCCCGGCCGCGAACGCCTTACCCGCGATCAGCGACGACGCCGGCGCCGGGGTCACCATCAGCTTGGCCAGGATGCCCGCGTCGCGATCCCAGACGATCTGGATGCCGTAGAAGATCGAGATGAACAGCGCCGACTGCGCGATGATCCCGGGAGCGAGGAACGCCAGGTACGACACGTTGCCGGTGTCGATGACATGCAGATGGCTGAAGGTCTGCCCGAAGATCAACAACCACAACGCCGGTTGCACCATGCGGGTGAACAGCTCGGTGCGGTCGTGGCGCAGCTTCTGCAGTTCGACCAGCGCGAAGGTGCCCATCCGCAGCACCATGCCGCGTAGCCTGCGCCAGCCCCGGGGGGCCCGGATCAGGCCCGCCCCGGTGGTCGGGCGAACGGACGTCTCTTCCGGTTCAACTGACACGGCGGGCTGCCTTTCTGCTGGAGCGGATCTCGCGCAGGCCGGGCCGCGGTACGTCGTCGGCGAGGTCGGAGCCGGCGTAGTGCCGGAAGACGTCCTCCAGCGAAGCGTCCGGCCCGACGGTGGCTTTGAGATCGGTGGGGCTGCCTACCGTCTGCAGCTTGCCGTGGTGCAGCAGCGCGACGCGGTCGCACAACACGTCGGCCTCTTCCATGTAGTGCGTGGTCAACAGGACCGTCATCCCGAACTCGTCCTGCATCCGC
>JBEVHL010000251.1:0-18722 GCA_040511255.1 Mycobacterium sp. | reverse complement strand
ATCGCCGCGGTGGACGTGGCAGGCGCGGGCGGCACGTCATGGGCCCGGGTGGAGCAGCTGGTCCGCTACGGCGAGGTCCGCTATCCCGCCCTCGCCGAATGGGGGGTACCGACCGCGCAGGCCCTGCTCGAAGTGCGGGCGACTCTGCCCGGCATGCCGTTGATCGCCTCGGGCGGCATCCGCACCGGGATGGACGCGGCCAAGGCCCTCATTCTCGGCGCGGAAGCCGTGTCGATCTCGCGCCCGCTGCTGCCCGCCGCCATCCAGTCGGCGGACGCCGTGACGGACTGGCTGGGCCGGTTCATCGAGGAGTTGACCATCTGCCTGCACGGCTGCGGCGCGGCCGATCTGGCGGCGCTGCGGGCCACCGGTCTGGAAACGGTGTAGCTGCCCGGCGATGAGTTCCGCACGGGGCGCCGGTCTGTTCTGACTATGACGAACAATCAACCTGGCCGCCCGCCGGTCGTCGACCTGGCTACCTGGCAGGCCGCCCGCGACGAGCTCCTGGTCCGCGAGAAGGCACACACCCGCCAGGGTGACGCGCTGGCCGCTGAGCGCCGCCGCCTGCCGATGGTCGAGTTCGACGGGACCGTCGAGGTGGTCGGCGCGGACGGCGCGGTGCCGTTTCTCGAGCTGTTCGCCGGGCGCGACGAGCTCGTGGTCTACAAGCACATGTGGTACGACGGCGCGCCGCCCCAGGGACAGTGCGAGGGCTGCACCACCACGGCCTGGCACCTGAAGGACGCCGTGTACCTCAACGCCCGGGGCGTCTCGTTCGCCATCGTGACGACGGGCCACATGCCCGAGGTGGCCGAATACGTCGACTTCATGGGTTACACCCAGCCCTGGTACTCGGTGCGCGATGTGCAGGGGCCGGTCGGTGCCCCGATGGGCTTCCTCACCAGCTACCTGCGCGACGGCGACCGGACCTTCCTGACCTACTCCACCACGGCCAGGGGCAACGAGACGGTCAACGGGTCACTCGGCCTGCTCGACATGACCCCGTACGGCCGCGGTGAGTCGTGGGAGGACACCCCCGAGGGGTGGCCGCAGGGCAGGCACTCATGCTGGTCGTGGCGGACGGACGCGGACGGTAACTCCACCTGGGGACCGACCAGTCGCCCTGTGCCGCAATGGATCCGGCCCGGCGCAACGCCGGTCGAGACGCTCGGCAGACACGGCGACCACTACGAATAGCGGTCTAGGCGGGTGTGCCGGACAGGACTTCCTGGCCGCGCATGCGCTGGGAGATCACCGTGGTGATGCCGTCGCCCTGCATGGTGACGCCGTAGAGCGCATCGGCGATTTCCATGGTCGGTTTCTGGTGGGTGATCACGATCAGCTGGGACCGTTCCCGCAACTTCTCGAACAACCCGATCAGCCTGCGCAGATTGACATCGTCGAGTGCGGCCTCGACCTCGTCCATCACGTAGAACGGCGACGGGCGGGCCCGGAAGATCGCCACCAGCATGGCCACCGCCGTCAGGGACTTCTCCCCACCCGACAGCAGGGAGAGACGCTTGATCTTCTTGCCCGGTGGGCGTGCTTCCACTTCGACGCCGGTGGTCAGCATGTCGGACGGATCGGTCAGCAGCAACCGGCCCTCACCGCCGGGGAACAGTGACGAAAACACTTCGCGGAACTCACGTTCCACGTCGGTGTAGGCCTCGGCGAACACCTCGAGGATTCTGGCGTCCACCTCGTCGACCACGTCGAGCAGGTCTTTGCGCGCGGCCTTGACATCCTCCAGCTGGGTGGACAGGAAGTTGTAGCGCTCCTCCAAAGCGGCGAACTCCTCGAGCGCCAACGGGTTGACCCGGCCCAGCTCGCCCAGTTCGCGTTCGGCGCGTTTGGCCCGCCGTTCCTGCGTGGGCCGGTCGAACGGCATCGGTGCCGGGGCGGTGACGTCCTCGCCGCGTTCGCGGGCGGCCTCGTACTCCGACATCTCCAGTTCGGTCGGGGGCAACGTGACCTGCGGTCCGTACTCGGCCACGAGATCGGTTGTCGCCATGCCGAACTGCTCCAGGACGGTCTGCTCGAGCTGCTCCAGCCGCAGCGCCGCCTGGGCCTTGGCGACCTCGTCGCGGTGCAGCGAATCGGTCAGCGTGGCGATGCGATTCTTGAGGGTGTCGACCTCCTGGCGGGCGGCGGACATCGCGGCCGCCTGCTGCTGCCGTTCGGCGGTCAGCTGGTCGCGGGTCGCGGATGCCACCGCAACCACCCCGGCGAGCCGGTGGGCGACGGCCCGGCCAGATTCGGCGACCACGGCGGCCATGCTGGCGGCCTGCTCGCGGGCCACCCGGGCCCGTTGGGCGCGTACCCGGGCCTCCCGTTCGGCGGCGGCGGCCCGGCGCAGCGAATCTGCCCGGCCCCGAACAGCATTCGCCCTTTCCTCGGCGGTGCGGACGGACAGCCGCGCCTCGACCTCGGTGGCTCGGGCCGCCTCGGCCGCCGCCACCATCCGATCGCGATCGACGGGTTCGGAATCGAGTTCGGTCCGGTTCTCCTCGGCGTTGCGCAGCCGGGTCTCCAGCTCACCGAGTTCCGCCACGGTCTGCCCGCGGCTGGTTTCCAGCTCGTCACGCTGCCGGATCTGCCTACGCCATTCGTCGTCGGCGCTGCGGGCGTCCTGACCGAGCCGGCCCAGGTGCTCGTAGATCTGCGAGATGGCGGCATCGGATTCGTTGAGAGCGGCCAGGGCCTGTTCGGCGGCATCCTGGCGAGCGGACTGCTCGGCCACCGCGCCCGACAGCGCGGCGCCGAGCTCAGCCGCCTGGGTTTCCGCGGCAGCCAATTCGGTGCGCGCCTTGTCGATTTCGGAGGTGATCTCCAACGTGCTGATCTTGCGGTCGGATCCGCCACTGACCCAGCCGGCGCCCACCAGATCGCCGTCGAGCGTGACCGCGCGCAGCATCGGTTGCGCCGCAACCAGATCCAGCGCGTCACCCAGGTCGTCGACGACGGCGACCCCGGACAGCATCGCCGTCATCGCACCCTGCAGACGCGCGGGCAACTCCACCAGGTCCAGCGCCCACTTGGCCCCGCCGGGCAGGCCTCCGGCGGCGGGGCGTTCGGCCACCGGCCAGTCGCCGAGCACGATCGCCGCCCGGCCACCATCGGCGTCTTTGAGCGCGGCCACCGCTGAGCGCGCCGCCCCGGAACTGTCGGCGGCCAGCGCGTCAGCGGCCGCCCCCAGTACCACGGCCAGTGCCGCTTCGTAGCCGGACTGCACCTTGACCAGTTTGGCCACCGAGCCGAAAAGTCCTTCACCACTGCGGTTCTCGGTGAGCCAGGCGGCGCCGTCCTTGCGCTCCAGGCCTACCGAGAGGGCGTCGATGCGCGCCAGCAGTGACGCGACCTGACGTTCGGCGCTGCGCTCGGCGGCCAACAGCTCGGCAACCCGCTCGTCGGCCAGCCGCAACGCCGCCACCGAGCGGTCGTGTTGTTCATCGAGTCCGACCTCACCCTGGTCCAGCTCGGCGACCTGATTCTGCACGGTCTCGAAATCGGCCTGGGCGCGCTGCGCGCGGCTGGCCACCTCTTCGATGCCTTCGGTCAGCCGGGCCACCCGCTCATCGATCGATTCGACCCGGGCCCGCATGGTCTCGACCTGGCCGGTCAGCCGGGCCAGGCCTTCCCGCCGGTCGGCCTCGGCACGGACCGCTGCCACGTGGGCGCGTTCGGCCTCCGAGGAAATGCGTTCGGCGTCAGCAAGTTCGGCGCGCGCCGCCTCGAGCCGGGCGCGCGCGTCGTGCAACTCGGCCTGCAATTGGCGTTCCCGCTCGGCGACCTGATCGGCTTCGGCCTCCAGGGCATCCGGGTCGGTGCCGCCGGCGGCGACAGGTTCGGCCTCCAGCAGCTGGGTGCGCTCGGTGGCGATCCGGACCGTCGCACCGACCCGCTCGGCCAGCGCGGAGAGCCGGAACCACATCTGCTGGGCCCGTTCGGCCCGATCGGACAGGGTGGCCACCGCGGTCTCGTGCGCCGTCAGCTCGTCGGTGGCCACGGCCAGTCGTTCGACGGCTTCCTCGTGGTCTTTACGCAGCAGCGCTTCGGTGCCCCCGACATTCGAGAAATCGGCCTGGCGCTTGACCAAGTCGTCGGCGGCCAGGCGCAGCTTGGCATCGCGCAGGTCGGCCTGGATGGTCTGGGCGCGGCGGGCCATCTCGGCCTGGCGGCCCAACGGTTTGAGCTGGCGGCGCAGTTCGGTGGTCAGGTCGGTCAGCCGCGCCAGGTTCGCGGCCATCGAGTCCAGCTTGCGGACGGCTTTTTCCTTGCGCTTGCGGTGTTTGAGGACGCCCGCCGCCTCTTCGATGAACGCGCGGCGGTCTTCCGGCCGGGATTCCAGGATCTGCGAGAGCCGGCCCTGCCCGACGATGACGTGCATTTCCCGGCCGATACCCGAGTCGCTCAACAGCTCCTGGACATCCATCAGCCGGCAACTGCTGCCGTTGATCTCATATTCGCCTGCACCGTCGCGGAACATCCGCCGGGTGATGGATACCTCGGAGTATTCGATGGGCAGCGCATTGTCGGAGTTGTCGATGGTGACGGTGACCTCGGCGCGCCCCAGGGGCGCCCGCGACGACGTGCCCGCGAAGATGACGTCTTCCATCTTGCCGCCGCGCAGCGTCTTCGCGCCCTGCTCCCCCATCACCCAGGCCAGCGCGTCGACGACATTGGACTTGCCCGAACCGTTGGGCCCGACGACGCAGGTGATGCCCGGCTCGAATCGCAGAGTCGTCGGCGACGCAAAGGACTTGAAGCCCTTCAGCGTCAGACTCTTGAGGTGCATGGCGTGCCAGAGTACCGGCGGGGTCGCACAGATTCTCGGACCCTCGGCGGTTAGCGCTCGCGAAATCCGCTCATCGGCTCGACATTCGCCGACCAATCCGAGAGCACCTTGTCCACCTGGCCGGGCGTGCCCTCGCCTGCGAGCAGGCCGAGCAACTCCTCACAGGCGTACCGCGGGCCCTGGGCCACCACCAGCACCCGACCGTCGGGCTGATTCTTGGCGTATCCCGTCAAACCCAACTCCAGCGCGCGCGAGCGCGTCCACCAGCGAAAACCAACCCCCTGGACGTGACCGTGCACCCACGCCGTCAGGCGCACCTGCGGTTCGTCCGGGGCGCTCATTCGCGTTTGTCGGCAATCGCGAAGGTGACCTCGGTTCCCGTCTTGAGGGTGCGTCCCACCGTGCACACCTGATCGATGGCCCGGTTGACCACGATCCGCAAGCGCTCCGCCTCGGCCTCGGACAGACCCGACAGGTCGACCTGCAGGGTCTCTTCGAGATGCGGATAGCGCTCCCGTTCGCGGTCGGCCGGCCCGGACACGGTCACGGTCGCCTGGTAGTCGTCGCCGAGGCGGCGGGCCAGTGGCTGGTCACTGCTCATCCCGCTACAGGCGGCCAGCGCGATTTTCAGCAGTTCACCCGGCGTGAAGACACCCTCGACGTCTTCGGATCCGATGAGGACTTCGGCGCCGCGTGAGCTATGTCCGGTGTAACGCCGGGTGCCGGTGCGGTCGACCCACAGTTCTGTCATGTGGATATTCAACCGCGAGGACGCGGCTGACATTTCGGGCAGTACGTCGACGAGCGGTTCATGAACTTCTCCCGCACCATCACCGCACCACAGCGCCCGCAGGGTTGGCCCTCGCGCCCGTAGGCGTCCAGCGACCGGTCGAAGTAGCCGGACTCGCCGTTGACGTTGACGTACAGCGAGTCGAACGAGGTGCCGCCCTGGCCCAGCGCATCCCGCATCACCTCGGTCGCGGCGTCGAGCAGCGCGGCCAGCTTGGCGCGACTGAGCCCTGAGGCCAGCCGGGCGCCGTTGATCTTGGCCCGCCACAGCGCCTCGTCGGCGTAGATGTTGCCGATCCCGGAGACCACGGTCTGGTCGAGCAATTGACGCTTGATCTCAGAGTGCTTGCGCCGCAACACCGTAACGACGGCGTCGCGGTCGAAGCGAGGATCCAACGGGTCGCGGGCGACGTGCGCGACGGGCACGGGCACGGCACTGCCGTCGACGGTGACCATGTCGGCGAGCATCCAGCCGCCGAAGGTGCGTTGGTCGACGAAGCTCAGGGTGGTGCCGTCGTCGAGCAGGGCGGCGATGCGGACGTGGTCGTCCCGGGGCACCGGACCGAGCAGCATCTGCCCACTCATCCCGAGGTGAACCACCAGGGCTTCGTCCGCCAGGCCGGATCCATGGTCGAGCAGCAGCCACAGGTACTTGCCGCGGCGGTCGGTGCCGGTGATGCGCGCGTCCAGCAGGCGGGCGGTCAGGTCGGCAGGACCGCCGTCGTGCCTGCGCACCGCGCGCGGATGATGCACCCGGACCGCGGTGATGGTTCGACCGGCGACGAACTGCTGCAGACCCCGCCGCACCACCTCGACCTCAGGTAGTTCGGGCATCCAGCGCTTTCCACGCCATGGCCGCCGCCTTCTGTTCGGCTTCCTTCTTCGACCGGCCCAGGCCCGTGCCGTAGTCGACGTCGGAGACCACGGCGGTCGCGGTGAACTGCTTGTCGTGATCCGGGCCGGTGGAGGTGACCACGTAGGTGGGTGCGCCGAGGCCTTGGGAGGCACACAGTTCCTGCAGGCTGGTCTTCCAATCCAGGCCGGCGCCGAGCGTCGCGGCGGCGTCCATCAACGGACCGAACAGTCGCAGCACCACTTCCCGCGCGGTGGCGATACCGAAATGCAGATACACCGCCCCGAGCAGCGATTCCATCCCGTCGGCCAGCAGGCTCGCCTTGTCGGCGCCGCCGGTGTTCATCTCGCCCCGGCCCAGCAGCAGGTGCGCGCCGAGTCCGTCCTTGGTCAGGGCCCTGGCCACATCTGCCAGTGCATGCGTATTGACCACGCTGGCACGGAGTTTCGCGAGATCGCCCTCCGCGCGGTCGGTGTGGCGGTGGAACAGCTCGTCGGTGACCGCCAGCCCGAGCACCGCGTCGCCGAGGAACTCCAGGCGCTCGTTGGTCGGCAATCCGCCGTGTTCGTAGGCGTAGCTGCGATGCGTCAGGGCCAGGGTGAGCAGCTCGTCGGGCAGGTCCACACCGAGCGCTTCGAGCAGCTCGTGGCGTGGCGGCAAGGTCACGAGTTGTCCTGCGGCTCGCCGGGTTCCGTTCGCTCGGAGACCGGCTCCCCAGAAATGAAGGTGGCCAGCTTCGCCCACCGCGGGTCGATCAGGTCGTGGTGGTGGCCGGGTTCGGCGGTGGCCAACAGGACGCCGCATTCCACACAGAGGCCGGCGCAGTCGTCGCTGCACAGCGGCGACAGCGGCAGCTTCAGACCCACTGCGTCGATAATGACCTGCTCGAGTTCCACGTAATCGTCTTCGACCAGGCCGATGTCGTCGTCTTCGGTCAGTTCGGCCGCCGCCTCGGGATAGGCGAACAGCTCGGTCAGATAGACCTGCACCTCGCCGGTGACGGGCGACAGGCAGCGGGTGCACTGGCCGGTGGTGGGCCCGGACACCGTTCCCGACACCAGGACACCCTCGGATACCGATTCGAAGCGAAGATCCAGCGTCAGCGGAGCGTCCTTCTCGATGGCGACGAGGTCGAGTCCGATCCGCACCGGGCTCGGCAAGGTCTGTTCGACGGTCATCGTCGACCCGGCTCGGCGGCCCATGCGCGAGACATCGAACCGTAGCGGCGACGGCTGTTGGCGCTTGCGCGCGGAGGAGGTGTTCGGCCGTGCCATAGGGGGATTCTACGGCGCGGGCCGACGACTCCTGACCTAGCTAGCGCTGCGCGTAATCGTGCGTACCAGCGGCGGTGCGCAGCTGATGCCGCCCGCGACCGACGGAACGCAAGGTGCCGTTGAGGTAGTCCTCGAACTCGGCCAGTTTGCTGTCGACGTAGATGTCGCACTCGCCGCGCAACCGGTCGGCTTCGGCGTGGGCGGTGTCGACCAGCCGGGTGGCCTCGTTGTTCGCGGACTGGACGACCTCGGTCGAGGACACCAGGCGCTGCTGCTCCTTGATGCCTTCCTGGACGGCCTTCTCATAAGACAGGTTGCCGCTCTCGACCAAGCGGTCGGCTTCCGCCTTGGCCCGTCCGACGCTGGTCTCGTAGTCGCGCTTGGCGGTCACTGCCAGCCGGTTGGCCTCTTCGCGGGCTTCGCCGACCATGCGCTCGCAGTGCTGACGCGCCTCGGTGACCATTCGGTCGGCCTGCGCCTTGGCGTCGGCGAGCAGTCGGTCGGCCTCGGCTCGGGAGTGCCCCAGGGTGGAGTCCGCCTCCTGCGTCGCGGACGACACCATGCTGTCGGCGTGCTGTTTGGCGTCGCGCAACAGCGAATCGCGCGCGTCGAGCACATCCTGGGCGTCGTCGAGTTCGCCAGGAATTGCATCCTTGATGTCATCGATGAGTTCCAGGACGTCACCGCGAGGGACGACGCACCCTGCCGTCATCGGCACGCCGCGAGCCTCTTCGACGATGGCACCCAACTCATCGAGCGCTTCAAATACTCGGTACACGGTGCGAACCTCCAGGTCTCATCCAGGCAAAGCGTTGTTACTAGTGTGCCTGGTGTTACGGCTGTGACTGCGCTGCGCGACCGGTGTGTCGCCCTTGATTGCCAGTATGACCCGCTGGTAGGCGCTGTGAAGGCCCGCCGGGAGGATCTAACGGGTTTCGCGGAGCCTCTCCGCCAGCCGCCGGTTCACCGGCTCCGGCAGCAGCGCCGAGACGTCGCCGCCGAACCTCGCCACCTCTTTGGCCAATGACGACGACACGAACGAGTACTGCGGTGTGGTGGCGACGAAGAAGGTGTCGACGCCGGCGATGTGCTTGTTCATCTGCGCCATCTGCAGCTCGTACTCGAAGTCGGTCCCGGTGCGCAGACCCTTGACCATGGCGTTGAGCCCCTGCGACTTCACGAAGTCCACCACCAGGCCGCTACTGGCCTCGGCGCGCAGGTTGGGCAGGTGGGTGGTGCACTCGGCGATCATCTCCAGTCGCTCGTCGAGGCTGAACATGCCGTTCTTGCTGGGGTTGACCAGCACCGCCACCACGACTTCGTCGAACTGGGCCGCGGCCCGTTCGAAGACATCGACATGTCCCAGCGTCACCGGGTCGAATGATCCTGGGCATACCGCTCCGCTCATGCTCGAAGACGCTAGCAGGGCAGGTCAGCGGCGTGTTCTGCCATCTCCAAGCGGGTGTCGCCGTAGCGACGCTCCCGCAGCGGTTGCCAGCCGGGTGGCCACGTCAACGCGGCGTCTTTGGCTCCGCGCTCGACCACGATCAGCGCACCCGGCGCCACCCAGCCCCCGTGCAGCAGCGCGCTGAGCATCGCCTCCACCTCGGCGGCGGGCACGTCGTAGGGCGGGTCGGCCAGCACCAGGTCGACGGGGACCGCGGCTCCCGCCGCCAGGACGGCGGCCACCGTCCCCCGGCGCACACTCGCCCCGGTGACGCCGAGTGCGGAGATGTTCTGGGCGATGACCGCAGCCGCCCGCTGGTTGGCTTCGACGAAGACGGCGGTCGCGGCGCCGCGGGACAGCGCCTCGAGCCCGAGGGCCCCCGATCCCGCATAGAGGTCCAGTACCGCCAGCCCGGTGAAATCGAGCCGGGCGGCCAGCACGTTGAACAGCGATTCGCGCACCCGGTCGGTGGTCGGCCGGGTTCCTGTCGGCGGGACGGCGAGCCGCCGGCCGCCCGCGGACCCGGCGACGATGCGGGTCAGCTGCGCCGCCTATCGTCTCGCTCCTCAACCACCACCAGCAGATCCCCGCCTTCGACCTGGGCGGTCTCCGACACCGCAACGCGGCTGATGGTGCCCGCCTTGGGTGCGGTGATGGCGGCTTCCATCTTCATCGCCTCGATGGTGGCGATGGCCTGACCGGCATCCACCTTGTCCCCCGCGGCCACATTGACAGTGACCACGCCGGCGAACGGCGCGGCGACGTGGTCCGGGTTGGTGCGATCGGCCTTTTCCGCGGTCGGCACGTCCGCGGCCACCGACTGATCGCGCACCAGAACGGGCCGCAACTGGCCGTTGATGATGCACATCACGGTGCGCATGCCACGGTCATCGGGTTCGGAGATGGCCTCGAGGCCGACGATGAGGTCGACCCCGCGTTCGATCTGGATCCGGTGTTCGTCGCCGTGCCGCAGACCACGGAAGAACTGATTTCCACTCAATCCCGTTGTGTCGCCGTACAGCTCGCGATGAGCCTCGAATTCCTTGGTCGGCCCCGGGAACAGCAGCCGGTTCAAAGCGGCCTGGCGCGCCGGACCCGGTTCGGCCAGCGCCTTGTCGTCCTCCGGGGTCAGCTCCTGCTGGGGCTTGACTGCCGCCCGGCCCTGTAATGCCTTGGTGCGCAACGGCTCCGGCCATCCCCCTGGCGGATCGCCGAGCTCACCGCGCAGAAAACCGATCACCGAGTCGGGGATGTCGAACCGGGCCGGATCCGCGGCGAACTCATCGGCACTGGCATTCGCTCCGACCAACGCCAACGCCAGATCCCCCACCACCTTGGACGAGGGCGTCACCTTGACCAGCCGGCCCAGCACCCGATCAGCCCCGGCGTAAGCCTCCTCGATCTGCTCGAACTGCCCGCCCAGGCCCAACGCAATGGCTTGCTGGCGCAGATTGCTCAGCTGACCACCAGGGATCTCGTGGCTGTACACGCGGCCGGTCGGCGACGGGAGACCTGATTCGAAGGGCGCGTACACCTTTCGCAGCCCTTCCCAGTACGGTTCCAATTCGCACACCGCACCGAGGGACAGTCCGGTGTCGTACTCGGTGTGTGCGGCCGCGGCCACGATCGAGGACAACGCGGGCTGGCTGGTGGTCCCCGCCAACGGCGATGCCGCGCCGTCGACCGCCGATGCGCCGGCCTGCCAGGCGGCCACATAGGTCGCCAGCTGCCCACCGGGGGTGTCGTGGGTGTGCACATGCACCGGCAGATCGAACCGCGAGCGCAACGCGCCGACCAGCGTGGCCGCTGCCGGCACCCGCAGCAACCCGGCCATGTCCTTGATCGCCAGCACGTGGGCGCCCGCGTCCACGATCTGCTCGGCCAGCCGCAGCCAATAGTCCAGCGTGTACAGGGTTTCGCCCGGATCGCTCAGATCGCCGGTGTAGGACATCGCCACTTCGGCCACCGCCGTACCGGTTTCGCGCACGGCGTCGATGGCCGGACGCATGGAGTCCACATTGTTGAGCGCGTCGAAGATGCGGAACACATCGACACCGGTGCGGGTCGCCTCATCGACGAACGCCTGGGTGACCGTCTCCGGGTACGGCGTGTACCCCACGGTGTTGCGGCCCCGCAGCAGCATCTGCAGGCAGATGTTGGGGATCGCTTCGCGCAGTGCGGCCAACCGTTCCCACGGATTCTCTTTCAGGAACCGCAGCGCGACGTCATAGGTCGCCCCACCCCAGCATTCGATCGACAACAATTCCGGCGTCATCCGCGCGACGTGGGGCGCCACGGCCAGCAGACCCGAACTGCGTACCCGCGTCGCCAACAACGACTGGTGCGCGTCGCGGAAAGTGGTGTCGGTGACCCCGACAGCCCCGGATTCCTTGAGCCACTGCGCAAACCCCTGCGGGCCCAACTCTGTCAGCCGCTGTTTGGAGCCGGCCGGCGGCGGGACGGTCAGATCGATCGCAGGCAGCTTGTCCTGCGGGTACACCCGTTCGGTGTCGCGATACGGCGAATTGACGGTGACATCGGCCAGATAGTTCAGGATCTTGGTGCCACGATCCGCCGAGGACCGCGCCGTCAACAACTGTGGCCGCTCGTCGATGAACGACGTGGTGATCCGGCCCGCCCGGAAATCCGGATCGTCCAGAACCGCTTGCAGGAACGGGATATTCGTCGACACCCCACGGATCCGGAACTCGGCCACCGCGCGCTTGGCGCGGCGCACCGCGGTCGGGAAGTCCCTACCCCGACACGTCAGCTTCACCAGCATCGAGTCGAAATGGGCGCTGACCTCCGCACCGAGGATGGTGCCGCCGTCCAGCCGGATCCCCGCGCCGCCCGGGGACCGGTACGCCGTGATGCGGCCGGTGTCGGGCCGGAAACCGTTCGCCGGGTCTTCGGTGGTGATGCGGCACTGCAGTGCAGCGCCGTGCACGACGATCGACTCCTGGCTCAGCCCGAGGTCGTCGAGGGTCTGGCCGGAGGCGATCCGCAACTGGCTCGACACCAGGTCGACGTCGGTGATCTCTTCGGTGACGGTGTGCTCGACCTGGATGCGTGGGTTCATCTCGATGAACACGTGCTGGCCGCGCTCGTCGAGCAGGAACTCCACCGTGCCCGCACACGTGTAGCCGATCGTGCGGGCGAACGCCACGGCGTCGGCGCAGATCTTGTCCCGCAACTCCGCGGGCAGATTGGGCGCGGGCGCCAGTTCGATGACCTTCTGGTGCCTGCGCTGCAGGCTGCAGTCCCGCTCATAGAGGTGGATGACGTTGCCGTGGGTGTCGGCGAGGATCTGGACCTCGATGTGGCGGGGATTGATCACCGCCTGCTCCAAGAACACCGTCGGATCGCCGAACGCCGACTCCGCTTCCCGGCTGGCGGCCTCGATCGCCTCCGGCAGGGCTGCGGCGTCGGTGACCCGCCGCATCCCGCGCCCGCCGCCACCGGCGACGGCCTTGACGAACAGCGGAAAGGTCATGCCCTGGGCCGCTTCGACGAGTTCGTCCACCGAGGCCGTCGGTGCCGAGGAGGCCAGCACCGGCAGGCCTGCCTCCCGAGCCGCCGCGATGGCGCGGGACTTGTTGCCGGTCAGCTCCAGAACGTGCGCATCAGGACCCACGAACGTGATGCCCGCCGCCGCGCACGCGGCCGCCAATTCAGGGTTCTCCGAAAGGAATCCGTACCCGGGATAGACCGCATCCGCGCCCGCGGCCACCGCGGTGGCGACGATCTCGTCCACCGACAGATACGCCCGCACCGGATGGCCGACCTCACCGATCTGATACGACTCGTCGGCCTTGAGCCGGTGCACCGAATTGCGGTCTTCGTACGGGTAGATCGCGACGGTGCCGACGCCGAGTTCATACGCGGCGCGGAACGCCCGGATCGCGATTTCCCCGCGATTGGCGACCAGGACTTTCGAAATCACTAGATAAGCGTGGACCAGTAGTTCCAGAACCGCATCAGGATCAGCAGAATCACGGCGGTGAACCACAGCGCCACCAACGACCAGCGCCACTGGTAGAGAAAACCGAGCACCGCGTTATCGGCGAGCGGGCGCAGTGCGACCGACAACACCACCACGAACAGCGGGATGGTGATGGCCCAGACCACCATGCAGTACGGGCACAGGGCGCCGATGCGGTACAGGCTCTGGAAGATCAGCCAGTGGATGAACACCACGCCGAGCGCGGAGCCCGCGGCCAAGCCCACCCAGTACCACTGCGGCAGCCGCACTTTGGTCACGGCCAGCACACCGGTGGTGACGACGATGGTGAACGCGACGATGCCGATCAGCGGGTTGGGGAAGCCGAACGCCGACGCCTGCGGCGTGACCATCACCGACCCGCAGGACAGCACCGGGTTGATGCTGCACGACGGCACGTAGGACGGGTCCTGCAAGATGTGGATCTTTTCCACCGTCAGGGTGGCGGCGGCCGCCAGTCCGACGATGCCGGCCAGCAGAACCCAGATCGAGCTGAGCCGGCCCACGCCCACCCCTGCGGTCCCCACGCGGTCGTCACCGGCGGGCGGTTGCGCAGGCGCGGTGTCGGCGGGCGATGCCACGGTCACGATGCAGGCGGTGTCGCAGGTGCGTCGAGCCCGGGCACGTCGCCGACGACCTCTTTGACCTTGGCGATCAGGTCTGCCGGGGTCTGCACGGTGATGTCCTCACCGTTGAGCCGGATGGTCGGGGTGGCACTGATCTTGGCTGCCGCGGCCAGGCCACCGACCATGTCGGCGTACTTGTCGGAGGTCACGCAGTCCGCCACGTTGCCGGCCACCCCCGCCTGCCGGGCGGTCTCGATCAGGGCCGCGTTGTCGGGAGCGGGCGCGCCCTCGGGCGGCTGCTGGGCGAACAACGCGGTGTGGAAGCGGACGAAGTTGAGCTTGTTCGGGGTGGTGTCGTTGTCGGCCACGCAGTAGGCGGCGCTGGCGGCGCGCGTCGAATAATTCTGGTTGGCCGAGGAGTCCAGGATGGCGACCATGTAGTAATCAGCCGCCACGGCGCCGCTGTCGATCAGCTTCGCGATCGTCGGACCCATGTCCTTCTCGAAGTCACGGCAGTGCGGGCACTGGAAATCCTCGTACAGCGACAGGACGGCCTTGGGGTCCTTGCTGCCGTCCTTGGTGATCACGTTGGCCGCAGCGACCCGAACAGCCTGGGTCTCGCCGGACTGCTTCTTGTCGCTCGACATCACGATGTACAGCACCAGCGCCACCGCGAAGACGACGACCGCAGCGGTCAGACCGATCTGGATCGCAAGGTTGCGCTTACGGTCCGCCGACTTCAGGTCGTACTTGGCAGGACGTTTGGGTTTGGTGGCCACAGTTTCGGTGTTCCTCGTGCTCGCGGGGGCGATGGCGCCTCCAGAGTACCGGCGCGAATTGGACGCTCGGCCCGCCGCGCTCAACTCTGGCGCAGATGCGCCCTGAGCGCAGAGGCGATATCGGCGACGCTGCGGGTGGTGCCACCGCCCAATCCGTTGAAGTTGACGAAGGCGTGGATCATCGCCGGCTGCTCCCTGAGATCGACCTCGACTCCGGCGGCCGCCAGCGCGGCGGCGTAGTGGTTGCCCTCGTCGCGCAGCGGATCGAAACCCGCCGTGACCACCACCGCAGGTGGCAGCCCGGCGAGGTCGGCGGCCAGCAGGGGCGATACTCGCGGATCGAGCGCATCCACTCCCGATCCGTCGAGGTACTGCCGGCGGAAGTAGTCCATGTTGTCCTGGGTCAGCAGGAAACCGGACGCGAACAGGGTGCGGGAGCGGGTCTGCGCGGCGAAATCGATCACCGGGTAGTTCAGCAGTTGCAGGCAGGGCTGCGGCCCGCCGGCGTCGCGGGCCAGCTGGGAGACCACCGCCGCCAGCATCCCGCCTGCGCTGTCGCCGCCCACCGCCACCCGATCGGGATCGGCGCCCAGCTCGGCAGCGTGCGCCGAGGCCCAGCGGAACGCGGCGTAGGCGTCGTCGACGGCGGCAGGCGCCTTGTGCTCCGGGGCCAGCCGGTAGTCCACCGAGAGCACGTGCACCCCCGCGAGGTGACTGAACTGACTGCAGATCGGGTCGAAGCCGTCCAGGTCACCGAAGACGAACCCGCCGCCGTGGAAATAGACCAGCAGCGAGGCGCTACCCGGTTCGGTCGGGCGGTAATGCCGGGCGGGGATGGCACCGGCCGGTCCGGGGATCGACAGATCCGTGATGGTCACCGGCGCTATCGGACCACCGAGAGCAAGGCACGAGTCGTGCGCCTTGACCCTGGTCAGCTCGGCGTCGTGGTCGACGACCAGGCCGTGTCCGCCGGTGGCGCGGTCACCGGCGAGGAGCACCTGCAACGCCGTGTCCATGGTGTTGCCGTCGATGACCGTGGGCCGCCCGCCCGCAAGCAACCGCAGCGCCGCGTCGGGCAACACCGGAAGCGCTCTTCCGCTCAGCCGGGTGGTGACCCGCTCGACCGCGGCCACCATGCGCCGTCGGAGCGGTCGCACCGGGCGGGCGGGCAGACTTGGCATGTCCGGTCCCGATCTCACGTCAGTCACGGTGAACGACGGTAATGCCATCCCGACGGCATCGGGCCCGCGGTCAATCGGCGCCTGCGCGAGTGTTGATTAGGTGGCACGTCCACCTCGGTAATATCGTGATCCCGAAATCGGTGAACCCTGACCGTATTGTGAGTAACTTCGACGTGTTCGATATCGCACTCACCGAGAGCGAGATGGCGTCGATCGTGAGGCCAGGGCCCGATCCACGAACCTTCAATTTCACAGGTAGGTGAGATGACGTCGACCGGCCAGTCGGGGACGACAGTTCCGTCCATCGGTCTCAATGACGACAACACGATGCCGGTACTCGGCCTCGGCGTCGGCGAGCTCTCGGATTCCGAAACCGAGCACGCGGTCTCGGCCGCTCTGGAGATCGGCTACCGCCTGATCGACACGGCTACCGCGTACGGGAACGAAGCCGCCGTGGGCAGGGCGATCGCCTCGTCGGGCATCCCCCGCGCCGAGATCTTCCTGACCACCAAGCTCGCCACCCCCGACCAGGGCTTCCAGTCCTCCCAGGACGCCATCAAGGCCAGCCTGGAGCGCCTCGGTCTGGAGTACATCGACCTCTACCTGATCCACTGGCCGGCAGCCGAGGGCGGCAAGTACATCGACAGCTTCGGCGGGATGATGCGGGCTCGCGAAGACGGCCTGGTCCGCTCGATCGGCGTGTGCAACTTCCTCGAAGACCACCTTCAGACGCTGATGGCCCTGACGTTCTCGCTGCCCGCGGTCAACCAGATCGAGCTGCACCCGCTGCTGAACCAGGCGGAACTTCGCGCGCTCAACGCCGAGAACAACGTCGTCACCGAGGCCTACAGCCCGTTGGGGGTGGGCGCGGTGCTCAAGAACGAGACGGTGCAGTCCATCGCGGCGTCCTACGGGAAGACTCCCGCGCAGGTGGTGATCCGCTGGAGCCTGGCACTGGGCAACGTGGTGATCCCGCGGTCGTCGTCCGCGGAGCGGATCGCCGAGAACTTCGATGTCTTCGACTTCGAACTGAGCACCCAGGACATCGACGCGCTCAATGCCCTCGATGACGGCACGCGATTCCGGGGCCACCCAGACACCTACACCGGTTAGCCATCCGCGCCGAGTGCTGGACCTGACGGCACTGCGAGCCGGCGCCACCCGCTTCCTGGTCGACTCCGATCCCGGTCGGTTGCGACTGCGCAGCGCCGCGGCCACGACGCTGTCGTTGGTGTTGGCCATCGTCGCGCTGCTGACCTTCACCCGCGTCACGGACCAGCCGATCACCGTGGCGATGCTCGGGACGATCGTCGCGATGCAGTCGTCGGCGGCAGTCAAAGATCGCCAGCAGCACAGCCGCGTGGTCACGATGCTGCTGCTGTTCTTCCCGGCCGTCGGCGCGGTGACGCTGGCAGCGGTCCTGTCGCCGTACGGCTGGGTCGCCGATGTCGGCTTCATCGCGGTGCTCTTCACCGCCGTCTGGGTGCGCCGGTTCGGCCCGCGCGGCAACGCCCTGGGCATGGTGGCGTTCATCTCGTATTTCTTTGCCCTGTTCCTCGGGGCGACGCCGGCTCAGCTTCCGGTGCTGGCCGCCGCCGTCGCCATCGGATTGTGTGCCTCGTTGTTCGTGCGCACATTGATCTTTCCGGACCGGCCCCGCGCGGAGGTGCGCCACCTGATCCGCGCACTGCGGGGAGCGTCGATCTCGGTGTTGGACGTCGCCACGGATCGGGCTGAACATGATTTGACGGCACTGCGCCGCCGGTTGGACCGGCTGGGTGAGACGGCCCTGATGATCGACGACTGGCTCGACCGCCACGATGCGGCGCAGACGTTGTCTGTGACCAGCGAGGATCTGGCGCTGGCGGTGTTCGACGCGCAGATCGCCACGGAGCAGTTGGCCAGCATGCTGTGGAAGCTGGACCCGACCGAGGCATTGCCGGGCGGACTCGAGGACGGGATCGCGTCGCTGCGAACATGTCTGCAGCACCACCCCTCCGAGGACCAGCTGCGTGCCGCCCGCAAGAGTGCGGCCGCGGCCGCCGACCGCGCTGATCTGTCGTGTTCCGAAGGGATCGCGACGGTGGTCGCCTACCGGGCCGTCCAGGCCCACCTGGCCATTCACCACATCACGACGAAAGCGTTGGGCATCGCCGACGCCGCGGATGCGCCCGCCACCGCGGAGACCGAGCCGGAGACCTCATCCGACGAGGAGAACTCCGGGCTGAACCCCAGCACCAAGGCCGCCGTTCAGGTGGCCGTGGCCACCAGTGCGGCCACCGTGCTGGGCGAACTGATCTCACCGGACCGCTGGTACTGGGCGGTGCTGACCGCGTTCCTGGTCTTCACCGGCGTGTCCACTCGCGGGGAGATTCTCACCCGCGCCGGGCACCGCATCGTCGGCACCATCGCCGGTGTGGTGGCGGGCGTGTTGCTGGCCACCCTGATCGGACACAACCCGCCGGTGCAGATCATCGTCCTGGTGCTGTGTGTGTTCTGCGCGTTCTATCTGGTGACCGTCGCGTATGCATTGTTGACGTTCTTCGTCACCGTGCTGTTGGCGATGTTGTACGGGCTGCTCGGAGATTTCAGCGTCCAGGTGCTCGAGCTGCGCATCGCCGAGACGGCCGCGGGCGGGCTGGTGGGGATCGCCTCGGCGTACTTCATCTTCTCGACCGGCACCCGCACCACGTTCGTCGAGAAGGTCGACGACTACCTCGACCGGATGATCGAATTGATCGACGCCGGAATCGATTCGGTGTGCACACCGGGCGGTGAGACCGACCTGGTCGCCGAGACCCGCCGGCTCGACAACGCGCTGCAGGGTGTCGTGACAGCGGGCAAGCCACTACAGATCGGGCCTGCCGTCCGGAGCCGGCGCGGTGCTCGGCGCCTCCTGCGCGGGTTGCGGGCGGGCAACAGGTCAGCTCACGCGCTGGCGCGCGCGGGGGTGAATGCGGCGCGGGCCGATTCCGACACGGCTCCACCGGAGGTCACCGCCTCGGCGTTGCGCGAAGCTGCCGACCACGTGTGCGCCA
>JBEVHL010000250.1:0-25736 GCA_040511255.1 Mycobacterium sp. | reverse complement strand
ACACGCGGCCGAGACCGTCCTGGACCGTGACGGCACCGCCGGGGTCACCATCCGCGCTGTCGCCCGCGAGGCCGCCGTGGCACCGATGAGCGTCTACAACCGGTTCGACAATAAAGAAGGCCTGTTGGCCACCTTGGCGATGCGCGCCTTGGATGAGCTGGCCGTCGTCATCGACGCACCCGTGGAGATCGAGCCCGTCGAGCAGTTCCGGCAGGCCTGCCGAAACTACCGGGACTACGCCCTGGCGCACCCGGCTCGGTACCTGCTGATCTTCGCAATCGGCAGTCCGCTCGAAGACCAGGCGTCTGCCGCAGCGGAGCACGGTCGGGCGGTCTTCGCCGTGCTCATCGAGCTGATCCGAGCGTTCACCGCGCCCGCTCCAGCCTCGGACCTGACCGAGGCGGCACAGGCTGTGTGGAGCGCATTGCACGGCTCCATCACCATCGAGATCGCCGGCATCGGTCAGACGTCGGACGCCACCGCCAGCTACGAGCGCATGCTCGACATCCTGATCGCCGGCCTGATGAACCAGGACTAATTCGCAGTGTCCTCGCGTTGCGCGTGGGGCCGCCGGGAAGGATCTGATTCATGAGCGCACGACCCCTGCACTTCAACGCCTTCATCTGGCCGAACGGCTACCACGAATCCGCTTGGCGGGTGGTCCAGGACGATGTTCGCAACGTCCTCGGCCTGTCGTACTACACCGACATCGCGCGCATCGCCGAACGCGGCCTTATGGACTCGATCTTCTTGGCCGACAACATGGCCATCGCCGAGTATCGCGTCACCCATCTGCCCCAGACCCAGTTCGATCCCATCTCCGTGCTCTCTGCGCTGGCCGCCGTCACCGACCACATCGGGCTGATCGGGACGGGTTCGACCACCTACAGCAAGCCGTGGGAACTCGCCCGTCGGTTTGCCACACTGGACCATCTCAGCGGCGGGCGGGCCGGCTGGAACATCGTCACCACCGTCACCCCGCTGGCCGCCGCGGCGTTCGGCGAGGCGGCACACCCCGACCATGCCGACCGATATGCGCGAGCCCACGAATTCGTCGAGGTGGTCACCCGGGTGTGGGACAGCTGGGACGACGACGCCGTCATCGGAGACCGGGAACGCGGCGTGTGGGCCGACCGGAGCAAGCTGACCGTTCCGAGATTCCACGGCACCTACTACGACGTCGAAGGGATCCAGCCGTTTCCGCGTTCGCCACAGGGACATCCGGTGCTCGTGTTGGCCGGACAGTCGGGCGCCGGTGTCGGGTTGGCCGCGCGCTACGCCGAGATGGCGTTTTCCGGGCCACCCTCACTGGCGGCTGCGGTGGCCTTCCGAGCCGATCTGCACGCCCAGGCCGCGGGCCTGGGCCGTAACCCCGAGCAGGTGCTGGTGCTGCCGGCTCTGATGGTGACCCTCGGCGGCACCGAGGCCGAAGCCCAGGCCCGTGCCCAACGGCTGGAAGAACTCTCCAGTCCCGAATTCCGTTGGCAGAACGCCCTGTACACGGCCGGCCTGGATCCCGATGCCTACGATCCGGATGCACCCCTGCCCGCACACCTGTGGGCCGAGCAGTCACCGTCGACGCGGGCAGACCAGCTCTACGAAGCAGCCCGGGCCCGTCCCGAGGCGTCGTTGCGGGAGGTTGCCCAACAGGTGAGCGGTGGCGCGGGTCAGCGACACTTCGTCGGTACCCCGGAGCAGCTGGCCGACTACGTCATCGAATGGCAAGACGCCGGAGCTGTCGACGGGTTCACCATCATGGGGTCGACCTTGCCGTACGAACTGGCGGCGTTCGTGGAGCACGTGGTGCCGATCCTGCAGCGCCGCGGTCGCTACCGCACCGAGTACACCGGGCCAACGCTTCGCGATCACCTCGGTTTGCCGCGGCCGGCCTAGCTTTCGTGACCTGACCTCAGATCAGTTGGCGGGCCACTTCTGCTACGTTCGCGGCCGTGAACCCGAAGTGGCTACGCAGAGCCGCAGCGGGTCCGGAGGCACCGAAACCGGTCATCGCGATGATTCGCCCCCGCGGTCCGACGTGGCGTTCCCAACCGAACCCGGACGCCGCTTCTACCGCGACCCTGGCTGTGAGTTCGGGCGGCAGCACCGTATCGCGATAATCCTGCTCCTGGTCGTCGAACAACGCCCACGACGGCATGCTGACCACACGGACGGCGACGTTGTTGTCGACCAGCATATTTCGTGCCTCCAACGCCAACGCCACTTCGCTACCGGTGGCGATGATCAACACTTGCGGGGGCACACCGTCGGCCGGGTCCACCAGGACATAGCCACCCCGGGCCAGCCCGACCGCGCTCGCGACCTCGTTGCGGTTCAGCACCGGCAGGTCCTGTTTGGACAGCACCAGCGCAACGGGTCGGTCGGTGACGGCCATGATCACCCGCCACGCCTCGCGAATCTCGTTCGCATCGGCGGGCCGCAGGTCGATCAGGTGCGGGATCGCCCGCAGCGAAGCGAGGTGCTCGATCGGCTGGTGGGTGGGGCCGTCCTCCCCCATGCCGATGGAATCGTGGGTGTAGATGTGGATCACCGGCTGGCCCATCAGTGCGCTCAAGCGAAGTGGTCCGCGCTGGAAGTCCGAGAACACCAGGAACCCCGCCTGAAACGGGCGCAAACCGCATAACGCCATCCCGTTGCACGCCGCGGCCGCGGCTGCCTCCCGGACGCCAAAGTGCAGGTTGCGCCCGGCGTAGTGGGCCGGGCCGAAATGCCCCGCGGCGCCGTCCAACGCGGTCTTGGTCGATGGGGCCAGATCCGAGGCGCCCCCGATCAGCCACGGCACGGCGCCGGCCACGGAGTTGAGCACCTGGTGGTTGGCTACGCGTCCGGCCAGCGGGCCGTCGGCAGGAGTGAACACGGGTAACTCGGTGTCCCAACCGTCGGGTGGCGTGCCAGCCAGCATGGCATCGAGGTCAACCGCCAACTCGCGGTGGCTGTTTCGATAGTCAGACAGGACGGCATCCCAGGCGGCGCGACGGCCTTGCCCCCGTGCGCCGACACCGTGCGCGAACTGCTCGTAGGCGACGTCGGGCACCAGGAAGTCAGCGTCGGTCGGCCACCGATAGAACCGCTTTGCGGCACGTGCCTCATCCTCACCGAGCGGCTCACTGTGCGCAGCCGCGGTGCCCTGTTTGGTGGGCGCTCCGAAGCCGATGATGCTGCTGACGATGATGAGCATCGGCGATCCGGTGTGCGCCACGAATTGCGTGAAAGCCCGGCGGAGAGCCCCGATGTCGTTGGCATCCGCCACGTACGTGACCGTCCACCCGTAGGCCCGGAAGCGGGTGGCCACGTCTTCGGTGAACGCCAGGGAGGTGTTCCCTTCGATGGTGACCGCGTTGCTGTCGTAGACCCAGCACAGATTGTCCAGCTTGAGGTGCCCGGCGAGCGACGCCGCCTCCTGACCGATGCCTTCCATCAGATCGCCGTCGCCGGCCAACGCGTACACCCGGTAATCGAAAATCGCGAAGCCGGGCCGGTTGAATTGCGCACCTTGCCATTTGGCGGCCATCGCCATGCCCACACTGGTGGCCACCCCCGTCCCCAACGGTCCGGTGGTGCATTCCACACCGTCGGCCGCACCGTATTCCGGATGTCCGGCGCACGGGCTGCCAAGTTGACGGAAATTACGGATATCGTCCAGCTCCACCGCGAACCGCTCGGAGTTCGAGGACCGGACACCGGCCAGATGCAGCAACGCGTACAACAACATAGACGCATGCCCCGCAGATAGCACGAACCGGTCGCGGTTGATCCACCGCGGATCGTGCACGTCGTAGGTCAGGGTGTGATTCCACAACGTGTAGCCGACCGGCGCCAACGCCATGGCGGCGCCGGGGTGGCCCGACTTGGCCTTGGCGATCGCGTCGATGACCAGTGTCCTGATGGTGTTGATCGCGACGGTGTCGACATCGACGTCGCCACTGACCTGTAGATCAGTCATCTGTACTCCCGGTGTCGGTGGTGGTGGCGCCGGAGAGCCGCTCCACCAGCCCCAGCAGCGCGGAATGATCGAGGTCACCGTCGCCCTGCGCGTGCGCCGCAGACATCAGTTGCGCCACCACCGCACCCAGCGGGGCGGCGGTGCGGGCCGCGCGGGCCGCGCTGGTAAAGATGCCAAGATCCTTGTCATGCAACGCGATCCGGAATCCGGGTGCGAATTGATGAGCCACCATCGAGCGGGCCTTTCGGTCCATCACAGTGCTGCCCGCCAGGCCCGCCTGCAATACCGAGATCGCGGCGTCGGTGTCGACGTGGTGAGCCGCCAAGAACACCAACGCCTCGGCGAGCAGTTCGATGTTGCCCGCGACGATAAGTTGATTGGCGGCTTTGACGGTCTGACCCGACCCGAGCGGGCCGACGTGCACGATGGTGCGGCCCAGGTGCCGCAGCACCGGTTCAGCCGCCGCGAACGCTTCGGCGGAGCCACCCACCATGATCGACAGTGTGCCGTCGATCGCGGCCTGCTCACCCCCACTGACCGGGGCATCGAGAAACCGCAGACCACGGCCCTCGGCTTGCGCGCCGACGGCGCGGGCAGTGTCGGGCCGGATGCTGCTCATATCGATGAACAGCGCACCGGGGCGGGCATGCTCGAAGACTCCCCCGTCCCCGAGCGCCACCTGTTCGACGTCGGGGGAGTCGGGCAGCATCGTGATGATGACGTCGGCGTCGCGTACCGCGTCGGCGACGTCGGCGGCTACGCGCAGACCGCGCGGCGCCAAGGCCTCGGCGCTGGCGCGGGTTCGGCTGTGGCCGTTGATGTTCAGGCCCGCAGCGCACAGGTTGGCCGCCATCGGCGCACCCATGATGCCCAACCCGATGAAGCCCACAGTGGTGACACTCATCGCGTCACGTGACCCGGCAGCACAGTCTCGCTGCAACCGAAAGTCGGATCCAGCTGTGTCAGCCAGCCCAGTCCGGCCACCGTGTCCTGCGCCGGAAGATATTCCAGTCCGATGCGACCGATGTAGCCGGCATGTTCGAGCAACTCGACCACGTCGACGATCGGTGCGGTCCCAGTGCCGGGTTCGTGGCGGCCGGGTGCATCCGCCACCTGGACATGCCCGATCTCTTCGGCGTACTCGGCGACGAGCGTGTCGAGATCGTCGCCGTTGACGGTCAGGTGGTACAGGTCGGCCAGTAAAGCAATGCGTCCCTTGGTCATTCGCGCTCGGACACTGTCGATGACAGTGAGTGCGTCGACAGCCAGCTTCAGCGGATAGGCAGCAACGCCGCTGATCGGCTCCACCAGCACGGTGGCCCCGATGGAGTCCGCGTGCTCGGCGGCGGCGACCAACGCCGCCACCGCGGCCGCATCCTGGTCGGCGTCACTCACCCCGTCCAACCGATTGCCGTATAGGGCGTTGAACCCGGTGACACCGAGTTGCGCGCCGATGTCGACCGCGATGGCCACACTGTCGTCGAACTCGGCCCGGCGTCCGGGATGTGCTGCGACGCCCCGCTCCCCGCTTGACATATCACCTCCGAAGAAGTTCAGGCCGCGTAGCTGGACACCGGCATCGGTGACCGAGGTGACGAAGGCGTCGACGTCGGCCGCCGACGGGTTGGCGCCGGCGAACGGCCACCAGCACTCGATGGCCGTGAACCCGGCCGCCGCGGCGGCGGCCGGCCGCCGGTCGAACGGGAGCTCGCCGAACAGCAGGGAGATGTTGGCCTGCGACTGACGCCACAATGCGGAAACCACGATGTCCTCGATTCGTAACGGGCCACTGCGCCAGCAGAACTGCGCCCGGCCGGGAGTGCCGAACGCGGCACGCTCTGCTGACCCTAGGGTTCCGCGATCCACCGGACAATGACGGGTCGACCCGGCCATTGTTCGCAGTCACCGAACAGTGCCGACGTGCAGCGGGTACCGTCTCGCGTCATGACGCAGCCCAACATCACCTTGCGCCAGCTGCGGGCGTTCTTGACCGTCGCCGAGCACCGCAGCTTCTCCCGCGCCGCCGAACAGCTGCTGGTGTCCAATCCCTGGCTCAGCGAAACCATCAAGGACCTGGAGCGCCAACTCAAATTCCAGTTGTTCGTCCGCACCACCCGCTCGGTCGATCTCACCGACGCGGGAGTCGTGTTCTCCAGCCTGGCGGCCCAGGTGCTCGACGACCTCGACTCCGCCATCAAGGCAGCGCAGCGGACCGCCGATCGCGACGGGTCGGTGCTGACCCTCGGCTACACGATCGGCGCAGGCCTGGAAGTGATCCCGTGGCTACTGCGAGCGTTCGCCGCGGAGTATCCGCAGCGCCCGTTGCGCTCCGTGGAATACGACTTCACCGACCCCACCGCGGGTTTACGCGACTCGTCGGTGCACGCCGCGATCATTCGGCCGCCGACCGGCCTGGCCGGACTGACGACCCTAGAACTTCTCACCGAGGACCGGGTGGCCTGCCTCCCAGAAGGGCATCCGCTGGCCGCTCAGGAGACGGTGAGCGTTGCCGATCTGCTGAAAGAGCCCATCATCGCCGCGCCGAAAGCGCCAGGGCCCTGGCGGGATTACTGGCTGTTGTCCGACTACCGCACCAAACCGGCCCCCGTGGTCGATGAGGCCAGCACCCGCGACGGCGAGCTGCACCTGGTCGCGCGCGGTGTCGGGATCAGTGTCACCTCCGCCGGTGCACAACGGTTCTACTCCCGCCCGGGGGTGGCCTTCCGCCGTATCCGCGACATCCCGCCGTGCGTGGTGGCGTTGGCCTGGTGGCCCGAGCACACCGCCAAAGTTGCCGACCTGGTGACCATCGCCACCGGCTTCAAGGCCGTCGCCGACCAGCTCGCCAGCACCGACCAATCTTCCGAAACGCCTTGACTACCAACGCTTCCCGTTCCGGTGAGAGCGACGGCGCATTTCCGTCGGCGAAACGCCCGCGCCATAGTTCGCTCTCACCGAACAATTCGGGGGCAGGTTCGTCATTGTTTCGCCCGTTGGACGGTCATACGGTCAACGCACTCCGAACGGTGGGTTCCTCGCAACGTTGCGTTGGTGTGTCAGTCACCGGGCAGGTGCAGAAGCGGCACGACGCCGCACATGACCGGCTACCCACGGCCACGCCGTCGCACGAGAAACGGGAATCATGACCTCAACACCACAAGCCCCAACCGGATCCCAGCCAAAACTGCGACGGACCTTGGCAACCTGGGCGGCAATCTCGCTGTCGGTCGCCGCCATGGGTGCCAGCCTGGCGATCAACATCAACCCCCAGGGTGCGGGCGCGACCGTCGGCCGCGCGGTTCCGCTGACGTTCGTCCTCGCTACCATCGGAGTCCTGCTGGTCGCCTACGGATTCGCGAGAGTCTGCAGCCGGCTCAGCCATGCCGGGTCGGTATTCGGCCTGACGGGTATCACGATTGGACCCCGGGCCGGGGTGGTGGCCGGTTGGTCGCTGTTCGGCGCCTACCTCAGCTTCATGTTGACCACATCGATGACTGCGGGCATCTTCGGAGCGGAATTCCTGCGTGGCCTCGGCGTGTACGACACGACGCCCGCCATTGTGCCGTGGATCATCGCGCTGGTCGCCGTCGGCGTCGCCACTCTGCTCGCCATCTCCCCGGTGAAGAAGTCGATGGCCACCCTCTTGTGGGTGGAAATCTGCACCACCGCGGTGATCGCCATCATCGCCGTGGTGGTGGTGGTGCGCGTCGTCGGCGGCACCGCGCCCGGCGGACAGCACTTCACCATGGACATGTTCACCGTCCCGCCAGGCATCTCGACCAGCACACTGTTCCTTGGCATCGTGTTCGGCTTCCTGTCCTTCGCCGGTTTCGAAGCCGCGGCATCATTGGGTGAGGAGACCACCAACCCCAAGCGGGCGATTCCGATCGCCATCTTCGGTGTCGCGCTGTTCGGCGGTCTGTTCTACATCATCGGAACGACCGTGGAAATGCTGGGATTCGGCACCGATGCTGCCGGAGTCGACGCGTTCGCCAAATCTGCATCATTGTTCGGCACACTGGGCGAGCAGTATGTCGGTCCTGTGGTCGGTGATCTGGTGACGCTCGGTACCGCCATATCGGCCATGGGTTGCGCGCTGGCCACCGCGGTCGCCGCCTCCAGGCTGCTGTACGCGTTGAACCGCGGCGCCTCTCCACAACGGGGGTTCACCAAGGTCTCCGCCAATACCGGAACACCGATCACCGCAACACTTTTCGTGTGTGGTCTGGCCGCGGTCATCATCGTGTTCATCCGGCTCGCGGTCACCGACACCGCGTTCAACCTGTTCGCCTGGTCCGGCACCGTCGGGACGCTGGTGCTGCTGGTCGCCTACGCATTGTTCTCCGTCGGCGCGTGGTACTACCTCTGCATCCGGGCGCCCCGCCAGGGACACAAGGCCGCCATCCTGGACTACGTGGTGCCCGTCCTGGCGGTCGGTGTGATCGGATACACCATGGTCCGCAACGTCTCACCCTGGCCCGCCACCGCGCCGGGCCGCGCCAACATCATCATCGCCGCGATCTGGGTGATCGCCATCATCGTGGTCATCGTCGCAGCCCCCAAGACCACCCGCCGAATCGCCGAATCCCTCAGCCACGACGAAGGACTCGCTACCGAGGCCGGATACCTGGCCGTGGCGGTCGAGGAAGTCGACGAGCACCTACACCGCCACGACCAGCTGGCTTCCTCGCCCACCCCGGTCACAGCAGATGGCGCAACCACCTGATGGCCCGTGTGCAACCCCACCTCGACATCGACGACCACTGGACCTATCACGGCCTGCAGGTGGTGCGACTACAGAACCAGCACCTGGCCCTCGACGTACTACCGCAGCGCGGCGCCAACATCTTTCGGGTCCTCGACAAACACCGTGATGTCGACGTGCTGTGGAAATCGCCCCGCGTCGACCCGCACCTCGCCGCGGTGCACGCCGATTTCGACGACCATTGGGCCGGCGGCTGGGATGACGCCTTTCCCGGCGGCCGGGCCAGCCGCAACCGCTACGGCGATCTGCTGCCGTACATGGGCGAGATCTGGACCGCCCCAGCCACTTACCAGATGCATCGCGACACCGATTCGGTCGCACTGACCACCACCGTTCGCACCCCGATCACCCCGGCCGAATTGACTCGCACCATCACGTTGCGGGCCGACGAACAACGGTTCACCTTGAGCTACTCGCTGCGCAACATCGGCACGCTGCCGTTCGACTACAACTGGGGCATCCACCCGAGCCTGGCGATCCGGCCCGGCATGCGCTTCGACATCCCGGCCCTCCGTGGACTGGTCGACGAAGCGGGCGGTGAGCTTCTCGGCCGACCCGGCGACGAGTACGACTGGCCGCTCCTGCGCGGCTACGACCTACGCCGCGCCGACGATATCGACACCGGCGCGTTCGCCCTGCACTACCTGACCGGTCTGACCGCAGGCTGGGTGGCCGCGACCGATACCGCGGATCGCCGCGGATTCGGGCTGTGCTTCGACCAAACGCTGTTCCCCGTCGTGTGGTTCTGCCTGGTGTATGGCGGATGGCGGGGTTACCACCAGGCCCTGATCGAACCGTGGACCGGTTACCCCAGTCCGCTGTCCGACGCCGTCGCCGCAGGCCGGGCACGGCTCCTCGATCCCGAGGACACCCAGAGCACCGAGGTGGTCGCCGCGTTCTACGACGGAGTCGAGACTGTCACCGAGCTACGACCCGACGGGACTGTCCGGTGACCACGCACGACAGCCCGGTCCAGCTGGGCCGGACACCGCTGACCGTGACCGCACTTGGCTTCGGCGCCACCGCGATCGGCGGGATGTACACCGAAGTCAGCGAGGAGACCGCACACGACACCGTGGCGGCGGCCTGGGCACAGGGACTGCGGTATTTCGACGCCGCCCCGCAATACGGACGCGGCAATGGCGAGCTCCGCCTTGGTCGCGGCCTGGCCGGCTACCCACGCGACCAATATGTGCTGTCCAGCAAGGTCGGCCGACTGCTGCGCGCCGACACCCCACAGCACCCCGACGACTACGACACCACCGGACGCCCGTACGACGCAGGCGCCCCCGACGTCGCCACCGTCTACGACTACTCCCGCGACGGCGTGCTGCGCTCCATCGAGGAGAGCCTGACCCGCCTCGGCACCGACCGCCTCGACATCGCGCTGGTCCACGATCCAGACGACTATGTCGACGAGGCCTTGGCGACCGCGTTCCCCGCCCTGATCGAACTGCGTGACCAGAAGGTCGTCAGCGCGATCGGCGCCGGTATGAATCAGACCGCGGCGCTCGAACGGTTCGCCCTGGAGTCCGATCCAGACCTGTTCCTGCTCGCCGGCCGGTACACCCTGCTGGAACAGGCTGCGCTGCAATCGTTCTTGCCGCTGTGTGTCGAACGCGGGATCGCCGTCGTCGCCGGGGGTGTCTTCAACAGCGGACTGTTGGCCGACGCAGGGCCTGGTGCCCGCTACAACTACGACCCCGCGCCGCCGGACCTGATTGCCCGCGCCCGGCTGTTGGCCGACGTGTGCCATCGGCACGACATCCCGCTCAAAGCCGCGGCATTGCAGTTCCCGGTGGCACACCCCGCCATCGCGGCGGTCCTCACCGGGGCCCGCAGCCGCGCCGAGATCACCGAGAACATCACGCTGTTCGACCAGCCCATCCCCGCCGAATTGTGGTCCGACCTGAAAGCCGAGCAGCTGATCGCCGTCGACGCACCGACACCCGTCGGTCCATGACCGTCGTCGACGCCCACCACCACCTGTGGGACCCTGACGTCGGCGAATATCCATGGATGACAGGGGATTTCGCCGTATTGCGCAGGCGCTACGACCTGACCGACCTGCTCCCACTGCTGCGCACCAGTGACGTCTCGGCGACCATCGTGGTGCAGGTGCGCGCCGATCTTGCCGAGACGGTCGAGCTGCTCGAAATGTGCACTCGCACAACAGCCATCGTCGGAGTCGTCGGCTGGGTCGATCTGACCGGCCCGGATGTCGCCGCCCAGATCGATGCCCTCCGGGCAGGCCCTGGCGGGCAGCACCTGGTCGGGCTGCGCCACGGCGCAGCCGACGAACCCGACCCGCACTGGCTGCTTCGCGATGACGTCGACACCGCCATGCAGGTGGTCACCGATCGGGGACTGAGCTTCGATCTGGAGATCACCACCCGCGAACTCACTGCCGCGCAGACCCTCGCGCGCCGCCACCCGCAGCTGCGCCTTGTGGTCGACCATGGGGCCAAACCGCCGATCGCCGAAGGCTGGCGGCAGGACTGGGCCGACGGCATCAGCGCCATGGCGCAGCACCCGAACGTCTGGTGCAAGCTCTCGGGTCTGGTCACCGAGGCGTCCTGGTCGACGTGGACACCGGCAGATCTGCAGCCGTACGTCGATCACCTGATCCGCGCATTCAGCGCGCAGCGGCTGATGTTCGGTTCCGATTGGCCGGTCTGCGAATTGGCCGCCAGCTATGAACAGGTGCTGGCCACAGCGAACCGGAGTCTGGCCACCCTGACCGACGACGAGCATCGCAAGATCTTCAGCCACAACGCTTTATCGTTCTATCAGCCACCCGACGCCAGCCCAGGAGAACCACGATGAGTGCCGCGACCTCAACCCAGCAGGATCTGCAGCAGCGCGCCACGCGTGTGCTGGCAGGCGGCGTCAGCAGCAACACCCGCCTGCTCAACCCGCACCTGATCGTCGAACGAGCCAGCGGCTGCCGCCTCTGGGACGTCGACGGCACCGAATACCTCGACTACCTGCTCGGCCAAGGTCCTAACTTCCTTGGCTACGCCCCGCCGCGGGTGGTGGAGAAGGTCGTTGCCGCCCAACGCGAAGGCATCATCTACGCGGCCACCCACCGGCGCGAGATCGAGGCCGCCGAGCGCATCCTGGCCGTCTTGCCGTGGGCCGATCAGCTGCGCTTCGGCAGCTCGAGCAGCGAGATGATCCAAGCGGCGATGCGGATCGCCCGCAACGCGACCGGCAGGCGCACCGTCCTGCGTTTCCACGGGCACTACCACGGCTGGTTTGACAACATTCAGATCCGCTCCGACGGCAGCCAGGCGCTGCCGGGCAGCCTCGGACAAATCGCCGATGCCCTCGACCCCACGATGACCATCGAGTGGAACGACGCCGACGCCTTCACCGCAACCCTCGCCGAGCACGGCGACACCATCGCCGCCGTCGTGATGGAGCCGATGATGCTCAACGCAGGCGCCATCGCCCCGGCGCAGGGCTATCTGCAGCATGTGCGCGACCTGTGCACCAGGGCGGGGATCGTGCTGATCTTCGACGAGACCATCTCCGGATTTCGGGTTTCACTCGGTGGTGCCGCCGAATTATTCGGTGTCACACCGGATCTCGCCGTCTACGGAAAGGCGATGGCCGCCGGTTGGCCCTGCGCAGCCCTGGTCGGCAAGCATGATCTGTTCGCCGACGTCGCCACCGGCGCTCTCACGCACGCCGGAACCTTCAACGGCAACACCATCGCCACAGCCGCGGTGCTTGCCTCCCTGGACGAACTTGAGGATCGCGGCGTCTACCGCCACGTCGAATCGGTCGGCACTGCACTGATCGACGCCCTCACCGCGCTGGTGGATAACCACGGCGTCCCCCTGCGGTTCCAGGGGTTGCCGATGGCCTTCCACGCCCGCTTCGACACCCGCGCCGAGCCCATCACCCGGTACCCACAGCTGCAGGCGATCGACAATCAGAGGTACGGCCGCTTCGCGAACAAACTGATCACCGCAGGGATCTGGGTCGCATATCGCGGGATCTGGTACGTCTCCGCTGCGCACACCCTCGACGATGTCGACGAAACCGTGAAGCGTTTCGACGCCGCCCTGTCTGAGGTCGGGTAGCCCCAGCCGTCAGGCCGGCACCGGCTCGTCGACGGCGCGCAATGGGCGGTTGGCCGTCTCCCGCATGGTGAACACTGTCGCCAGGGTCACCACCGCGGCCAGGATCACGTAATACGCAGGGGCGGTGGAGTTTCCGGTCCGATCAGTGAGCCAGGTGGCCACGTAGGGTGCGGTGCCGCCGAACACCGCGACCGAGACGTTGTAGCCGATCGAGTAACCGGTGGATCGCACTCTCGTCGCAAACAGCTCGGCACCGGCGGCCAACGATGCCGACACGAACACCGCTTCCAAGGCAGCCAGGCCCGCATGAGCGCCGATTGCCGCGGCCAGCGATCCGGAATTGAGCAGCAGGAACAGCGGGTAGGAGAAGACGGCGAAGCCGACGGCGCCCGCCACCAGGAGCGGTTTGCGGCCGATCCGGTCCGATAAAGCGGCCAGCGGCAGGATCAGCAGTAGCGCCACGACGCTGGCCACCGTGATCGAGATGAAGGCGTCGATCTTGGTGAAGCCCAGCGTCTTGGTGAAGTAGGTCGGCAGGTAGGTGAACACGACATAAAAGCCGACGTTGTGGATGATCACCAGCCCGGCGATCTGAAGTATCGGCCGCCACGCCGTGCGGAATGCTTCTTTCAGTGGCGACTCGGCTACCTCGCCGGCCTCCCGCAACGCCTCGAATTCCGGGGTGTCGCGCAACCGCAGCCGGATATAGAGACCGACGATGCCGAGCACACCGGCGATCAGGAACGGGATGCGCCAGCCGTAGGCGTTCATCGCGTCCTCGGACAGCGCGGCCTCCAGCGCGGTGACGGTGACCGAACCCAATACGAAACCGATCACCACCGACCACACCAGGAACGCCACCACCAGTCCGCGATGTCGGGTCGGGGCGTATTCGGCGAGGAAGCAGGCCCCGCCGCCGTACTCGCCGCCGGCCGAGAATCCCTGTACGCAGCGCAGCACCACCAGCAGCACCGGTGCCGCGACGCCGATCGCGTCGTAACTCGGCACCAGACCGATGCCGACGGTGGACAGCGACATCATCACGACCACGATCGCCAGCACGCGTTGGCGGCCGATCCGGTCACCGAGCGGGCCGAAGAACAGCCCGCCGAGTGGGCGCATGAAGAAGGCGACGGCGAACACGGCGAAGGTGCTGAGCAGCGCCGCGGTGCCGTTGGCCGACGGGAAGAATTTCTCGGCGATGTATGTGGCCAGAAAGCCGTAAATGGCGAAGTCGTACCACTCCACGGTGTTGCCGATGGACGCCCCGAGGATGGCTTGACGAACCGAGCTGGGTTCGACGTGCGGTGTTCCGGCCGAGTTGTCAGTGCTCTGCGTCGCGGACATTGCGGTCCTCCCCTGGCGTCGAACTTGTGCTGCGATGAGCAGCGCGCGGGCGCGTTGATGACAGCTCTACGATGAGACCGCGCGTTCGAATCGGGGTGAACGCGTGCCACCTCTGTTTCAGGTTCCCGCGATCAGCCCTGGTCTAACCGACCCTGGCCATGTCACCGGTCGTTGAAAGCTCAGGACACCATGTCGGTCAACGCATCGCCGAGGGTTCGGTAGAGGGTGACGACGGTGTCGATGCCGATCATCTTGAGCGGTCGACTTGTGGCCGGACCATCTGCCACCACTCCAAATCGACTGCTGCAAGCCAGGTCTCGGTGGGTAGCAATCAGTACGTTCATCCCTGCCGAGGCCAGAAAATCCACGCTCGACAGATCCGCGATCAGCGCTACCGGGTTCTGTCGCGCGGCGGCACGCAGTTCTTCCGCCAGCGAGGGGGCGGTCAGCATGTCCACATCTCCCGAAACCGACACCACCAGGACGCTGCCGACCCAGGTCTGCGCGACGGCCAACGACGGTGCGCCGTCACCTTGTTGAGCGTTCACACACATCTACCTCTCAACGCTCGGCCGGTGCCAACGAAGACCGACCTCGCGACGTCGCGAGGCCGATCTTCGTTGTGCACCAGTGGTCTACCGGGTGCGGACCGAGCTGCGTCCGCCGACACGGAGCCAGATCACCAGAACCACGACGGCACCGATGACCGAGCCGATGATCCCGGACGGCTGGAAGAAGCCCTGCGCGCTGTCCTTGTGGAAAAGCAGATATCCGAGGAATCCGCCGACAAATGATCCGACGACTCCAAGGACGATGGTCATTGGGACCGACAGGTTCTGCTTGCCAGGAACGAGCAGCCGGGCGAGTGCGCCTGCGATGAGTCCGATGACGAGGATGCTGAGAATAAGTCCGATCATGGCGGTGAGCCTTTCTGAAGCAGCGACTGGGCGCTGGGATCGGGTCGGTCGGGCGGGTGCTCGACACTGATGTCAGTTCATCACCCCCTAAGGGGGTGCTGGTACACCCCTAGGTAGGTGATCTTGACGCGGGCTCGACGAATGTCCGGATACCGGGACTACCCCGGATCAGCAAACTGATTTATGAAGGCCGCAGAGGGCCTACAGTTGAATAACTCCAGCGTGCGGCGAAGGACGGCGAAGACTGGAGAAACGGACAGGCTACGTTTTGCGAGCTTGCGGAGGGGCACTGGTGAGTCCGTTGGAGACCAGGTGGGACGGTCGAGAGTCCTCGACACAGACCGAGACTCGACGTGCCCGCGCCGGAACAACGACTCCGCGGGGATCTGCCCAGACCCAGATGGCTGATCGGTGGAAGAGGTTGCCGCTGGTCGCCACCGAACGGCAAGCGAAGTTCGTCATGGGCACGATGACCCTGTTGATCGGGCTGACTGTCCTCGCAATGGTGCCGGCCCACCAATTCAGTACAGTCAATTCGGTTGTGGTAGCTATGCTTTCGCTTTCAACGGTGCCCGTAGCGGTGGCATGGTGGGTGGGCACGTGGCCGCCCAATGTGCTCGTCGTCGGGTTCGTCGTCTACACCGACGCAGCCATCATCTACGTGATGACTGCCACCGAATCGCATGTGGTGGCGTTACCGGCGGGAATCCTGCTCTGTCTCGTCGCGGTGTTCGCCGCAGTCGGCGGCTCCGGGCGCCTGCTGGCCGGCCACCTGGCCGTGTCGGTCACCGCGTTGGTGGTGCTCGCCGTCCTGGCTGTCACCAGAGGCGACGACGCGTGGCTGGTGTCCTCACGCACCGCGATGTTGCTGATGGTGTTCGGGGTGCCCGTCGTGCTGTATTCGTACATCGGGCGCCTGCGCCAACGTGCGACCGAGGCGCTGTTGGATTCCCTGACCGGTCTGTGGAATCGGCGCGGGCTGTTCGATGCGCTCGACGCCCGCAACGCCACCCAGACCGAGGGCGAGGCCGAATCTGTTGTCGGTGTCGTCGTGATCGACATCGACCGGTTCAAGGTCCTCAACGAACGGTTCGGTCGCGACTCGGGTGACGACATCCTGTGTGAGGTGGCCCGTCGGCTGAGCCGCGCGTCCTCGCCGGGCTCGGTGGTCGCCCGCCTGGGCGGGGACGAATTTGTCTGCGTGCACTGCGGCTCGCTGGCCGCGGTCGACGCGGCAGAGGAACGGATCCGCGCCGCCCTGCAGGACCCGTTCACCGGTCCGCCGTTCACCGCGAGCGTCGGGTCGGTCACCGATGCACTGATCGACGAACATAACCCCGCGGGTGTGGTGCAACGCCTGCTCGCACTGGCCGATATCGAGCTCTACCGCACGAAGCGGCGGGCCACCGGATTCGACGTGACCGAGTTCGACACCCCCACCGCGGGACTGCCCGCCGTCCGGGAACGGGTGGCGGCGCTGATCGCCTCTGGCGGCCCCACGATCGTCTTCCAACCGGTGATCTCGACCGCATCCGGCGATACGGTGGGCTACGAAGCGCTGTCCCGGTTCCCGTCCGGGAGCGGGTCCCCGATGGTGTGGTTCCGCGACGCCACCGTCGCCGGCGTCGCGTGCGACCTGGAACTCGCCGCCATCGACAATGCGCTCAAGGCCATGGCGGTACTGCCCACGGGCGCGTTCGTCTCGCTGAACACCTCCGCCGAGACGATCCGGACCGCAGATCTTCTCCCCCGACTGGAACCACATCTGAGTACCCGCACGATGTACCTCGAACTCACCGAGCACCAGCGTGTCGACGACTTCGGCGCCATCACATATGTCATCGACGAATTGCGTTCTGCCGGTGTGCGACTGGCCGTCGACGATATCGGCGCGGGTTTTGCCAGCCTGCTTCCCATCATCGAACTGCGGCCCGACCTCCTCAAGACCGACAACAGCCTGACCCACGGCATCGACACCGATCCTGTACGCCGCGCCGCTGCCGCCGCAATGGTCACCTTTGCACACGAGATCGGCGCACTGATTCTCATGGAGGGCGTCGAGACCGTCGCAGAGCATCGCGTCGTCGTGGAGATCGGCGCAGACCTCGCGCAAGGATTTCTGCACGGCAGGCCCGCCGAAGCCGAGGCTGCTGCTGCCCGTTAAACCGAGCCGATGTTCAGCCGTCTGCCGGCGCTGCGGTGATGGGCAGGGCGGCAACGAAACGCGTGTCGCCAGGCACTGATTCGGCCCACAGACTGCCTCCGTGCCGATCGACAATGCGGCCTGCGACGTCCAAGCCGAGCCCGACGCCTTGGCCGAACGGTTTGGTCGTGAAGAACGGATCGAAGACCCGCGACAGCAGGTCTTCGGGAATACCAGATCCGGTGTCGCACACTTCCACTCGCACCATGTCCTGATGCCGCCGGGTGCGCAAGGTGAGCGTGCCCGCCGGCATCGCATCGAGGGCGTTGTTGATCAGGTTCGTCCACACCAGATTCAACTCGGCCGGGTAACAGGCCAACAGCGGCAGGCCGGATTCGAAGTCACGCACCACGGTGATATCCGGCCCCAGACGGTGCGACAGCATGGTCAGGGTGCTGTTGAGAAGATCGTGCATGTCGGCGACATCGAAGGGCGCGCGGTCCAGCTGCGAATACTGCTTGGTCTGACCGACCAGGGCGGAGATGCGCGCGGTCGCCTCCGCGATCTCGGCCAGCAGCAGTTCGGTTTCGATGGTGCGGCTCAACCATTGCAGAACCCGCTGCAGCGACACCGACGTATCCGCACCGGCCGATGTCGAGATCCGTTCCATCCAGTCCAGATCGAGACCCGCGTCCGCGAAGGTCGCGGCCAGATCCCAACCGTCCCCCACTCCGTGGTCCTCAAGCCATTGGCCGATCGCATCCTCCAGATCGGACTTCTCCATGGCGGTCAGGTCGTTGGCCTTGCCTGCGAACTCCGCCACCCGATCCTGCAACTCCACCAGAGACCGGACCGACTCGGGAGAGATGGTGCCATCGGCCAGCTCGGCGAGGCGCTGACGCATACCGGCAATCTGGACGCGCAGATCAGCTGTGGCGCGGACAGCGGCGGCAGCCGGGTTGTTGAGCTCATGAGCCAGCCCCGCGGTCAGCTGCCCAAGCTGGAGCAACCGGTCATGTGGGTCCAGGATGCGCCGCTGGTAGGACCGACCCCCGGAATGCCCGACCAGAAGGTGGGTGGCCATCGGGAACTCGGTCTGCAAGAAGGTGCCGAACACGGTCGCGTCGAGGGCGAGCACCCGTGAGGGTCTGGTCAGGGTGGCGGTGTTCTCATAGGTGAGGGTGTCGTCGAGCAGGAACGCCGACCACGCGCCGCAATACGACCCAGGCCGCGATGCCCGCCAGAAATCGATATCCCGTTCACCGGACCGTTTCGAAAGCGCGATCTCGCCGTCCAGCAGCACGTAGAAGGACACCGCCGGATCGCCCTCCTGACAGAGCACTCCCGCGGGGAACGTCGTCACCTGCCCGTCGCGACACAGTCGGGTCAGTTGATCCTCGGAGAGACCATCGAAGATGAACAGCTCACGCAACTCATCGATATGGCATCCGGTACCGGTGTCATCGACCATCGTCTTTGTCCCCTAGGGCCTCGGCCAGCGAAAAGGCGCTCTCAGGTGAGGGTAACCCGGTGTCGCGAGCGAACCCACGCCCTAGGGTGAGTTGATGGGACCGCTCCGCCACCTGACCATCGTTACGGCCGTGATGGCCGCGGCCGCGCTGCCCTCCCCCGCGGTCGCCGTTGCGGAGCCCGGCGGTGACGCAACGGCGACGCCGGCGATCACCACGGTGCCCGAGGTGGCGACGCCAGCAGGCGTCACGCCATTCGTCGACACTCCTGTGCTCACCGAGAGCCACCCGCAGCACATCGATTCCTGGAGCAGGCTGCCCGACGGTGCGGCGCTGGCCGTGCAGTTCACCACCGGGTCAGCGCAGTGCTACGGCGTCCACGCGGAGGTGCAGGAGACCGCGGACATCGTCGCGGTAAAGCTTCGCTCGGGCACTCTTCCGGAAGCCGAAGGGCGGGCCTGCATGATGATCGCCCTGTTCGCCACGTTGCCGGTGCCGCTGCAGGCTCCGCTCGGCAATCGTGCGGTCGTCAGCATCACCTGACGTGCTCGACGCGGAACAGATGCCACCGCCAGGGTCCCAATTCGATGTACAGCCCGTTCTGCAGATCGGCGCCTGACCGCACGACGATGGTCCCGGCGAGAGGATCCACCAGCTGACAGGTCCTGCCCGCCAGGTCTTCCCACGGCACCCGCACCTGCCCCGTCGCGGTTGTCGCGCTGAGATTGACGATGATCAGCCACCGACGGTCACCGTCCCAGCACCACGCCACCAGATGCTCGCCTGCGGTACCGCACAGGCTCCATTGACCAGTCCGAAATGTGTTGTCCTGCAATGTCGTCAGCAGCGACTGGTGAAACGACGCCAACTCTGGGTTGCTGTCCTCGTGCGGCGAACGCCCAAGGAACACCGGTAAGTGCACCTTGCGACCCGCCATCTGCCCGTGATGCACCAGGCGGGCACCGGTCTGGGTCAGCGTCGCCACTGTCACGGCTTCTTCCTGGGCGACGCCCAGCACCGCGGCCGCACGGGCCTCGTCATGATTCTCGGTGAACCGCAACAGCCGGCCTTGGTAATCCTTCCCGGCTGACAGGTGCTGGCGGACCGCTGTCGCGTCGCCGTCGATCAGCCGGTCATACAGTCGCTTGTCGTAGCAGAAATCGAATCCCTGCTGCTGTAAAGCGTATTCGGTATCCCAGTACGCTTCGGCGATGAAGTGGAAGTCCGGATGGGTCCGATGCACGGCGTCGATCGCCATCGGCCAGTAGTCCTCGTCGGGGGTGTCGCCGACCCGATCTTGCCACGTGCTGGCGAAAACGTCGTTCATCACCAACATCGCCATGTCGCAACGGACGCCGTCACATTGGTCGGCGATATCGCGGAGAGTGACCACCAGTTGGTGGCGCAACTCGGGTGAGAACACGTTGAGTTGGACCACGTCTGGCCACGCGGGCGAATACGGGTCCCGGCCTCGCGCCAGCACCTGTCCGTCGATATCGAGGAACGATGCGGGGTCCGCGCGCAGCTCCGCCTCGGTTCCCTGGACGAAGTACTCGGGATGCGACGATGTCCACGGGTGGTCGGGGGCGAGGTGGTTGGGCACGAAATCCAGGATCAGCCCCAGGCCGCGATCGGCCAGGGCCTGGCGCGCTGCAGCCAGACCGGCACGGCCGCCGAGGCGGCTGTCGACTTCGTAACCTCGCACGCAATACGGAGATCCGACGACGTCGGCGGGCGTCCAGTCGGGCAGCGCCGATTGAAAGGCGCCGACCAGGTCGGAGTCCGTCAGCGCGATAGCGGTGCCGGCCGGACTGCGCTGCCAGACCCCCATCAACCACACCGCGTCGAATCCTGCTTGCGCGATGACGTCCCAGTGCTCGCCGGGCACCGACGACAGATTGGTCGCCAGGCCCGTCAACCACGGCCAGGTGTTGATCTCATAGATGAACGGGGACCGGGCTGTAGCCCACCGAGACGCCGTCCCGGCCCCCTCGCCTGCGATCACCGGCCCTAGATTACGTGGGCCCAGCTGCTAGTCGGGCGACCCTTCACTGTCATCGAAGAACGCCCAGTCGCCGTCATCGGCCTGAACTTCCATCCGCCAGCCGAGTTCGGAGTTGTCGGCCTTGCTGTCGACGAACCAGGCATGCGCGTCCCCGGCGCTTTCGATGTCTTTGGTGTCGACGACGTCACCGTGCGGGTCGAGTACTCGATAGGTTGCCATGGCGGAAGCTTTCCCTGTCTTGCTTCGCGCCAACCACAACGTCACATCCATGTTCTAAGCGCGCAATATGCGTTCGGCTCTGGCACGCTGGTACCAGCACGGCGCACTGCGAGATGGCAGGTTTCGGACAAGGATTGTCTGGGAATTTAGGCGCTCAAATTAGAAATAATGCGGCGCCGAGGAACGTTGGTGGCGAGGACCTATGCCGTCTAGATATCGGGGAGCAACGATGAGCAACAGCCAGATTTCCAGGGTGCGCGCCCAGCGCGTACGTCGCCGGTTGGTGCGGCTGCTCTTCGCAGCGGTGTCCGCCGCGACGCTCGCCAGTCCTTTTGCCTACGCACCCACCGCAGCGGCAGCGGACCCCTGTCCGGACGTTCAGGTGGTCTTCGCCCGCGGTACCTTCGAACCGCCCGGCGTCGGTGTGACCGGGCAGTCGTTCGTCGATGCGTTGCAGGCGCAGCTCCCGGGCAAGTCGATCAACATCTATCCCGTCAACTACCCGGCTTCGCTGGACTTCCAGCAGGGCGCAGCAGCCGGGGTGATCGACGCCAGCAACAAGGTCCAGGACGTGGCAAACACGTGCCCCAAGACCAAACAGGTGCTGGGCGGGTACTCCCAGGGCGCAGCGGTGATCGCCTACCTCACCACCGATACGCTGCCGCCCGATTACGTGCTGCCCGTTGGCATCACCGGGCCCATGCCCAAATCGGTGGCCAGCCATGTCGCCGCAGTTACCTTGTTCGGCAAACCGTCCAGCGGGTTTTTGCAGATGCTCGACACCGGAGCACCGCCGATCACCATCGGTAGCGCCTACGGTCCGAAAGCGCTCGATCTATGCGTGCCCAACGACCCGGTGTGCGCGCCAGGCGGCGGCGACCCGGGCGCCCACGGTCAATACGCCGTCAACGGCATGACCGACCAGGCCGCCGGATTCGCTACCCAGCAGGTTTCAGCCCCGTCCGGTCAGAGGTAGGGGTCGGCCCAGGCGCTGATGATGCGGGCCGCCCGCGCGGCCTGGTTCTTGCCGGTCAACAGGTGATCCGCGCCTTCGAGCGACACAAAGCTTCTGGGATGCCGTGCGGTACGGAAGATCTCGCTGGCATTGGCAATACCGACAGTGTTGTCGGTGGGTGAATGCATCACCAGAAGCGCCCGCCGCAGCGTTCTGATCCGCTCTTTGAGATCGGCGGCGCGGACGTCCTCGATGAAGTGCCGCTTCAAGGTCAGGGCCTTGCCACCGGCCAGGAAGGGCGCTTCTCCGTCGGCTTCGATGCGGTGGATCAGGGCGTCGTAGTTGTGCTCGACGTGGGCGGGTTGGTACGGCGCTCCCACACTCACCACGGCTGCGACGGTGGGGCACTCGTGTGCGGCGGCGATTGCGGCAGCGCCACCGAAGGAGTGCCCGACCAGCAGGCGCACATCGTGGCCCGACTGGTTCATGAACTCCACCGCCCGGACGGTGTCGTCCACCTTGTGGGAGAACGACCCGTCACCCCAGTCGCCTTCGGAATGTCCCAAACCCAGGTTGTCGAAGCGGAGCATGCCGATTCCCTCGCTGGCGAGTTGCTTGCAAATCCGGCTGGCCGCCGGGCAGTCCTTGCCTAGCGTGAAACCGTGCGCGAACACCCCCCAGCCACGGACCTCGCCCTGCGGGGCATCGATGATGCCTGCCAGGGTGGGCCCGGTGGTGCTGACGAAATTGATGCGCTCTGCCACGCCCATCATCCTGTCACCACTGCCGCTGGACCGATGGTCGATAGTCGGCTCACGTTGTCGGACAGGGTGATTGCTAGCGGTGAGCCAGCTGGTCGATGCGACGCAGGGCGACGACCAGCACCGGCAGATACGCCGGCGCCCACACTGGGCTACTCATCCACACGCGACATCCGTTGCCCTCCGGATTCACTCCGTGTTTGGTCGCTGGCACGCCTACCACATTCCAACTCCACATCCGGCCTGGCTCGAATTCGGTGATCTCGAACGCCAACGGCACACCGACGGGCGTCCATACCTTGCCCTTCGATCCCAGCCCCAGCGGACCGACGCCGGCCAACGCCGCACCCGACACCGTCAGCCCCCACTTCGGCCAGTCGTCGAGGTCGGTCAGGATGTTCCACACTGTTGCCGCCGGGGCATCGATTCGCCTGCTCACAGTCCACATCTCGGTGGGTTACCCAATGTTGGCCGCACCACCGTCGGTGGTGTTTCGCCGCGGTTATCCGGCGGCCGGGTTGGGTACTAGAACCACGACGCAGTTCGAGACTGATCGGCAGTACCTGATCCCCCTAATCGATGGAAGGCACGCGATGACATCCCAAGAACCCACCGACGTTCCGAACGCCGACGAAATCCTGTCCACCCCGGCCACACCGGGTGCGCAAGCATTGCCTACCACTGAACCCGACGCCGAGCAAGAATCCGAAACCTCAAAGGAATAGCTCCTTTTCGTCGAACTCCTGCTGACCAGCCTCGTTCTGCGTCACACAGCCGCGGCGGCCCGACTACTCATATGCCGATCCTTCACCTCGGTGAGGAACCGGGTCACTTCGACGGCGCAGCGTCGAGCGTGTGAGGTGTCCACGAGATCGAACGCGTGGCCCGCCCGCGGAATCTCGTAGTAGCCGACCGGATTGTGTGATACCGCGCCGAGTGCAGAGCGGAAATTCCGTGCTTCTTCGGCGGGGATGAGCTTGTCCTGTTCCCCATGGATGAGGAAGAACGGCGGCGCATCGGCGTGGATCCGTGCCATCGGCGATGCAGCGGTGAAAATTTCTGGATGCCGAGATTGCTTGCGCCCCACGACAACACGCTCCAGAAAGCCCTGAAAATTTGCGCGTGCCGCGGTGGACCGGTCTTCCCAGTCATAGCGGCCGTAGATGCCGACGACGGCGTCCACCGACGTGTCGGCGGTGTCATCGAGTTCGCCGCGGAACGTCGGGTCACCGGGGGTGAGCCCGGCCAGCGCCGCGAGATGACCACCTGCAGAGCAGCCGGCGATGGTGACGAAGTCGCGGTCCCCGCCGAACTGGTCCACATTCGCCCGTGCCCACGCGATGGCGGCGTTGACGTCGGCAATGTGGCGCGGCCAGCGGTGCACCGGCGACACCCGGTAATCCATCGTCAAGCACACCCAACCCTGCTTCACCAGGTGCGCAAGCAAGGTGTGCCCCTGCAGCACGCGGGTGCCCTGCACCCATGCGCCCCCGGGCACGAACAACAGCACCGGGGCGGGCTGCACCGGCAGTTCAGGTAGGCGCCATACGTCGAGTAACTGAGCCGGGTGGCCGCCGTAACGCACGGAACTGCGATGCAGGGAGCGCTTGCGCTGTCCGCGGAAGCGGACATACGGCGGTATCCGACTTCCACGCGGCTGGGCGATGAGTTCCGCGGCAGCGGCAACGGCCACCGACTGCTGCTCGACCGGAGCCGGCACAGTGCTGGCGGGACCGATTCGACGCGCTACCGCGGCCCGCAGCGCAGACGGGGCGTACTGGCCGCCGTAGATGGCCATCGCGGTCAACCCCGCGAACGGCTCCAGATGCTTGCCGACCACGGGAAGCGAGGAATACAACCTGGTGGAGGCCAACACGAGATCGACGGGGTTGGCCCAGGCCAACGGATTGCGGCGCGGCTGCGGGGGCGTCGGCGTGTCGTTCTGTGGAGTCGACATCGTTGGTGCCTTTCCCAGCACTGAGTTCAGGGGCCAGTTGGCTGCGGCTGATTGCTATTACCCATAATTTGTCACTGCGAAACCACGAATGTTTGCCGAAACCGTCCGCCGTCTGCGAATAGCGAACAATATCCACGACGACACGACGGTCAGCACAGCCACCGCCAACACCAGGTTGGCAGCGGCGGCGGGATAGAGGTGGCCGGTCAAGTAGTGGGCGATGAAGCCGTCGGAGGGCATCGGCGCCATCCCGGCCTTGTTGCGCGCCCACCGCTCCAGCCAGGTCAGTGGGCAGACGAAATCGATCAGCTCGATCGCGATGCCCCAGATCACCACCGGGACGTGCAACCAGATGGTCCTCGGATAACGCCGAGCCAAAAAGCCACCCGTCACCATGTATCCGATGAAGATGAAATGTGCAGTCGCCGTGAGCACGACGACCAGGGCGTAACTGGAGTGCATGACCTCTCGCATTCGACCAAATTCGCCGACCCTCACGCACGATACCGAAAGGGTGCACGCCGCGACCGGCAACATTGGCAGGCGACTGCCAGTTCGTGACGAAATAGTGAGGCATCCGTCATCGTTCGTAGTCACCGAGAACGCCCCGTCAGCTGAGGGAGGACCCGTGGAAGCCTGGGATGCCATTCGTGCCCGCCGGAACGTGCGCGCGTACTTGCCGGACCCTGTTGCCGAGGAGGATCTGGACCGTATCGCCGAGGCCGGCTGGCGGGCGCCGTCGGCGTCGAACCGTCAGCACTGGGACTTTGTCCTGGTGACCGATCGCGCGCAGTTGCAGCAGCTCTCCACGGTGTGGCGGGGCGCGGGCCATATCGCGTCTGCACCGGTGGCCATCGCACTGGTCGTCCCGGAGGCACCCGATGAGCGAACCAAGCTCATCGACCAGTACGACCTCGGCCAGGCGACCACGGCCATGACCATCGCTGCCACCGATCTGGGTCTAGGCACCGGCCATTCCTCGGTCGGCGACCAGGAGCAGGCCCGGGCCATCCTCGGCGTCCCGGCGGATCACGTCGTCTCGTATCTGCTCGGCATCGGCTATCCGGCCGACCGCCCACTCAAGCCGATTCTCAAACCCGATCGGCGACCCTTCGCCGAGGTGGTGCACCGGGGCCGGTGGTGAGC
>JBEVHL010000249.1:0-14535 GCA_040511255.1 Mycobacterium sp. | reverse complement strand
CAATCCGATCCGGGTGTCGGCAGCGGATTACCGGGCCTGGTTCGCCACCCTGCCGACCGATTTCGCCGAGGCCATCGTCAAGCACTGGGGCCCGCCGCCGGGTGAGCTGTTCGTCGATCGCAGCCACGACCCGGACGGCGAAATCGTCATTGCCGCAATGCGATCCGAGAACGTCGTGGTGCTGGTCCAGCCCCCTCGGGGCTTCGGCGAGAACCCCGTGGCGATCTACCACGACCCCGATCTGCCGCCGAGTCACCACTATCTGGCCGCCTACCGCTGGGTGGACAACACGTTCCCGGACGGGTTCGGCGCCGACGTCGTGGTGCACATCGGTAAGCACGGCAACCTGGAATGGCTGCCCGGCAAGACGTTGGGCATGTCGGCATCCTGCGGCTCCGACGCCGCGCTGGGGGATATGCCGCTGGTGTATCCGTTCCTGGTCAACGATCCCGGTGAGGGCACCCAGGCCAAGCGCAGGGCGCACGCGGTGCTGGTCGACCATCTGATCCCGCCGATGGCCCGCGCAGAGAGCTACGGCGATATCGCCCGTCTGGAGCAGCTGCTCGACGAGCACGCCAATATCGCGACGCTCGATCCCGGCAAGCTGCCCGCCATCCGCCAGCAGATCTGGACGCTGATGCGTGCGGCGAAGATGGACCACGACCTGGGGCTGGCCGAGCGTCCCGAAGAGGATTCCTTCGACGAGATGCTGCTGCACGTCGACGGATGGCTGTGCGAGATCAAGGATGTCCAGATCCGCGACGGCCTGCACATCCTCGGCGAACGGCCAACCGAGGGAGTCGAACTCGACCTGGTGCTGGCCATCCTGCGGGCCCGTCAACTCTTCGGCGGCGAGCGGTCGGTGCCCGGTCTGCGCGAGGCGCTGGGCCTGATCGAGGACGGCAGCGACAGCCGGGTGTCCGTCGACGAAGCGGAAGGCACCGCTCGCGCGCTGGTGTCGGCGTTACAGGAGAGCGGCTGGGACCCGGCAGTTGTGCCAGGCCTGACCGACAACCCGGAGGTCGCTTCGGTGCTGAGCTTCGCGGCCACCGAGGTGGTCCCGCGGCTGGCCGGCACGTCGACCGAGATCGACCAGATCCTGCGGGCCATGGCGGGCCGGTTCATCGCGGCGGGACCGTCGGGTTCACCGTTGCGGGGCCTGGTCAACGTGCTGCCGACCGGCCGCAACTTTTACTCCGTCGATCCCAAGGCGGTGCCGTCGCGGCTGGCCTGGGAAACCGGTGTGGCCATGGCTGATTCGCTGCTGGAGCGCTACCGCACCGACTATGGGGACTGGCCGCAGTCGGTCGGGTTGTCGGTGTGGGGTACCTCGGCGATGCGCACTTCGGGTGACGACATCGCCGAAGTTCTTGCGCTGCTAGGTGTCCGGCCGATCTGGGATGAGGCTTCGCGGCGTGTGGTCAACCTGGAGGCGGTCGCCCTGGCCGAACTGGGGCGGCCACGTATCGACGTCACGGTCCGGATCTCCGGCTTCTTCCGTGACGCGTTCCCGCACGTGGTGACCATGCTCGATGACGCCGTCCAACTGGTCGCCGGTCTGGACGAACCGGCTCAGGACAACTTCGTCCGCGCGCACGCCGAGACCGACTTGGCCGAGCACGGCGACCAACGTCGTTCCACCACACGGATTTTCGGTTCCAAACCGGGTACCTACGGGGCGGGCCTGCTGCAGCTGATCGACAGCCGCAACTGGCGCGACGATGCCGACCTGGCCGAGGTGTACACCGCGTGGGGCGGCTTCGCGTACGGCCGCAACCTGGACGGGGCACCGGCCACCGACGACATGAACCGGGCCTACCGCCGGATCGCGGTGGCGGCCAAGAACACCGACACCCGCGAGCATGACATCGCCGATTCCGACGACTACTTCCAATACCACGGCGGCATGATCGCCACCGTGCGGGCACTGACCGGAAAGGACCCGGCCGCCTACATCGGCGACAACACCCGGCCCGATCAGGTGCGCACCCGCACGTTGAGCGAAGAGACCACCCGCGTGTTCCGGGCCAGGGTGGTCAACCCGCGCTGGATGTCGGCGATGCGCCGACACGGCTACAAGGGTGCGTTCGAGATGGCGGCCACCGTCGACTATCTGTTCGGCTACGACGCCACCGCGCACGTGATGGCCGACTGGATGTACGAACAGCTCACCGAGAAGTACGTCCTCGACCAGGAAAACCGGAAGTTCATGGAGGAATCCAATCCGTGGGCGCTGCACGGGATGGCCGAGCGGCTGCTGGAAGCCGTCGGGCGTGGCATGTGGGCCGAACCCGAAGCCGACACCCTGGCCGCGCTGCGGCAGGTGCTGCTGGAGACCGAAGGCGATCTCGAAGGCTAGCTCCCAGTAACCTGGTTGGCGTGGCGCCGACATTTGCTGAGATCACCGAGGCCGAGTACGTCCTGCTGACGACGTTCACCAAGGACGGCAGGCCGAAGCCGACCGCAGTCTGGGCAGCACCTGACAAACAGGGCCGCCTGGTGGTCATCACGGTGGAGAAGTCCTGGAAGGTCAAGCGGATCCGCAACACCCCGCGGGTCACGCTGGCCATCTGCGACCGGGCAGGTAAGCCGAAAAGCGACGCCATCGAGGCCACCGCGACGATCCTGGACAAGTCCCAGACCGGCGCTGTCTACGACGCGATCGCCGACCGGTACGGCCTGCTCGGCAAGACCTTCAACCTGTTCAGCAAGCTCAAGGGCGGCATGAAGAACAACGTCGGGCTCGAGCTGAAAGCGGCGTCCTGATGGCGCCGAGTTTTGCTGACGTCGCACAGGAGAAGTACCTGCTGCTGACCACCTTCACCAAGGAAGGCAGGCCGAAGCCCACCCCGGTGTGGGGCGTGCCGCACGAAGGCAAGCTGCTGATCAGCACCGACGACGGTTCGTGGAAGACCAAGCGGATCAACAACACCCCGCGGGTGACCATCCAGAAGTGCGGTGTGCTGGGCAAACCCAAGGGTGAACCGGTCGAGGCGGTCGCCAGGAATCTGCCGAAGTCCGAGACCAGGCGGGTGTTCAACATGGTGACCCGGCGGTACTGGTGGCACGCGTGGTGGTGGATCCCGCAGGCCATCGTCCGTGGTGGCGTCGACAAGGTGCACGCCGCCATCGAGATCGAAGCCCCCTCACCAGCCTCTTAGGCACCTACCGGAACCTCCCTCGCCGTCGGGGCGTTAGACACACATGGTGAAGCGGCTGTTTCTTCTCTACGTCGTGATCGAGTTGGCGGCGGTGATCGCGCTGGCTTACACGGTCGGAATCGGTTGGACCCTGCTCGCGGTGCTGTGCACGTTCGTGCTCGGTCTGGCGCTGGCCGGATCCCAGCTGCGCAAGCAGCTCGCGAAACTGCGGTCCGGAGCGGGCGATCCGCAGGGCGCCGCCACCGACAGTGTCCTGGTCGCCCTCGGCACGCTGCTGGTGTTCATACCCGGGCTGGTGACCACCGCGGTGGGAGCCCTGATGTTGATGCCGCCCACCCGAGCGGTCGTGCGCCCGCTGGCCGGCGCGCTCGCCGCCCGCGGACTGGCCCGCCAGGTGGCCTTCGTCAATCTGAACGGGCTCAACGTGCCCGGTCCAGGCCGCGGTGACTACATCGACGGTGAGGTGGTCGAGGTGTTCGATGCCGGCCAGACCCCCAACCCAGCGCCGCCCGCGGTCATCCAGCGCAAGCCGGAGTAGAACCGCAGCGTAGGTTTTCGGCAGTGACGACGACGCTGCTCCTGGGTGGACACGTCCACAGCCCGACCCACCCTGATGCGACCGCCATGGCGGTGCGCGACGGGGTGGTGGCGTGGCTCGGTAGCGACGATGTCGCCGTGGCGCAGTTCCCTGACGCCGCCGTCGTCGACCTCGCCGGCGGGTTCGTCACACCGGCCTTCGTGGACAGTCACGTTCACGTCACCGCCACCGGGCTGAGCCTGACCGGGCTGGACTTACGGGCCGCGACGTCCGCCGCGCACTGCCTGCAACTCATCGCCGACTACGGAGCAGCCCATCCCGACGTGGTCATCTGGGGGCACGGCTGGGACCAGTCGGGTTGGCCGGAACGGCGCGCACCCGACACCACCGAACTGGACGCCGTCGTCGGCGACCGGCCCGCCTATCTGGCCCGCGTCGATGTGCATTCGGCGTTGGCCTCGTCCGCGCTGCGCCACCGGATACCGGAGCTGGCCGGCGCGGACGGTTTCGATGAGCAGCGGCCGCTGACCGCCGACGCCCACCACCTGGTTCGGGCCCACGCCCGTGGCCTGCTGACACCGGCCCAGCGCGACCACGCGCGGACCGCCGCCCTGGATGCCGCGGCCGCGGCCGGGATCGTGGCGGTGCACGAGTGCGCCGGACCCGAGATCGGCGGGCTCGACGACTGGCAGGAGCTGCGGGCCACCCGACACGGCGTGCAGGTCATCGGGTACTGGGGTGAAGCCGTCCGCACCGCCGCACAGGCCCGCGACCTGATCGCTGCCACCGGAGCGGACGGGCTGGCCGGGGACCTGTTCGTCGACGGTGCCCTGGGCTCGCACACCGCGTGGCTGTCCGAACCCTATTCCGATGCCCCGCAGCAGTGCGGGAACTGCTACCTCGACGCTGACGCGATCGCCGCCCACCTGCTGGCCTGCACTGAGGCCGGGGTGACCGCAGGTTTTCACGTGATCGGGGATGCCGCGGTCACCGCGGTGGTGGATGCCTTGGCGCGGGTGGTCGAGCGCGTCGGGGTGCCGGCCGTCGCGCGGTGTGGACATCGCCTCGAACACCTGGAGATGGTCGACGACACCCAGGCGACGCAGCTGGGCGCCTGGGGAGTGACTGCCAGCATGCAGCCCACCTTCGACGCGTTGTGGGGTGGCGCCGACGGCATGTACGCGCAGCGGCTCGGTGCTGATCGAGCTCGGCGGCTCAACCCCCTGGCGCTGTTAGCATCCGAAGGCGTGCCCCTCGCTTTCGGTTCTGACACCCCGGTGACCAGCATCAACCCGTGGGAGACCGTACGCGCGGCGATCAGCCACCGCACCGCGGGCAGCGCGGTGTCGGCCAGGGCGGCATTCTCGGCGGCCACCCGGGGTGCCTGGCGGGCCGGCGGGGTGCGCGACGGGATCACCGGCACATTGGTGGCCGGGGCGCCGGCGTCCTACGCCGTGTGGGAACCCGGCGAGCTGGAAGTGGCCGCGCCCGCCGACAAGGTGGCGCGCTGGTCGACCGACCCCCGGTCCCGGGTCCCGGCGTTGCCGCGGCTCGGCCCGGATGATCCGCTGCCGCGGTGTCGGCAGACCGTGCACCGGGGTGCCGTCCTGTTCGGCCGTACCGATGGATAGCGACCAAACGCCGGCCGCCGAGACCGAGACCGAGACTGAGATCAAAATCGAGACCGAATCAGCCCCGCCCGTCCCGGCTGAGCCAGGACGCTGGCGCCGGTACGGCGAACGGTCGGTGGCGTGGGTGGTGCCGCGACTGCCCAGGTTGGCCGCCACGGTGGCCGCCGGCCTGCTGATGTGTGCCAGCTTCCCGCCGATCGGGTGGTGGTGGGCGGCGGTGGTCGGCGTCGCGATCCTCGCCGTCGTGCTGACCCGGCCGTCGACCACCCGAGCGGGCGGGCTGGGCTACGGCTTCCTGTTCGGTCTGGCCTTCTATCTCCCGCTGCTGCCGTGGATCAGCGGACTGGTCGGCGCGTTGCCCTGGGTGATGCTCGCGATCATGTGCGCCTGCTTTCCTGCGGTGTTCGGGCTGCTGGCGGTCATCGTGCGCACCCTGCCCGGCTGGCCGTTGTGGTTCGGGTTGGTCTGGCTGGTGCAGGAGTGGCTCAAGGTCAATGTCCCGTTCGGCGGATTCCCTTGGGGGGTGGTCGCTTTCGGGCAGACCGGCGGTCCGTTCCTACCGCTGATCTCCCTCGGTGGGGCGCCGCTGGTGTCGCTGGCCGTGGTGCTCGTCGGTGGCTCGGTCGCGGCGATCGGGCTGGAGGTGTTGGCCTGGTGGCAACGCGACCACCACCACAACATGACCGGACACCCGCCCGCGGTGGTGTTGCCCGGCGTCTGCATCGCCCTGGTGCTGTTGGGGGTGGCGCTGGTCTTCCCGCAGGTCCGTAAATCTGGGACCGGTTCTGGTGACGATCCCACGGTGACCATCGCGGCCATCCAGGGCAATGTGCCGCGCCTCGGCCTGGACTTCAATTCGCAGCGCCGCGCAGTGCTGGACAACCACGTGGCCGAAACCATCAGATTGGCCGGCGAGGTCCGCGCCGGCCGTGCGCCCCAACCGCAGTTCGTCATCTGGCCGGAGAACAGCTCGGATATCGATCCACTGGCCAACCCCGACGCCAAGGCGCAGATCACCGTGGCGGCGCAGACCATCGGGGCGCCGATCCTGGTCGGCGGGGTGGTGGCGCGCCCCGAGTGGACGCCGGAAAACCCGGCGGCCTCCAACACCGTCATCGTCTGGGACCCCGTCATGGGGCCCGGCGAGCGTCATGACAAACAGATCATCCAACCGTTCGGCGAATACCTGCCGTGGCGGAGTTTCTTCGCCCACCTGTCGCCCTACGCCGCGCGGGCGGGTTTCTTCGTGCCCGGCACCGGAACAGGCGTCGTGCACGCGGCAGGCGTCCCGATCGGGGTCACCACCTGCTGGGAGGTCATCTTCGACCGGGCCGCCCGCGAGTCGGTGCTCAACGGGGCCCAGGTGCTCACCGTGCCTGCCAACAACGCGACATTCGATCAGGCGATGAGCGAGCAGCAGCTGGCGTTCGCGAAGGCCAGGGCCGTCGAACACAACCGTTATGTGGTGGTCGCGGGCACCGTCGGCATCAGCGCGATCATCGCGCCGGACGGTCGTGAGCTGGCGCGGACATCTTTCTTCGAGCCTGCCTTCCTGGATATGCAGGTGCGGCTGAAGACGGCGCTGACGCCGGCCACCCGCTGGGGGCCGATCACACAATCAGTGCTGGTCGCAGCGGGAATTGCGGCTGTCATCGCCGCGATAATGCAGAATGGAGGGTTCACGCGTCCGACTCGTCGCCGCCGGCAGCAGCCGGAGAACGACCGCAACGAGCCGACAACTGCGTCGGATGCGCCTGCCGGCGGGTCCGAGGATGACCACATTTCGAACGACAGAGGAGCTCTATGACCACCGGTGAAGGTGAGCGCCCCAGCGGGCGCACCCTGGTGATCATCCCCACCTACAACGAGCTGGAGAACCTGCCGATCATCGTCGGGCGCGTGCACGAGGCGCAGCCCGACGTACACGTCCTCATCGTGGACGACGGCAGCCCCGATGGCACGGGCAAGCTCGCCGACGAGCTGTCGCTCGCGGATCCGGACCGGGTCCATGTCATGCACCGCACCGCCAAGGACGGGCTGGGCGCGGCGTACCTCGCCGGATTCGCGTGGGGGATGAACCGGCAGTATTCGGTGCTGGTCGAGATGGACGCCGACGGCAGCCACTCACCGGAACAGTTGTACCGCCTACTCGACGCGGTCGACGCCGGTGCCGATCTGGTGATCGGCTCGCGCTACGTCGCCGGCGGAACGGTCCGCAACTGGCCCAAACGGCGACTCGTGCTGTCCAAGACCGCCAACACCTACTCCAGGGTGCTGCTCGGCGTCGGGATCCACGACATCACCGCCGGCTACCGCGCCTACCGGCGCGAGGTGCTGGAGAAGATCGACCTCCACGCCGTCGACTCCAAGGGGTACTGCTTTCAGATCGATCTGACCTGGCGGGCGATCAACAGCGGGTTCAAGGTGGTCGAGGTACCCATCACCTTCATCGAACGTGAACTGGGCGTGTCCAAGATGAGCGGGTCGAATATCCGGGAAGCTCTGGTCAAGGTCGCCCATTGGGGCATCGGGGGCCGGTTGGACCACGCCCGCGGCATCGTCCGCTAGAGCCCGAGAAACAAAAAAAGCGTGAGTGTGCGGGTGCACACTCACGCTCTTCGTGGGTTTGGTCAGGCGCTGCCGCGACGCTTGGTCTTGATGATGTCGAGGCGCTCCTTGAGCAGCTCGTCGAGTTCCTCGACCGAACGACGCTCCAACAGCATGTCCCAGTGCGTACGCGGCGGCTTGACCTTCTTCGGCTCCGGCAGGTCACCATCGAGCAGCGTGCCCTCCATACCGTTACGGCAGGGCCAGGTACCGGGGATCTCGGCGTCGTCGGCGAAGGGGACGTCGAACTCCTCGCCGTTGTCGGTCCGGTACCGCGCAACCTGACGCGGCGCCAGGTCGTGGTTGCGGTCGGTCTCGTAGCTCACAGCTCCGAGGCGACTGCCTCTCAGCACACGATCAGCCATCGTCATCACTCCTTAAGCGCAGGTCTTCCGAGATAGTCAACGCACCGGCACTCGGTGCAGTTCCCGGGTCAATACGACGCGAGTGTCCAGGATACCCGTAATGCGGTCGCGGTCGGTTTAGAGTCGACCACCGTGAGCCGCCGTCTACACCCCCAACCATGCCGGTGGTGCGGTCGCGATGTCGCTGATGCGGGCCTCGGCCGTCGCCGCCAGTACTGCAGGCAGTCCTGTCGTCAACGCGCCTACGAGCAGCGGTCCTTGGTCAAAGGCACCTCGGTGCCCGAGGACGCGGTGGTGTTGACCGCGGACGAGGCCGCCGAACTCTCCGACCGGGTGTACCAGGTCCGGTGTGCTGCCGAAGATGTCGCGACGGCGGTCGACGAGGGCGCCGAAGCGGTCGAATTGCGCGAACTGTGCGACGCGCTGATGCGGGCGGCCAAAGCCGCGGACGGCTGGCGTTAACGCGTTCGAAGTGAGCGTGCCGCCGATGTCGCTGCGGCCGCCAGCGCGGCGGTGTCTGCGGTGCGCAGTTCCCCGTCACTGACCACCGTCTGACCGCCGACCAGCAGTCGACGTAGCGGGGCGGGCGGTCCGAAAACCAAGGCGCACAACGGATCTTCGATATCCGCATGGCCGAGACCGTCGAGTTGCCACAGCGCGATATCGGCCAGCTTGCCCACTTCCAACGAGCCGAGTTCGGTCTCCCGGCCCAGGCATGTCGCCCCGCCCATCGTCGCCATCCACAGCGACTGGCGTGCACTCAATGCCTGCGGCCCCAGCCGGGCCCTGGCCATCAGCAGCGCCTGGCGCAACTCTGTGTTCAGCCCGCCGTTCTCGTTCGAAGCCACCCCGTCGACTCCGAGTCCCACCGCCACCCCGGCGCGCAGCAGTTCGGGGATGGGTGCGATCCCTGCGCCCAGTCGCCCGTTGGAACTCGGGCAGTGCGCCACCGAGGTGCCGGTCGCCGCGAACTTGGCGATATCGCCGTCGGACAGGTGCACGCAGTGAGCCATCCACACGTCGGCGCCGAGCCAGCCCAGCGATTCGACGTAATCAACCGGGCGCGCCCCGAACTTCTCCAGGCAGAACTGCTCTTCGTCGTCCGTTTCGGCGAGATGGGTGTGCAACCGCACCCCGAGCTCGCGGGCCAGCAGCGCCGATTGCGTCATCAGCTCACCCGTCACCGAGAACGGGGAACAGGGCGCCAACGCAATCCGGCACATCGAGTCGAAGGCCGGATCGTGGTGGGTGGTGACCGCGTCGCGGCAGGCGGCCAGGATGGTGTCGATGTCCTCGACGACGTTGTCGGGCGGCAGTCCGCCGGAGGATGCGCCGAGGTCCATCGACCCGCGCGTGGGGTGGAAGCGCACGCCGATGCGGGCGGCGGCGTCGATCTCGGCCGCCAGCACATCGCCACCGTCGACCGGGAACACGTAGTTGTGGTCCATCGTCGTGGTACAACCCGTGACGGCGAGCATGCCCAATGCCGCACTGGCAGAGGCAAACTCAAGATCGGCGTCGAGTCGCCCCCAGAGCGGGTAGAGCGTGGTCAGCCATTCGAACAGCGTGCCGTCCTGGGAATAGCCCCTGGTGATCCACTGGTTGAGGTGGTGGTGAGTGTTCACCAAGCCTGGGGTGGCCAGGCAGTTTTCACCGTCGACCACCACCGCGCCGGGCACCTCGGGGGCGGGTCCGTCGCCGACCGCGGTGATCATTCCGTCGACCACAACCAGGTGGCCCGAGCGGTATTCGGTACCCGCCGAATCGACGGTGGCGATGGCAGTTCCGTCGATAACCAGGGAGGGCATAGTTCATCCTGCCCTGCTGGGGTGAAACGGGCATCTGCTCGTGTCGGGGGCGCGCGGCTACGATGAGGCCCATGACTTCGCCGCCCGCTGCGACGCCGCCGTCTGGATCGGCCGCCGGTGTCGTGTGGCGTTTCGGCGACTTCGAACTCGACACCGCCCAATACGAATTACGGGGCAACGGCACGGTGATCCGTGTCGAACCGCAGGTGTTCGACGTGCTGACCCAGTTGGTCGGCAACCACGAACGACTGGTCACCAAGGAAGAATTGTTCGATGCTGTCTGGGGTGGCCGCTTCGTCGGCGAGGCCGCGCTGACCAGCAGGATCAAGGCCGCCCGCCGGGCACTCGGTGACGACGGCGAATCCCAGAGTTTCATCCGCACCGTGCGGGGCCGGGGGTATCAGTTCGTCGGCACCCTGATCGAACCTCCGCAACCGGCCGCACCGCCGCCGGCTCCGGAGGTGGCATTCCTGCCGCCGCGCCAACACATCGCGTTCACCAGGGCGCTCGACGGAGTTCGGTTGGCCTACGCCGTGGTGGGGGACGGGCCGCCGCTGGTGCGGGCCGCCAACTGGATGACCCACCTGGGCTACGACATCGAGAGTCCGGTCTGGCGGCATTGGGTGCGCGACCTCTCGGCTGACCACACCTTCATCCGCTACGACGAACGCGGATGTGGTCTGTCCGACTGGGAGGCCAGCGATTTCACCTTTGCCGACTGGGTGGCCGATCTCGAATCAGTAGTGGATGCGCTTGACCTGCAACGCTTTCCGCTGCTCGGAGTATCGCAGGGCGGCGCGGTCGCAATCGCCTACGCGGCCAAACATCCCGAGCAGGTCTCCAAACTGGTGCTGTGCAGTTCCTACGCCCGCGGCCGGGCGATCCGCGCAGTCGGTGAAGAGGAGAAGCGGGCCGCCGCACTGGATCTGGACCTCGCCCGGGTCGGCTGGGGACGCGACGACCCGGCGTTCCGGCAGGTCTTCGCGGCGCAGTTCCTGCCCGACGGCACCCGGGCCGAATGGGCGGCATTTGATCAGCTGCAGCGCCGCACGACGTCGCCGGACAATGCGGTGCGCTTCCTGGAGGAGTTCGCCAAGATCGACGTGCGTGAACTGGCCCGTGAGGTGAAATGCCCGACGCTGATCCTGCATTCGCGCGAGGATCATCGCGTGCCGATGCAGTCGGCGCAGGAACTGGCGGCTCTCATCCCTGATTCGCGCCTGGTCGCTCTCGACAGCAAGAATCATCTTCTCGCCGAGAACGAGCCGGCATGGCAGGTTTTCCGGGCGGAACTCTCGGAGTTCTTGAGCGAGACCGATTAACCGGGGGATCTCCATACAATCTCCATGAGATCTTCATGTAGTGCGGCCCGTCGCCGACCAAACTGGGTGACATGAGAAAGCACACCCGCTCCCTGATCCTCGGTGCCAGCGCCATCCTCGCCTTCGGCACCCTGTCCGCCTGCTCCGGCAGTTCCACCACCCAGGCCACCTCCGCTCCCTCCACCGCCGCGCCGACCTCGGCAGCCGTCGACGAGAACTTCCCCTCCTCCGCCCGCTACATCGCCGATATGCCGATGAAAGACGGCGGCACCATGACGCTGGGTGTCGCAGTCGACGGCGAGAAGGTGGTCGCCTACGCCTGCGACGGCAGCAAGGACGAAGCCTGGTTCTTCGGCAAACAGAACGACGGCGACCTCGACATCACCGGAAAGTTCAAGGACAACCTGAAGGCGTCCTATGACGGTAAGGATGTGGTCGGCGATCTGACGATGGACGGCGTCGCGTACCACTTCAGCGCACCGCAGGTCGCCGATCCGGCCGGCATGTACACCGCCGAACTGGACGGTGTGCGGGCGTCCTGGGTGGTCCGGTCCAACGACACCTTCACCGGCGTCCAGTTCAACGGCGGCGTCAGCGGTCGCGACTTCGAGCAGGCGCAACTGCAGCAGCTCAAGGACGACCAGTTCCGCAATTCCGTCCGCAGCAAGCGCCTGCTGCAGCAGGCCGCCCAACTGCAGCTGGGCAGCTTCACGTCGACCATCAACGGCAAGCCCGTGACCGCCAAGCTGGTCACCGGCAACACCACGTTCGGCTAGCCCCACCCGCATGTCCCAGGTCCACCGGCCCCGTCCCAGCCATGCTGGGGCGGGGCCAGCTTTTTTCTCACCCGGAATCAAACCCTTCCCGCCGTGCCGCTTGTTCTCTACGGTCAGCCCGTGTCCAGCCCAACCGCGCTGGCCGCTACCGGTTTGTCCGGGACGGCCACGCCCACTTCTGGTACCGGTTGGCTGCGTAATCGCAAATGGGCGATCGTGCGGGTGGCGTCGCCCATCGTGCTGCTCCTGCTGTGGCAGCTCGGCAGTGCCCTCGGTGTCATTCCGCAGGATGTGTTGCCCGCGCCGTCCTTGATCGCCGACGCCGGTGTGGAGCTGATTCGCAACGGCCAGCTCGTCGACGCGCTGCAGGTATCCGGCTGGCGGGTGATCCAGGGCCTGCTCCTCGGCGGGACCGTCGGCGTCGGCCTCGGCATCGCGGTTGGTCTGTCCCGCTGGTTCGAGGCCAGCGTGGATCCGCCGATGCAGATGCTGCGCGCTCTGCCGCACCTCGGCCTGATTCCACTGTTCATCATCTGGTTCGGCATCGGTGAACTGCCGAAGGTCCTGTTGGTGGCGCTCGGTGTCAGCTTTCCGCTGTATCTGAACACGTTCTCGGCGATCCGACAGGTCGATCCGAAATTGTTCGAAACCGCTCAGGTGCTTGGCTTTTCGTTCTGGCAGAAATTGCGCACCATCATCATCCCCAGTGCTGCGCCGCAGGTGCTGGTTGGCCTGCGGCAATCTTTGGCCATCGCGTGGCTGACGCTGATCGTCGCCGAGCAGATCAACGCGGACAAAGGCATTGGTTACCTGATTAACAACGCGCGTGACTTCCTGCGCATCGACATCATCATCTTCGGGCTGATCGTGTACGCGCTACTAGGCATCATCACTGACGGGATTGTCCGAGCGATGGAACGACGGGCCCTGAGGTATCGAACATGAAGCGGTATAGAACATGAAGCGGTACAGAACACCATGACAACCACATCCCAGACGGCGGCCGAGGCCGTGACGCGTTCCGACGAGGTCGCTGGTGAACTGCGCGGCGTCGACAAGTGGTACGGCCCGAACCAGGTGCTGTTCGACGTGTCGGTGCGGATCGCCAAGGGCGAGATCGTGGCATTGGTCGGACGCAGTGGCTCAGGAAAATCGACAGTGCTGCGCATCCTGGCCGGCCTGTCAGAAGACCACAGCGGCGAACGCCAGACAGCAGGCGCTCCGGCGATCGCCTTCCAGGAACCGCGGCTGTTTCCCTGGCGCGACGTGCGCACCAATGTGGGATACGGGTTGACCAGGACCAAGCTGCCGCGTGCCGAGGTGGCGACCCGCGCTGAGCGCGCCCTGGCCGATGTCGGACTGGCCGACTACGCCGAGGCGTGGCCGCTGACGCTTTCAGGTGGTCAGGCACAACGGGTTTCGCTGGCTCGCGCGCTCGTGGCCGACCCTGAGCTGATGCTGCTCGACGAGCCGTTCGGTGCTTTGGACGCGCTGACCCGGCTCACCATGCGTTCGCTGCTCCTCAAACTGTGGCGTGAGCATGGCTTCGGAGTGCTGCTGGTGACCCACGACGTCGACGAAGCGGTGGCACTCGCCGATAAAGTGCTGGTGCTCGAATCCGGCCGGGTGTCACACACTTTGACTATCAGCGATCCCCGCCGCGCCCCGGGCGACCCGCAGGGGCATGCCGACGCCTACCGCGCCGAATTGCTGACCAGCCTCGGCGTACAGCTCTAACGATCATCGACATACCAATCAAAGGACTCCCATGGCAACACTTCGGCGTCTGACTGCCGCCCGCGTCTTCGCCCTCGTGACATCCATTGCGTTGCTGGGCAGCGGATGTGTGTCACGCGACGACGCTGCTCAGACCCAGGAGGCGCCCCCGACGGTGCCGCTGGATCAGCTCTCGGGCTTGGTGCTGCAGGTCGGCGACCAGAAGGGCGGCACCGAATCGCTGCTGCGGGCGGCCCATGCGCTCGACGACCTGCCGTATGAGATTGCGTTCTCCACGTTCACTTCCGGGCCGCCGCAGATCGAGGCGGCAACCGCGGGCAAGATCGACTTCGCCATCACTGGCAACACGCCCCCGATTTTCGGCGCCGCGTCCGGCGCGAAGGTGAAAGTGGTGTCGGCCTACAACGGCGGCGGGGTCGGCGACCAGCTTCTGGTGCACGCCGATTCGCCGATTCAGTCGGTCAGCGACCTGCGGGGCAAAACGATTCTGGTGGGCAAGGGCAGTTCCGCGCACGGCAACGTCCTCGGTCAGCTGGACAAGGCAGGGCTGACGCCCGCCGACGTCAACCTGGTGTTCCTGCAGCCCGCAG
>JBEVHL010000248.1:0-4016 GCA_040511255.1 Mycobacterium sp. | reverse complement strand
GCCAGCGAAATGACGACGGGCGCGCGAGATTGCTTCGGCGCGGGCGGGGGCCATGCAGCCGGCGGGCCAGCAGAAGGTCCCGGAGATGGCCAAGTCCCCCCTGGCGTGACTCCGTAAGGCGAGTCAGTCATGCAGCCGATCGTATCGTCCATTTACCGGAGCGCTACTCACCACCAAACGGTCGCCCGGGATCGGGAATCGCCTTCTCGCTGCGACCAGTGCATACGGCTGAGTGGGTTGAATCTCCACATCAGCGGTGCGCTGCGTGAACTAGTCGTCAGACTAGATAGATATGAATCGACTCCGGATGAGGCTGAGCGCCCTATCGCCGAGGGTGCCCCGGCGTGTTGGCAACAGAGTGTCGAGGGCGTCGTGCCCTCGGTCGGCTGTCCGGTCCGGCCGGTCTGTCGTTTGCACATGTCAAACACGGTCGAGTCAGCCGAATCATGCTTGCATCGCTGATTCCAACTGTTCTTCTGATGCATCCGCAAGTTGTGCCAGAACTATCGTCGTATGCCAACGTCGTATCGTGAAATGAATAGTTCATACCTGCTGGAGAGTGCCGATTCTGAGCGAGCATCTGCTGGAAGTAATCCAAATTTACGGCTGTAGCCAACCGGGTATTTACAGAAACATGAAGCTTCGAGTCGGATCGTCGCTCTGTGGCCTCCTAATTTGGTAATCGCCACGTAGATGTAGCGTCTAGAGCGCGCATGTTCGCCTTCGCATCCGCCTCCGCCACCTGCGATCGCTGGGGCCGCGGAGCCTCCTTCTCGAACGCGAGCACGGAGGCAGGCGCGACTGCTTTCACGAGGGCAGCGGCCACGGCGCCGGGCAGGTCGGAACACAAACCGTGTCTAAACCGTGCCTTGACCCTTGGCTGGCAGCCCCCAACCATGGACGAGTGCGCCGACTCCTGACTGTGCTGTGCGCAGCCGCGTGCGCGGCGATGCTGACCTTGGCCTCCGCACCTCTCACCAATGCCGAGAACACCCCCTGGTTCGCCAACGCCGTCGGCAACGCCACGCAAGTGCTGTCCGTGGTCGGCGTCGGCGGCTCGGACGCCAAAATGGATGTCTACCAACGCACAGCGGCCGGGTGGCAGCCGGTGGGCATCGGCATCCCAGCCAAGATCGGCGCCAAGGGCATGTCGCCGGACCACACCGACGGCTCGATGTTGACGCCGATGGGCGTCTTCACCCTGGACTTCGCCTTCGGCACCGCACCGAACCCGGGCGGCGGCCTGCAGTACGTCCAGGTCACCCCGGACCACTGGTGGGACGGCGACATGAAGAGCCCGACCTACAACACCATGCAGGTCTGCAAGAAGGCCGATTGCCCGTTCAACACGGACTTGTCCAGCGGCACCGAGAATCTCGACATCTCGGCCTACAAACACGCCATCGTCATGGGCGTGAACAAAGAACGCATCCCTGGCAAGGGCGGGGCGTTCTTCGTCCACACCACCAGCGGGGGAGCCACCGCGGGCTGCGTCGCCATCGACGACGCCACCCTGGTGACGATCATGAAATGGCTTCAGCCAGGCGCTGTGATCGCAGTAGCCAAATAGCTAGAGAGCGAGCGCCGCACCCGGGGAGAGCTTGAAGTCCAGGGCCTTGAGCGACAACTGCGCGTCGTAGGTCCGGTCGTAGCCGGTCAGGGAGAGCTTCCAGCCGTCGGGCGTCCGCCGGTACTTGTCGTGATAGAAGCCGGCACCTATCAGCAGAAAGTCGAACTCCGGCACAATCACCTTGTCCTGGAGGTACCAGATACCGGTCGCCTCGTCGCCATCGATGGTGATTTCCGGATGGGTCACCCGGTGCTCGGTGATGACGTTCGCAGGCAGCGACGTCCGCATGTACTCGACCAACGACGCCCGGTCGTCGAAGCTGTGCGTTTCACCCAGCGAGGACCCGTAATTGCCGATGATGTCCTCGGTCATGGTGTCGGCGAAATCGTCCCAGTGCTTGGTATCCAACGCCCGCATGTAGCGGTATTTCACGACTTTGATGTCTTCCAGATCACCCATGGACATCATTGCAACACACGTCACACCGGCGTTGGCGACACAGGTAGTCGACTACGCGTGCGTGTACCCGCGTCGCTTGCCCACCGTGGGGTGATGGCAACGAAGTACTGCGTCGCCGCCGGCGACACCTACCCCTCACTGGCCCGGCATTTCTACCGTGACGATGCAATGGCCGGCGCGCTAGCGGCGGCCAATCACATGACCGAAACCACGTCCCTGCTCACCGGGCAGGAACTGGTCATCCCCTACATCACCAAGCGGCATGTCGTCGACGTCGGTGACACCCTCTACGACCTGGCGCAACTGCACTACGGCAACGGCGCGATGTTTCCGGTGTTGGCTTCGGCCAACCACATCGCCGCGCCATATGTCGTCCACCCCGGCGACTCACTGTTGGTGCCCGACTTGATCAACACAAGCTCGCACACTGTCTACCCGGGCGAGACCTTGCAGGAGTTCGCGGTGCGTTGGTACAACGACGAACAGTGCGAGCTGCTGATCGCCTACGCCAATAACCTTGCAGAGCACCACGAAATCGAGGTCGGCCAGGTACTGGCCCGGCCCGGGCTGAACCGCAGGCACACCGTCGAACCCGGGGAGACGTGGGCTCAACTGGGGCAGTGGTGGTACGGAGATCCGGCGCTGGATCGACTCATCGCCCTGGCCAACGGCTTACCCGACGACGAACCACCACCGGTGGGAACGCTGTTGTTCTTCCCCGACCTGGCTGAATTCTGACGCCTGCCCCCATAAAGTCGTCGCATGTCGAAATCGGCAAGCTTTATCGACGGCTACCTGAACTCGCCGCTCTCCGGTATCGCACCGTGGGTGCTGTTCTCAGTGCTGTCCTCACCCGGGCGCTTCGAGGTGGCGGTCTGCTCCGCGCTCGGGCTCTCGCTCCTGACGCTGTGGATCAGCAGCCGTCGGGGTATCGGCGTGTACGCACTGGACAACCTCGGAGTGGCGTTCTTCGCAGTCCTGGCGGTGGTGGGACTGGTGGCCTCGGACGGCACAATCGCATTCCTGGAACTGTGGGCAGGCGAACTGACGAACATCGTCCTGGCGCTGTTCGTGCTCGCCACCATCGTCATCCGCAAGCCGTTCACCATCGCGTACGCGAAAAAGCAAGCACCCGAGGAGTATTGGGACACGCCGTTGTTCCGGAAGATCAACTACATGATCTCGGGGGTGTGGGCGGCGGCGTTCACGTTCTCCGCCGTCGTGGGCCTGATCGGCGACGGAGTGTTGCACGATCCGAACAACTTCTGGACGGGTTGGGTGCTGCAGCTGGCGGCGCTGTTCTTCGCGATCGCGTTCACGGAGTTCTATCCCGACTACGCCGCAGCTGAGGAAGACAGGCCGTCGGTGATCAAGCTTTTCGACTGGCTGCCGACGTTCATCCTGATCGCGGGTATCTTCGGCTGGGTCACCGACGCACTGCCCGACGCCGTTGGCATCGCGATGATCGTGCTCGGCATCGTCGGCAGTGCGCTGGTACGGAAGTTCGTCCCGACCGCCGAGGAGTCCCGCCCATGAGCAAGCTGTCCGTCATCTACTACTCGGCCACCGGCCACGGCACGAAAATGGCACACCGCATCGCCGAGACGGCGGAGGCCGCCGGCGCCGAAGTGCGGGTGCGGCATATCAGCGAAACGCGTGAGCCGGAGTCGTTCGCGCACAACTCGGCCTGGGCGGCCAACTACGAGGCGACCAAAGATCTGCCCGCGGCCACCGGCGACGATATCGTCTGGGCGGATGCGGTGATCTTCGGTACGCCCACCCGATTCGGTTCTCCCGCATCGCAATTCCGCAACTTCATCGACACGCTGGGCGGACTGTGGGCCCAGGGCAAACTGGCGGACAAGGTGTACGCCGGCTTCACGTCGTCGCAGACGATGCACGGCGGCCAGGAAACCACCCTGCTGGCGCTGTACATCTCGCTGATGCATTTCGGCGGCATTCTGGTGCCGCCCGGTTACACCGACGC
>JBEVHL010000247.1:0-5678 GCA_040511255.1 Mycobacterium sp. | reverse complement strand
ATGTCCGACCAGTCGCCAACGCAACCGGCCGGGGGACCACCCATCTTGTGGGTCGCACGGAAGATGGGAAAAGTTACATCCACCCAAGTATCACCAACAGCCCCAGCGGAAAGGACTCGCCTGTGAGCGAACGTCCCGGTCCAGCAGCGCCCGGTCGCCGCCCCAACCGGGTGCGCGACGGCCTGGCGGTCGTGCTGCTGGTCGCGGCGCTGCTACTGCCGTGGAGCATCGAATTCGGTGTCGGCATTTCTGGGAGCAGCGTCCAGCTGTTCGCGGTGGTGGGTGCGGTGACGGTGCTCGCGATCGCCGCCGCGCTGATCCCGCACCTGCGTCCCTGGCAAATCACCGCAGCCAGGGCAGGGGCCGCCAGTCGCATCCGGTTCTGGCTCACCGTGCCCTACGTCGTGGTGGTGTGTGGATTCGTCGGGTTTCACCTGTTGCAGACCGTCCGCGACGGCGGAACCGGCGAGGTGCCACCGGGCGTCGGGCCCGGCAGCTGGCTGGGCATCGCGGGCGCCCTGCTGGCCGCGCAACCGCCGATCACCGCCGGCACGTTGGAAGACAACGGTTTTGACCGGTGGTTCAGGTCGGCGCGGATCATCGGCATGGTTTCGATCGTGCTGGCGGCGATGGCCGTGGTGTTCAACCTGTTCTGGCGACTGCGGTACCTCTTCGTCACCGACGTGAGCTTCGCGGGTAAGGACGTCGCGGTCGTGGTGACCTCGGTGCTCTATGGCGGGGTGGCGATGATCGCGTTGGTCATCGGGTCGTCCTGGCTGGTCCAGAAGACGGCCGCCGCGCGACTCGCGACGACAGCGCTCGGTGTGTCATCCGCACTGGCCGGGGTGCTGGTCTGGGTGGCCGGTATCGGCCGGGACGTCGACGCGTTCCACGGCATCGCCGAGAACACGTCGACCGCGGCCGTCGGATACGAGGGCTACCTGGCGTGGCCGGCCGCCGCGGCAATCGTCGCCCCGACCACGCTCTACGCGGTATTCCTGGTCAAGCCGCCGACCCTCGCCGTGTACCGCAAGGCAGCGTTGAAATGCCTGACGCTGATCGCGTTCTGGTCCTTCTCTGCAGCCGGGCTGCGGGTGACCGACTATCTGATCGCGCTGGCGCTGGATCTGCCGCACCGCCCATACGACAGCGTCGCGCTGGTCGGGTTCACCCTCGTCACCGGATGCGTCGCGGTCTGGCTACGACGGCAGCTCGCCAAGGGCGGACTGTCGACGGCGGTGATCGCTGCGTTCAGCGCGGTGCTGTCCGTCCTGACCGCCGCCCAGCTGGCGGTCAGCGTCGCGCTGGCACCCCGGTACGCCGAGCCGTCGCCCGCGGACACGGTGTACGGCAACAACGTGGCGCAGCAGATCACCAGCACGTTCGACGTCGTGGTCTGCGGGCTGAGCCTGGCTGTGCTCGTCGCCGTGCTCGTCACGGGTCCGCTGGCGGGCGCGCTACGCCGCAAGACCCGTCCGGCGACGCCACCTGCCGAGTCCGCGCCACCACCGAAGATCGTTGTCGCGCACCAGGATTCGACCGTCGTGCTGCCGTCGACCTCAACTGCGGTGCCGACGACGGAGATCCCGGCTCCCACTACCGCGCTGCGGATCCAGCGTCGCCCCAGGGCCGCCGATGCCACCACTGCCCTGCGCATTCAGCGGCGACCCAAACCGCCGTCGAGCTGACACCGTATGCAAAAACCGCCCTTACCTGCGTGAGCAGGAGGGCGGTTGTGGCGGTGGCGGAGGGATTTGAACCCTCGGACGGGGGTTACCCGTCACACGCTTTCGAGGCGTGCTCCTTAGGCCGCTCGGACACGCCACCGCGGAGCAGCTTACCGAAGCCGAGCCTGCCGCCCTAATCGTTGGGCTGGTGGTCCGGACCGGTGACACCCGCAGTCGTGCAGCCACACCACCTACCGCTGGCGTGCGAAGAACTCCGCCAACGGCGCCGCACACTCGTCGGCCAACACCCCGCCGCGCACCTCCGGACGATGGTTCAGCCGTCGATCCCGCACCACATCCCACAGCGAGCCGACCGCGCCGGTCTTGGGCTCCCAGGCCCCGAACACCACCCGCGCCACCCGCGCCATCACGAGCGCACCGGCGCACATCGTGCACGGCTCGACGGTCACCGCCAGCGTCGCCCCCTCCAGCCGCCAGCCGTCACCGGCGACCCGAGCTGCCGCCCGCAGCGCCAGGATCTCGGCGTGCGCCGTGGGGTCCCCGAGCTCCTCGCGAGCGTTGACCGCCCGCGCCAACTCGACACCAGCAGCGTCGATCACCACGGCACCGATCGGCACATCGCGCGGCCCCGCGGTCTGCGCGGCAGCCAGCGCCAGCCGGATCAGCTGCTCGTCAGAGTTCACCGATCGAGACGGTCGAGCACACCAGCGAGTTCATCGGCGAAGCCCATTTCGCGGGCGATGCGGGTCAGTTGTTCGTCGGCGTAGAGATCGGTGTCGGCGATGATGACGCCGAGCACCCCTTCGGGCAGACCGATATCGGCCAGCAACCCGAGATCGCCCTCTTCGAACGGGTCGGCATCCTCGAGATCTTCGTCGGCGATATCGGCGTCGAGTTTCTCCAACACCTCGGCGGCGATGTCGTAATCCAACGCCGCGGTGGCATCCGACAGCAGCAGTCGGGTGCCCGCCGGGGCGGGCCGGATGACCACAAAAAACTCGTCGTCGATGTCCAACAACCCGAAAACCGCACCGGCGCTGCGCAGCTCACGAAGCTCGGTCTCGGCGGCGGAAAGGCTGGTCAGCGAGCCGGGCCGCATCGGCGTGCACCGCCACTTGCCCTCTTCGCGCACCACTGCGACCCCGAAACCGTCCGGGGTGTCCTGGGCTGGTGAAGCGTCCTGCTTCTGTGCCCGCTGTGGTCCCATGAACGCTAACGCTAGCCCCCGGCAGGTCCCTTGACCAGCGGGTCGATAGCCGCCCTGACGGATGTGTCAACCTTGCTTCGTGACACCTCCTCCCATCTGCGTGCTCGGCCTCGGGCTGATCGGTGGCTCCCTGATGCGGGCGGTCGCAGCGGCGGATCGGATGGTGTTCGGCTACAACCGCTCGGTGGACGGCGCCAAGGCCGCGACGTTCGACGGATTCGACGCGTCAACCGACCTGGACGCCGTGCTGAAACGGGCCGCCGAGACCGACGCCCTGCTGGTGCTCGCGGTCCCCATGCCCGCGGTGTCGATCATGCTGAGCCATATCGCCGAGTTGGCGCCGGACTGCGCCCTGACCGACGTGATCAGCGTCAAAGGGGCGGTCCACGATGAGGTCAAGGCCGCCGGCCTGCTGCCCCGCTTCGTCGGCGGGCACCCGATGACCGGCACCGCACATTCGGGCTGGACCGCAGGCGACGCCCGCCTGTTCGTGGGCACCCCGTGGGTGCTGACGGTCGACGACCACGTCGACGCCGAAGTCTGGTCGCTCGTGATGAATCTGGCCCTGGACTGCGGTGCATTCGTGGTGCCCGCCCGCTCCGAGGAGCACGACGCCGCGGCTGCGGCCATCTCGCATCTGCCCCACCTGACCGCCGAAGCACTCGCGATCACCGCGGCGGATATCCCGTTGGCGTTCGCGTTGGCGGCGGGCTCGTTTCGGGACAGCACCCGGGTGGCGGCCACCGCGCCGGATCTGGTTCGCGCCATGTGCGAGGCCAACGCCACTGACCTGCTACCGGTCCTGGACCGCGCGATCACCCTGCTGAGCCAGGCCAGAGACACATTGGCCGAGCGAGCGTCGGTGGCCGAACTGGTGGAAACCGGTCACGCCGCACGCATCCGTTACGACAGCTTCTCCCGGCCGGACATCATGGCGATCACCCTCGGCGCGGACGGCTGGCGCGACGAACTCGCGGCGGCCGGGCGTGCCGGCGGGGTGCTCAGATCCGCTCTGCCAACCCGGGGTAATCGATGATGAAGCCGTTCTCGTCGACGGTGACCGTGGTGTCGGCGACGGGCGAGTGCAGCTTGATGCCGTCTTCGGCGCTGGCGTAGGTGATGGTCGCCGGCTTGACCGTCAGCTCGGGCAACCACACGTAGACCACCGGCAGGCTGACCGTCTCGGCCACCTTGTGCAGCCCGGTACGCCGGATGGGCAACGCGTTGAAGAACGGGCTGAGCACAAGGTCGACGTCCAGCGCACCGTCGAAGCTGGCGCGGGTGGTCTTACCGGAATGGTCCTGGACCAGCCACATGTTCTCTTCGTCGCGGGCGATCGACAGCTGCCGCTCCCGCTCGGCGAGGGTGACGGTCAACGACAGGCGTTTGGTGGCGCCCACCTCATCGGTCACCAAGTCATAGGACGCGCTGAACGCGGGAATCGACTTCGTGGCCGCCGAGACGATCCGGCCGTAGGCCTTGATGCGGTTGCCGGTCAACTGCACCCGCACCGATTCCATCCGCGGATCATCGTGCGCGCGCCAGGTCAAGATCGCGGGCCAGGCGCCTTCAATGTCGTCTTCGGCTGCACTCACTCACCTACCGTAAGCGACGGGCCCCCTGAGCAGTAGCCCGTCAAGGATTAACGGGGGCAAAGTCCCCGTTCTGCTCTCGTTCCGGCCGCCCGGACTCCAGCGCCACCTCGTCACCCAGCAACGGCTGCGGCATTCTGCGGAGCCGGCCGGTGCCCGGCACCGACGTCCACACCGCGAAGGCCATCAGGGCGTCAAGGATGAGCGCCAACGCCGTCACCATCAGGGCGCCGACCAACGCGATGTAGAACTCGCGGACCTTGATGCCGTCGATCAGGTATCTGCCGAGACCGCCGAGGCTGGCGTAGGCGGCGATGGTCGCGGTGGCCACCACCTGCAGTGTCGCGGTACGCAGACCGCCGAGGATCAGCGGCATGGCGTTCGGCGTCTCCACCCGCAGCAGGATCCGCGACTCCGTCATGCCCATCGATCTGGCCGCGTCGACGATGTTCGGGTCGACGTTGGCGATCCCGGAGTAGGTACCCGCCAGCAGTGGCGGGATGCCCAGCAGCATCAGCGCGATCGTCGGGGGCACCAGACCGAGCCCGTACAGCAGCACACCGAGCAGCAGCACACCCAGGGTGGGCAGGGCGCGCAGTGAGTTGACGCCGGTGACCACCAGGAAGGTGCCCTTACCGGTGTGCCCGATCAGCATGCCCAGTGGAATCGCGATCACGGCCGAGACGACCACGGCGACGAACGTGTACTGCAGATGCTCGAGGATCCGCACGGTCAGGCCGGACGGACCACCCCAGTTGGCCGCGGTGAAGATGTAGGACAGCGCCTGGGAGAGAAAATTCATTTGGTCACCGTCGCTTTCACGCCTGCCGCCTTGGGAGCGCGGACCGTTCTGGTCCACGGCGTGATCGCCTTGCCCGCCAGCATGATGAGCGTGTCGATCACCACGGCGAGCACGAAGATCGCGATGATGCCCGCGATGATCTGGTCACTCTTGTCGGCCTGGTACCCCTCGGTGAACCAGGTGCCCAGTCCACCGATGCCGATCACCGACCCGACCGACACCATCGAGATATTGGTGACGGCGACGACGCGCAGGCTGGCTACGAGTACCGGGATCGACAGCGGCAGTTCGACTTTCAGCATTCGAATCAGAGGCTTGTAGCCGACGGCCGTGGCGGCGTCGCGCACCGGCTCTGGCACATTGTCGAGCGCCTCGGGCACCGCCCGTAC
>JBEVHL010000246.1:0-5049 GCA_040511255.1 Mycobacterium sp. | reverse complement strand
CTTCCGTCAGGTGGCCGTGCAGGCCGGGCTCCAAGCGGATGAATGGACACCGCGAGAGCTGCGGCACAGTTTCGTCTCGCTGCTGTCGAGCGCAGGGATACCGATTGAGGACATCGCGCATTTGGTCGGGCACGCCAATACCCGTACAACGGAAAAGGTGTATCGCAAGGAATTGCGCCCTGTGTTAAGGCGCGGCGCGAAGGCGATGGATGACCTCTTCAATGCCCACCGCGCGGCCAGCAAGCCCCCCACTCTGCCCCCCGCATCCAGTGAAAACCAAACAGAGCCCTGAAATGACGCCGATGGGATTGGAGTCTGATCAGGAGAAATAGTGAGTGGAGCTTAGGGGACTCGAACCCCTGACCTCTTCCATGCCATCGCAGCGAACCAGGGATGCATACGACAGTTGGAGTCGGCCGAACGGTTCACCTGTGGTCGCGCTGAACCGGCACTGTCCACCTCGATTGGCTCCCAGCCTGGCTCCCGCTATGTCCTATGCCACGATTCCGAGCGACGACGTCACCACGACAACACACGCCTCCTCGACCTGCGCGCTCGTGCTTATGAGCGGACCTGCGGGCCGCCGGACGGGTTCAGAGTGGGTCAGGAGAGGACGACAACCACTTTGCCGGAGGCGCGTCCCTCACCGACATGAGCAAGCGCGGCGGGAACCTCGTCGAGTGCGAACGTGCGGTCGATGTGGATCTGGATGTCCCCGGTGGTGCAGAGGGCGGCAAGCGGCTCAAAGTGGGCCGGCCCCTCCTGGACAGCAAGGATCCCGATCGCGCGTCCGGTGAGTCCCCCCACCAGTCGGCCGACGGTAAGCAGGCGCAGCAGCGTGGACACCGACCCACCCACGCACCGATACGTGCCGCCGTGCGCCAGCGCACGCCGATAGGCAAGTACGGACCGGTGCGCGGCCAGGTCCAAAATCAGGTCGTACGGCTGGGAGGTCCGGGTGAAGTCGTCTCGGCGATAGTCGATCACGCGATCCGCACCGACCGACCGCATGAAGTCCAGCTTGGAGGCGTTGTCAACACCGGTGACGTGAGCACCGAGCCGCTTCGCGAGCTGAATCGCGAAGGATCCCGACCCTCCGCCAGCGCCGTTGATCAGCACCCGGCGACCCGTCCCGGCCCCCTTCGTGCCCTGCAGGGCGATCGCGCCCGCCTGCGGGATGGTCGACGCCTCAACGAAGGTGAGCTGGTCCGGCTTGTGGGCGAGCGCGGATTCCGGCGCGAGCGTGTACTCCGCGAAGCCCCCCTTCAGCCTGAGGTTGTCGCCATACACCTCGTCTCCGGGTCGGAACTGGGTCACCCCTTCCCCGACATCGTCGACCAGGCCGGCGATGTCCGAACCGAGCGTCCGGCGAGCCGGGAACCGCAGCCCGTCGATCCGCGCGTACGCGGGCGATCCGCGTAGGCACTCCCAGTCGCTGAGGTTGACTGAGGTCGCGGCAATCTTCACCCGCACCTGGCCCGCGGCCGGTGACGGTACCGGGACCTCCTCGACCCGCAGCACATCGGGCGACCCGTACCGGTCGTGGACGACCGCCTTCACGCCCGCCTCGGGGCCCAACTGGTCACGGCCGCAAAAGGTAGCAAAGTCGGAACGGTCGATCGACGCCGAACTGCCCAAAGGAGCGAACCGTCGATTCCCATGATTGAGAAAGCCGCGGACCGCCGCATGGGGCGTGATCACCACCACCACCTTGCGGTACGCGACAGCGCGCGGTCAGGGGCCATGGGTGCTCAGGTTTCCGCACCCTTCACGGGTGCTACGGTTCGGATCGGATTACCGGCGGTACGCACCCGGCAACCAGGGCACCGGTGATCGTGTCGAGGTTGCCGGTGGGTTCGTCGGCGAAGATGACCTTCGGGTTGTTCACCAGGGCGCGGGCGATGACGACTCGTTGTTTTGTCCGCCTGAGAGGGTGACTGCCTTGTTTTTGGCTTTGTCTGCCATTTCCAGTTGTTCGAGTACTGCCATGCCGCGGGTTTTGCGTTCCCGGGCACCAACACCGGCGATCTTCAGGGGCAGCACCACATTGTCGAGCACGGTGGCGTTGGGGGTGAGGAAGAACTGTTGGAACACGAACCCGAAGTCCTGGTTGCGTAACCGGTTCAGCTGCCGCACCGACAACTCATCGGCGTTGGTGTTGCCGACCATCAGGGTGCCGCCGTCATCCGGTTGGTCCAACAACGCAAGCAGGTGCATCAGGGTCGACTTGCCCGACCCGCTCTTCCCCACAATCGCGATCGACTCCCCGGCATACACCGACAGCGACACACCAGCCAACGTATCGAACCGGGCGGTGCCCTTGCCGTAGGACTTACGGATGTCGCGGGCCGCGAGCACGGGAGGGCTCAGAGTTGTGGCGGTGGTGTTCACTGGTGCTGCTCCTTGGTGTTGTTCTGGCTGGTGACGGTGATGGTGATCTTTCCCCCGGCGTGCTCCTCAACGAAGTAGCGGATCGCCTCAGGCGTCTCAGCGAGCGGGTAGCTGCGGTCGACTGGCGGCGTGATGGTGCCGGCCTCGATGAGTTCCCGAAGCACCTCGAGGTCGGCGCCGCTCGCGACCGCGGCGAGGGGTCGAAGGTTCTGGGTCACGAACATGCCCAGCAGCATCGCTGCGAGCATGCGTCGGATCGGACCGAGCACGCGTCCCCCGTTGCCCGACGCCAGCACAAGTGTTCCGCGACGAGTGAGGGCCCGCCTGCACTCGGCCAGCGATCGGTTGCCGACGAGGTCGAAGATCACGTCGTAGCGAGCCTCGCCGCTCGCGAAGTTCTCACCCGTGTAGTCGATGACGTGGTCTGCGCCCAACGACCGCACGAACTCGAGATTTGCGGTGCTGCAGACGCCAGTCACTTCGGCCCCGCAGGCCTTAGCCAGCTGCACGGCGAAGGAGCCGACTCCGCCGGACGCTCCGTTGATGAGCACCTTGTCGCCCGGCTTGATCTTCGCGACATCCCGCACCCCCTGCAGCGCCGTTGTTGCGGCGATCGGCACGGCAGCCGCCTCGCCGAAGCTGATTCGCGAGGGTTTGTGAGCGAGGCGCTTCGCCTGGGCGACGGTGTATTCGGCGAAGCTGCCGGCATCCACCTCTGCATAAACCTCGTCGCCCACGCTGAAACGGCGCACGTTGTCGCCCACAGCCTCGATCACGCCGGCCACATCCCTGCCCCGCGTCGAGACCTTGGGCCGCCGCAGGCCGAACGCCAACCTCGCAACGAAGGGTTCACCCTGCATGAGCAGCCAATCGGCCGCGTTGATGGATGCTCCCTGAACCCGGATGAGGACTTCGTCCTTCGCCGCTACGGGCCGGGCAACAGTCTCGTATTCGAGAGTGTCAAGTCCGCCGTAGCGGTGTTGGGTTATCGCCTTCATCGTTCTCAGCGCCCCTCGGGGTCGAGCCCGTTGACCGGCTCGTCGAGGATGAGCGTCCTGGGGTCGCCTAGGAGGGCGGCGGCGATGCCCAGGCGCTGGCCCATGCCGAGGGAGAACCCTCCGACGCGCTTGGTCGCTACCCCGGCCAGGCCGGTCATCTCGATGACCTCGCTGACCCGGGAGGCCTTGATGTTGTGGGTGGCGGCCATGGAGCGCAGGTGTGAGCGGGCGCTGCGGCTGGGGTGCACGGCGCTTGCCTCCAGCAGGGCGCCGACCTCGCGTAGCGGGGCACGGTGCTGCCGGTAGGGCTTGCCGTTGACGGTGACGGTGCCCGACGTCGGCCGGTCCAGTCCCATGATCATGCGCATGGTCGTGGACTTGCCGGCGCCGTTCGGGCCGAGGAACCCGGTGACGGTGCCGGGCGCGATCGTGAAGCTGAGGGAGTGCACGGCGGTGGTGTCGCCGTAGCGCTTGGTGAGCTCGTGTGCCTCGATCATGACCGGGACCGTTCTGGGGGATGGGGGTGGAACCGGAGCGCTCAGCAGCGGACGCTGAGGCAGGTGACCGTGCCCGCGGGTGGGGCGAGCGAAGGATGGTCGGGCCCTGGGGCGGGCAGTCAGGCCTGCTGCGGTGTGCGGTGTGGCTCCGTGTTGAGGCTGGTTGCCATGGTCGCCGGTGATGCGGTGCGGCGTGGCCAGGTCCAGGCGGAGCGCAGGATGAAGGCCAGGATCAGCACCTCGATTCCGATGGTGAGGCCGTAGTAGAAGGCCCAGTCCCAGGACGCCCCTGCCGCGTTGAACACCATGAGGGGGATCTGGAGCGATGCCACGACGAGGTTCGTGGCGCGGTTCACCCGGGCGGGCAGCGCCATGGAGAGCATCACCATCAGGGCCGGGATCCCTATGACCACGACGAAGATGGTCATCAACGTCGGGGTGATGTCGAACTCAAAGATGCCGCCACCCCGGATTTGGTCGATGGCGCCGGGCTGGTAGAGGTGGAAGTAGTCGATGTAGATGACGAAGAACATCAAGCTGGTCCAGGCTGCGGCGAGCTTCGCTCTGACCGGCGCGGGCGGATCGTGTAGGGCTGTCGTGGTCTTGGTCGTGGTGGTGGGTTGACCATTTCTCATCATGGGCTCCGTTGTTTGTGGTGAGGATCGGTAGGTCCACGATCGCTGAGCACGGCGGTGGGCACATCAGCCCCGGAGCCAGATTCGACCTGGCCGTTGGCACAGCCGAGCTCTTGTACTTTCGGCTAATACGCCGAGCACGCGGGCTGCCTAGGCTGATCAGATGGCCACCAACGCACTCCGCGCGCTGTGGGCCGAACCTCGACCCACGAATGCCCCGGACCGGGGGCCGCGGGACTGGGCCTTGGTCGCAGTACTGGTCTGCTGGTCCCTGGTGGAAGCGGTCTCGGGGCGGTCTTGGGTGCTTCGCCAGGACCTGGCGCCGCGCCCGCTGCTGCTGCTCGCGACGCTCGGGGTCCTGGGCCCCCTGCTGTGGCGACGCACGCACCCGCTCGTCGCGGTTGCGGTCTCCTTCGGCACGTTGACGATCGTCGACAGCGTCAGAATCCTCACCGGGTCGCAGGGCGTCCTGCTGTCAAGCATCTCCGCGGCGCTGATCCTGGCCTACGCCCTGTTCCGGTGGGGCTC
>JBEVHL010000245.1:0-31701 GCA_040511255.1 Mycobacterium sp. | reverse complement strand
TGTCGCGCTGGATTTCGTTGGTGCCGCCACCGAAGGTCAGGATCAGAGCAGAGCGGTGCAATCGTTCCACCCGACCGCGCAGCTGGGCGCCGTTGCCACGCAGCGTGGCCTGCGGTCCGAGGATCTCCATCAGCAGGCGGTACGCCTCGGTGGCCAACTCGGTGCCGAACACCTTGGCGGCCGAGGCGTCGGCGGGGGAGGGTGCGGAATCAGACGACGACGCCAGCTCCCAGTTGATGAGTTTGAGCACCTCGGCCTTGGCCAACACCCTGGCCAGGTTCAGCTGCACCCACTCGTGGTCGATCAGTCGCTCGCCGCGGGCGTCCTTGGTGTTCTGAGCCCACTCGCGAACCTGATTGAGCGCCAGGTAGATCGGCTGGGCCGAGACCAGAGCGACGCGCTCGTGGTTGAGCTGATTGGTGACCAGCTTCCAGCCGCCGTTCTCCTCGCCGACCCGGCTGGACACCGGCACGCGGACGTCCTGGTAGTAGGTGGCGCTGGTGTCCACCCCCGACATCGTGTGCACCGGCGTCCACGAAAAGCCTTCGGCGGTGGTCGGCACGATGATCATCGAGATGCCGCGATGTTTCTTGGCCTCGGGGTTGGTCCGCACGGCGAGCCAGACGTAGTCGGCATAGGCGATCAGGCTGGTCCACATCTTCTGACCGTTGATCACGTAGTCGTCGCCGTCGCGAACCGCCGAGGTGCGCAGTGCGGCGAGGTCGGTGCCCGCGCCCGGTTCGGAGTAGCCGATCGCGAAGTGCAGATCACCCGCGGCGATCTTGGGTAGGAAGAACTGTTTCTGCTCTTCGGAGCCGAACGCCATGATGGTCGGCGCCACACTGTTGATGGTCAGGAACGGCACCGGGATGCCGGCGACGGCTGCCTCGTCGGAGAAGATCAACTGGTCCATGGTCGAACGGGCCTGGCCGCCGTACTCTTTCGGCCAGCCCAGCGCCAGCCAGCCGTCCTGGCCCATCTGCGCGACGGTGTCGCGGTAGACGCTGCCACTGCCCATCTCACCCGATGTCGACGTCAACGCCGCCAACCGCTCCGGCGTGGCCAGCTGGGCGAAGTAGGAGCGCAGCTCGCGCCGCAACTCCTCCTGCTCAGGGGTGTAGTTGATGTGCATGTGAGCCGTCCTTCGCTCGGTGGGGGTGCCGGCGGTGCTCCGCGACGAAGCAGCCGTGAGACTCACCCTTGTTCAACCCTGGTTGTAACACGTTCTAGTCTTGCGGTCCAGGATGGTGCCAGACTGGCGATAACCCAGCGGAGTCTTATTCTGTTGCCCAGCCTGGCACAACGACTGGGCGAGACTGGTGAGGAGGTTGTGATGCGGGTTGAAGTAGACCGTGATCGCTGTGAGGGCAACGCCGTGTGCGTCGGAATCGCCCCGGACCTGTTCGACCTTGATGACGACGACTATGCCGTCATGAAGGTCGACGAGATCCCGACCGACCAGGAACAGTTGGCCGAACAGTCGGTCGCCGAGTGCCCACGAGCTGCCCTCATCCGCAAAGACTGACGAGACTAGAGGTATTCATAAGTTGACTGACAACGCAGAAACCAGCGAGCTGTCCGGCAAGGTCGCGGTGGTCACCGGCGCGGCCGCAGGTCTGGGTAGAGCCGAGGCGATCGGTCTGGCCAGAGCGGGAGCGACCGTCGTCGTCAACGACATCGGCAAGGCGATCGACGACTCCGACGTCGTCGACGAGATCACTGCCGTGGGCGCCAAGGCGGTCGTCGTCGCCGGTGACATCAGCCAGCGTTCCACCGCCGACGAACTGGTGGCCACCGCGGACGGGCTCGGCAGTCTCGACATCGTGGTGAACAACGCAGGCATCACCCGCGACCGGATGCTGTTCAACATGACCGACGAGGACTGGGACGCCGTCATCGCGGTCCATCTGCGGGGTCATTTTCTGCTCACCCGCAACGCCGCGACCTATTGGCGCAACAAGGCAAAGGATAACGACGGCAGCGTCTACGGCCGGCTGATCAACACCTCTTCAGAAGCCGGGTTGGCCGGGCCGCCCGGGCAGGCCAACTACGGGGCGGCCAAGGCAGGCATCACGGCGCTGACGATGTCGGCGGCCCGCGGCCTGGAGCGCTACGGGGTGCGGGCCAACGCGATCTGCCCCCGCGCCAGGACGGCGATGACCGCGGATGTCTTCGGCGCGGAACCTGACGTCGCCGACGGCGAGATCGACAGCCTGTCGCCCGAACACGTGGTGACGCTGGTGCGGTTCCTGGCCTCCCCGGCGGCCGAGGGGGTCAGCGGGCAGGTCTTCATCGTCTACGGTCCGGACGTGACGCTGGTGGCGGCTCCTGTCGCTGAGCAGAAGTTCACCGCCGAAGGGAAGGCCTGGGATCCGGCGGACCTCAGTGCTAGGTTGCACGGTTACTTTGCTGATCGGGATTCCACGGCGGGCTTTTCCGCGACCGGCTTGATGGGCAACTGACGTTGTCAAAGTGCCACTTCGACACCGTTTTGTAACTAGAACACGTTATAGGATGATCTTGGTCACAGTGGCCTTGACCTGGACAGATCGTCTATTTATGTCTCATTCGGTCGTTCTTTGACACTGCGAACGTGTTCTAGTTACTATGATCCGTCTCACAACGTCGACGGCAGGCAACGGGGTCAGGCAGGCACTCTGCACAGGTGCCGCACAGGCTTCGCCAAGGCTGTGTGAAACGGCAGTACGGTTCGTCGTCCACCCCCCGCGAGAAGGGAACCGAGGTTGTTCGAACAGCTCGCGGTTCCGGCTCGGGCCGTGGGCGGCTTCATGGAGATGTCCCTAGACACCTTCCGAGCGACCTTCCGCAGGCCTTTCCAATTCCGGGAACTCATTGACCAGACCTGGATGATCGCCCGGGTCTCGTTGGTGCCGACCCTGCTGGTGGCCATCCCCTTCACCGTTCTGGTCGCCTTCACCCTGAACATCCTGCTGCGGGAGATCGGCGCGGCCGACCTCTCCGGCGCGGGCACCGCATTCGGAACCGTCACCCAGCTCGGTCCCGTCGTCACCGTGCTGGTGGTCGCCGGCGCAGGCGCCACGGCCATCTGTGCCGATCTGGGTGCGCGCACCATCCGCGAAGAGATCGATGCCATGCGGGTGCTCGGCATCGATCCCATCCAGCGCCTGGTGGTGCCGAGGGTGCTGGCGTCGACGCTGGTCGCGCTGCTGCTCAACGGTTTCGTCTGCGCCATCGGCCTGGCCGGCGGTTACGTGTTCTCCGTGTTCCTACAGGGGGTCAACCCCGGGGCATTCATCAACGGGCTCACGGTGCTGACCGGTCTCGGTGAGCTGATCCTGGCCGAGGTCAAAGCGCTGCTGTTCGGCGTCGTCGCGGGCCTGGTCGGCTGTTACCGCGGCCTGACGGTGCAGGGGGGACCGAAGGGTGTCGGCACCGCCGTCAACGAGACGGTGGTCTACGCCTTCATCTGCTTGTTCGTCATCAACGTGATCATGACCGCCATCGGTGTGCGGGTGTTGGCCAGATGACCGGTATCGGCAATTACGACGCCACCCTCCGGCTGCGGCGCGCCCTGGCCGGCGTGCCCAAGGCGGTGGACGGCTTCGGTGAGCAGGCGCTGTTCTACGGCGAGTCGATCCGCTTCGTCCCCAGTGCAATGACCAAATACCGTCGGGAGACGGTGCGCCTCATCGCTGAGATGACCATGGGCACAGGGGCATTGGTGATCATCGGCGGCACCGTCGGCGTCGCGGCGTTCCTCACCCTGGCCTCCGGCGGCGTCATCGCCGTGCAGGGCTACTCCTCGCTGGGCAATATCGGCATCGAGGCGCTGACCGGTTTCCTCTCGGCCTTTCTCAACGTGCGCATCGTCGCGCCCGTGATCGCCGGTATCGCGCTGGCCGCCACCATCGGTGCGGGCACCACCGCGCAGCTCGGCGCCATGCGGGTCTCCGAGGAGATCGACGCGGTGGAAACGATGGCCATCAACTCGGTGGCGTATCTGGTGTCGACGCGGCTGATCGCCGGCCTCATCGCGATCATCCCGCTGTACTCACTGTCGGTGCTGGCGGCGTTCTTCGCAGCCCGGTTCACCACCGTGTTCATCAACGGCCAGTCCGCGGGACTCTACGACCACTACTTCAACACGTTCCTGATCCCGACCGACCTGCTGTGGTCGTTCCTGCAGGCCATCGCGATGTCGATCGCGGTCATGCTGGTGCACACCTACTATGGCTACAACGCCTCCGGCGGCCCGGTCGGGGTCGGTATCGCCGTCGGCAAGGCGGTGCGTACCTCACTGGTCGTCGTCGTGGTGATCACCCTGTTCATCTCGCTCGCCGTGTACGGCGGGTCCGGCAACTTCAACCTCTCCGGGTAGCGGCCAGGTATGTCGGACCAAGAGTCGAACCGCACCCACATCAGAGTGGCCGCCGCCATCCTGGCCGTGCTGATCGTTGCCGCGGTGGTGTTCACCTATCTGGCCTACACGGCGGCGTTCACCCCCACCGACAAGATCACGGTGATGTCGCCCCGCGCCGGCCTGGTGATGGAGACCGATGCCAAGGTCAAATACCGTGGCATCCAGATCGGCAAGGTCACGTCGATCGACTACGCGGGCGACCAAGCGAAGTTGACGCTGGACATCGACAGCGGCCAGTTGCCGTATATCCCGTCCAACGCAGACGTGCGGATCGCAGGCAACACCGTCTTCGGCGCCAAGTCGGTGGAGTTCATCACCCCGCAGTCTCCAGCGGCCACTCCGATCAGACCCGACACCACGGTGCAGGCATCGTCGGTCCAGCTCGAGGTCAACACCCTCTTCCAGACGCTCACCGACGTGTTGCACAAGATCGATCCGGTGAACCTCAACGCCACCTTCACCGCCTTGGGGGAGGGTCTGCGCGGAAACGGCGACGACCTCGGCGCGGCCATGACGGGGCTGAACGACTATCTGGCCCAGATCAATCCGAAACTTCCCACCGTGCAGTCCGATCTGCAGAAGACCGCGGCAGTCGGCAACATCTACGCCGATGCCGCCCCCGACCTGGTGACGGTGCTCAACAACGTCCCCTCGATCAGCAAGACCGTCGTCGACCAACAGGACAACCTCAACGCGACACTGCTGGCCGCCACCGGCCTGGCGAACAACGGCTACGAGACGTTGGCACCCGCCGCCCAGGATTACATCGCCGCGATCCAACGGGCGAGGGCGCCTGCCAAGGTGCTCGGCGACTACTCTCCTGAATACGGTTGTCTGCTCAAGGCGCTGGTGACGGCCGCAGACAAGTTCGGTCCCGTCATCGGCGGTACCCGACCGGGCCTGTTCGTGTCCTCCAACTTCCTGCCGGGCGCGCCCGCGTACACGTACCCGGAGAGCCTGCCGATCGTCAACGCCTCAGGTGGACCGAATTGCCGTGGCCTGCCTGACATTCCGAGCAAGCAGCTCGGCGGCTCCTGGTACCGGGCCCCGTTCCTGGTCACCGACAACGCGAACGTGCCATTCCAGCCGAACACCGAACTGCAGTTCGACGCGCCGTCCACGCTGCAGTTCCTGTTCAACGGCGCGTTCGCAGAGCGGGACGATTTCTGATGCAGGGCCGCGGAAACCTGGTCAAGGTGGGCATCTTCACCGTCGTGATGCTGATGGTGGCGGCCGGTCTCATCGTGGTGTTCGGTGAGTTCCGATTCACCTCGTCGAACACCTATCACGCCAACTTCACCACCGCGTCTCGCCTCAAGACCGGACAGGACGTCCGAATCGCCGGTGTGCCAGTGGGTTCGGTGACGGAGATGAAGCTCGCGCCGGACAACACCGTCGACGTCACCTTCGACGTGAACAAGCGCTATCAGCTCTACACCTCCACCAGAGCGATGATTCGGTACGAGAACCTGGTCGGGGATCGCTTCCTGGAGATCGCCTCCGGACCCGGAGACCTGCGCAAGCTGCCACCTGGCGGCAGCATCAGCAAGGACCACACGGAACCCGCGTTGGATCTCGACGCACTCCTGGGCGGTCTGCGGCCGGTGCTCAAGGGCCTCGACGGCACGAAGGTCAACGAGGTCAGCAACGCCGTCATCGAGTTGCTCCAGGGGCAGGGCGGCGCGATCTCAGAGTTGTTGTCCTCCACCAGTTCTTTCACCAGCGACCTGGCTGCGCGCGACCAGCTGATCGGCGATGTGATCAACAATCTCAATACGGTGCTGTCGACGGTGGACGCCAAAGGCGCCCAGTTCAGCACCAGCGTCGATCAGCTGCAGCAGCTGATCACCGGCCTGGCCCAGGGCTCGGATCCGATCGCAGGCGCCATCGGGCCGTTGGCATCTGCCGAGACGGATCTGACGGACATGTTGGCCAAGAGCCGGCGACCGCTTCAGGGTGTGCTGGAGAATCTGCAACCGTTGGCAGCCAAGCTCGACGAGCGCAAGAAAGATGTCAACGACGTCATCGAGCCGCTCGCCGAGAATTATCTGCGACTCAACGCGCTCGGCGCGTACGGTTCGTTCTTCAACATCTACTACTGCTCCATCCGGATGAAGATCAACGGACCCGCGGGCAGCGACATCCTGATTCCGTTCGGTGGACCGCCGGACCCGTCCAAGGGGAGGTGCTCTCCTGCCAAGTAATCCCGACGGGCCAAACCCCGTCCGCACCGGCATCTTCGGCATCGTCCTGGTGATGTGCCTCGTTCTCGTTTCGTTCGGCTACGCCAAGTTGCCGTTCTTCCCGCAGGGTAAGACCTACAGCGCGTTCTTCAGCGACGCCGGTGGCATCACGCCCGGCAACGACGTCAACGTCTCGGGCATCAAGGTCGGGATGGTGCAGTCGGTCGGGCTGGCCGGTACCGCTGCGAAGGTGGACTTCACCGTCGACCGGACCGTCAAGGTCGGCGATCAGTCCCTGGTCGCCATCAAGACCGACACGGTGCTGGGCCAGAAATCGCTCGACGTCACCCCGCTCGGCGGCGGCACGTCGACGACAATCCCGTTGGGCCGCACCACCACTCCGTACACCCTCAACGCGGCACTGCAGGACCTGGGCGGTAACACGGCCGCGCTCGACAAGCCGAAGTTCGAGCTGGCGCTGAACACCCTGACCGACACCTTGCGCGACGCGACACCGCAGCTGCGCGGCGCGCTCGACGGTGTCGCCGCCCTCTCGCGCAGTCTCAACACCCGCGACGAAGCCCTCGGGCAACTGCTCCAGCACGCGCAGTCGGTCACCAAGACGCTCGGGGACCGCGCCAAGCAGGTCAACCAGCTGATCGTGGACGGCAATCAGTTGTTCGCCGCCCTGGACGAGCGCAGGCAGGCCCTCAGCACCCTCATTTCGGGAATCGACGATATCTCGCAACAGCTTTCGGGCTTCGTCGCAGACAACCGCAGGGTGTTCGGCCCGGCGCTGCAGAAGCTGAACCTGGTGCTCGACAACCTGAACGCACGCAAGGACCACATCAGCGAGGCGCTGAAGCGGCTGCCGCCGTACGCAACCGCACTCGGCGAGGTCGTCGGGTCGGCGCCTGGCTTCCAGATCAACCTGTACGGCCTGCCGCCTGCGACGCTCGCCGAGGTGCTGTTCGATTCCTACTTCCAGCCAGGCAAGCTGCCTGACAGCTTGTCCGACTACCTCAAGGGCTTCATCGGCGAACGCATGATCATCAGGCCGAAGTCGCCATGACAGAACGTAAACCGCGCAGGCGGGGATTACTCATCGGTCTGGTCACGGCAGTGGTCGTGGTGTTGGTGGTGGGGCTTTTCGTCCTGTGGCCAGGGCGCGGCACCCACAAGGTGGTCGGGTTGTTCTCCACCGCCGTCGGCCTGTACCCGGGTGACGACGTCCGGATCGTCGGTGTGCCGGTCGGCAAGATCGACTCGATCGATCCCCGAGCCGGTGACGTGCGAATCACCATGTCCATTGACGACGCCGTGAAGGTGCCCGCTGACGCCCACGCGATCATCGTGTCGCCGAACCTGGTGTCGGCGCGCTTCATTCAGCTCACCCCGGCTTTCGACGCAGGCGCCCCGAACGGCGGCGGCAACGTGCTGGCCGACGGCGCGACCATCGGGCTCGACCGCACGGGTGTGCCGGTGGAGTGGGACGAGGTCAAGACCCAGCTGACGCAGCTGTCCTCGCAGCTCGGACCCCAGGCGGGCGGATTGCAGGGCCCGCTGAGCGCATTCGTCGACCAGGCGGCCAACACCTTCGACGGCAACGGGGACTCGTTCCGCAATGCGCTGCGCGAACTTTCGCAGACCGCGGGCCGGCTCGGCGACTCGCGCACCGACCTGTTCGGGACCATCAGAAACCTGCAGGTGCTCGTCGACGCGCTCTCGCAGAGCAACGAGCAGATCGTCCAGTTCTCCGATCACGTGGCGTCGGTGTCGCAGGTGCTGGCCGACAGCTCGGCCGGTCTCGACGACACGCTGGGCACCCTGAACCAGGCGTTGAACGATGTCCGCGGCTTCCTGAACGACAACAACGACACGCTCATCGGCTCGGTGAACAAACTTGCCGAATTCACCAAGGTGCTCTCCGACCAGCACGACGATCTCGAGCAGATCCTGCACGTCACACCCAACGGTCTGGCCAACTTCTACAACATCTACAACCCCGCGCAGGGCACCGTCGGCGGTGTGCTGTCACTGCCCAACTTCGGGAACCCGGTGCAGTTCATCTGCGGCGGCGTCTTCGATGTCGGCGCCAACCCCGACAACTACAAGCGGGCCGAACTGTGCCGCGAACGGATGGGCCCGGTCCTGCGCCGGATCGCGATGAGTTACCCGCCGATCCTGTTCCACCCGATCAACAGCATCACCGCCTACAAGGGCCAGATCACCTACGACACCCCGGCGACGGAAGCCAAGTCGCAGACGCCGCTACCGTATCTGCAGTGGCAGCCGGCCCCGGGAGTGAGCCCACCGGTGATCCCTCCGGGTGCCACCCTCGGCGATATGGTGCTGCCGCCACCGGCGGTCGAGGGACAGGTCTCATCTGGTCCACCCTTCATCGTGGGCAGCGGCCCGCTGCCGGGACCCGCACCCGATCCAGCTGCGCCGCCACCTGCGGAACAGCCTGCGCCTGCTCCTGGAGGCGGTGGATAGTGGCTTCTTCAAACGTGTTTCGGATCGGCCGCCGGGTGGTGGCGCTCGGCTCGGGTGCCGCGCTGCTGGCTGGGTGTTCGTTCGGTGGGTTGAACTCATTGGACATGCCGGGCACCAAGGGCCATGGCTCCGGTGCCTTCACGATCACCGTCGAACTGCCCGATGTGGCGACCCTGCCGCAGAACTCACCGGTGATGGTCGATGACGTCACCGTCGGCAGCGTCTCGGGAATCGACGCGGTGCAGCGCCCGGACGGCACGTTCTATGCCGCAGTCAAGCTGTCGCTCGACTCCAACGTCCACCTGCCGGCCAACGCGACGGCCACGGTCGCCCAGACCTCGCTGCTCGGCTCGCAGCACATCGAACTCGCACCGCCGGCCACCGGACCCGGCACCGGGAAGCTGGGCGAAGGCGCCAACATCCCCGAGGGGCAGGCCGGGCGCTATCCGACCACCGAAGAAGTGCTCGCGTCGCTCGGTGTTGTGGTCAACAAGGGCAATCTCGGTGCGCTGCAGGACATCACCGACGAGGTGTATGCCGCGGTGGCGGGACGCACTGCCAGCCTGAGCGGGCTGATCCCGCGCCTGGCCGAGCTGACCAGTTCGCTCGACCGGCAGACGGCCGACATCATCGCCGCCGCAGAAGGGCTCAACCGGTTCGCCGGAATTCTGGCGCAGAACACCGACAGCCTTGGCCGCGCACTGGATTCGCTGCCCGCGGCGCTGAAGGTGCTGAACAAGAACCGGACGAACATCGTCGACACGTTCGCGGCGCTGGGCAAACTGGGCACGGTCGCGGCGGACGTCCTGGCCAAGACCAAGGACGACTTCGCCGCGGACCTCAAAGACCTGTACCCGGTGATCAAGGAATTCTCCGACAACGCGGACTACCTGGTGTCGGCGCTGCCACTGATCACGACGTTCCCGTTCGTCGGGAAGAACATCAAACAGGCCGTGCGCGGCGACTACCTCAACGTGTTCGTCACCTTCGACCTCACCGTGCGGCGACTCGGTGAGTCGGTGTTCACCACGAACAATGCGCTGGATCCCAACATGAAACACATGGACGAGGTGCTCAATCCGCCGGACTTCCTGATCGGCGAAATGGCCAATCTGTCCGGGCAGGCGGCCGATCCGTTCAAGATCCCGCCGATGCCGTCCACGACCGGGCAGGGGGCGCCGCGCTGATGCTCCATCGCCTTGCTCGTATCCAGCTGATGATCTTCGCAGTGGTCACCGTGCTCACGGTGACCGCGATCGCAATCTTCTATCTGCACCTGCCTGCCGCCGTCGGAATCGGTTCCTACAAGGTCGATGCGAATTTCGTTGCGGGCGGCGGCATCTACGAGAACGCCAACGTGACATACCGCGGTGTCACGATCGGCCGGGTCGAGTCGGTGTCCCTGACCAACGACGGTGTGGTGGCCGATATGCGGCTCAACACCAACACCCCGGTACCCGACAATGTCACCGCGACAGTGAAGAGCGTGTCGGCGGTCGGTGAGCAGTACATCGACCTGGTGCCGCCCGCCGACGCGTCAAACAAGATGCTGCGCAACGGTTCGACGATCGACCGGAACAACACGGCGATCGGGCAGGACATCGCGGGCCTACTCAAACAAGCCGACCAACTGGTCAGCAGTATCGGCAACAGCCGCCTGCAGGACCTGCTCAAGGAGACGTTCAAGGCGTTCAACGGGTCCGGGCCAGAATTGTCACGGCTGATTCAGTCGTCGCGGCTGCTGGTGGACGAGGCGAATGCCAACTACGGCCAGACCAGCGCGCTGATCGATCAGGCCGGGCCGTTCCTGGATGCCCAGGTGCGCAGTGGCGATGACATCAAATCGTTGGCCGACGGCTTGGCACGGTTCACCACCGAACTACAGCAGGCCGACCCACAGGTGCGGACCCTGCTCCAGACCGCGCCCGGAGCGGCCGACGCGGCCAACACCGCGTTCACGGGGATCCGGCCGGATTTCCCGATGCTGGCCGCGAATCTGGCGAACCTCGGTCGGGTCGGGGTGATCTACCACAAGTCGATCGAGCAGGCGCTGGTGATCTTCCCGGCGCTGATCGCAGGATTGATCACCGTCGCAGGCGGCGTGCCCACCGACGAGGGCGGCAAGCTCGACTTCAAGATCGACCTCGGCGATCCGCCGCCGTGTCTCACGGGATTCATTCCGGCCACGCAGATCCGGTCACCCGCCGACGAGACCATCCGCGATCTACCCAAGGACCTGTACTGCAAAACGGCGCAGAACGACCCCGCCGTCGTCCGCGGTGCCCGCAACTATCCGTGCCAGGAGTTCCCCGGCAAACGGGCTCCGACGGTGCAGTTGTGCCGTGATCCGGTCGGGTATGTCCCCATCGGGTCCAACCCGTGGCGTGGACCTCCGGTGCCCTACGGAACTCCGATCGAAGACGGCCGGAACATCCTGCCGCCCAACAAGTTCCCGAACATTCCACCGGGAGCGGACTACGATCCCGGTCCACCGGTGGTCCAGCTGCCACCGGGTGTCCAGTCGGGCCCGGGTCCGGCTCCCAACGCGCCGTTCCCGCTGCCGGTGCCGCCCGACCAGAACGGTCCGCCACCGCCGTGGCCGTTCTTCGCGCCGCCGGATCAGGTGGTGCCGCCGTACGCGCGACCGGCACCGGACGCACCTCCACCACCGGATGCGCCGCCGCCGCCACCGGACGTTCCGCCGGTTCCGGACGCGCCGTTGCCCGCCGAGCAGCCACAGCCGCAAGCCAGTGGTCCGGCGTACGCTAGCTACGACCAGAACGGGACGTTCGTTGACCCGGCGGGCGGCACGGGTGTGTACACCCCAGGTAGTGCCAAACAACTGCCCGCCGAGAATTGGGTGGATCTGATGCTCGATCCGAGGCAGGCGTAATGGTGGGTTCCCCACCCGCCTCCGTATCGTCGCGGGCCGACGAGGGGCGTAAGCCGGTTCGCCGGCGGGCGTCACGTCCCGCCGGCCCGGTGGCAGGTGCCAGCCCAACGGTGGTGACCGCGGGCGTCGAGGCGCCGGTGCAGCGCACACCACGGTCACTCACCACTGCTGCGCCGCCCCCGCGCAGGCAGCCCAATCGGGCCCGCGTCGGTTGGCTGGCGGCAGCGTGCGGACTGCTGATCGCTGCCGTGCTCGGTGTGTCGGTGTTCGTCCTGGTGACGCAGCAACGCTCCGGCGATGCAGCGCTGGCTCGGGACCAACGGTTCGTCGACACCGCGTCGCAGACGGTGGTCAACATGTTCAGCTACAACCAGGACGACATCGACCAGAGCGTGAACCGTTTCGTCGACGGCACCAGCGGTCCGCTCCGCGACACCTTGAGTCAGGGCAGCAACGTCGAGAACCTCAAGGCGATGTTCCGCGATACCAATGCCAGTTCGGAGGCCGTCATCAACGGCGCGGCTCTGGAGAAGGTCGACGACACCACGAAGAACGCCTCGGTACTGGTGGCGGTTCGGGTGACGGTGACCGATATCGACGGTGTCAACAAGCCGTCCCAGGCGTACCGGCTTCGGGTGGTGGTGCACGAGGACGACAACGGCCGGATGAGCGGTTACGACCTGAAGTACCCCGACGGCGGCAACTGATGCGGCGCCTGGTCACCTGGTCTGCCGCCGCGCTGACGGCGCTGGCCGTGGCGGGCGTCGTCGCTCTGGGCGGTGTCGGTGGAGCTCTGTACTGGAACCGGACGGAGATGCGGGCTGAGCAGACCACCCGCACCCAGCTGGCACCGCTGGCGGCCGTGCAGATCCCGAAAGTCTTCGGTTACGACTACCAGACCGTGGAGGGCAGCCTGACCGATGCGTACACGCTGCTGACGCCGGACTACCGGCGTGAATTCGAGGATCGGGCGAACCAGAAGATCATTCCCGAAGCCCGGGACCGGCAGGTGGTCAGCCAGGCCAACGTGGTAGGCGTGGGAGTCCTTAAAGCACAGCGCAATTCGGGCTCGGTGCTGGTGTATATGAACCGCACGGTCACCGACAAATCCAAGCAGCCGGCCTATGACGGCAGCCGACTGCGAGTGGACTATCAGAAAATCGGCGGAAAGTGGCTGATCAGCTACATCACGCCGATCTAGCGTCGGGCCACCCCGTCAGTCGGTCTTGCCGGCCAGCGCGTCGAGAAATGACCGCGCCCACCGGTCGACGTCGTGCACCAGGACCTGCCGACGCAGCGCCCGCATCCGACGGCGGCCATCTTCGGGGGCCTGATTCAGTGCCTGCTCGATACCGTCCTTGACCCCCTCGAGGTCATGCGGGTTGACCAGATAGGACTGTCTGAGTTCGGCTGCGGCACCGGTGAATTCACTGAGCACCAGGGCACCGCCGAGATCGCCCCGGCAGGCCACATACTCCTTGGCGACCAGGTTCATCCCGTCGCGCAAAGGCGTAACCAGCATGACGTCCGCGGCCACGTAGAACGCGATCAGATCTTCCCGGGGCAGGGGCCGGTGCAGGTACTGCACCACCGGATGGCCGACCTCGCCGAATTCTCCGTTGATGTGGCCGACCTGACGTTCGATATCGTCGCGCAGCACCCGGTAACTCTCGACCCGCTCGCGACTCGGGGTGGCCAGCTGCACCAGTACGGTGTCGTCGCGGTTGGCGCGCCCTTCCTCGAGTAACTCCGAAAAGGCATGCAGCCGTACGTCGATGCCTTTGGTGTAGTCGAGTCGGTCGACGCCGAGCAGGATCTTGCGGGGACCGCCCAGCTCAGCCCGGATCTCGCGGGCGCGCTTGCGGATGTCACGGTTGCGGGCCTTCTGGTCCAGTTCGGCGGAGTCGATGGAAATCGGGAAGGCACCGACCTTGACGGTGCGGAAACCGATATGCACTTCGCCGAGGCGGGACCGCACACCGATGGACGCGCGCGAGGTGTTTGCCCCGATCAGCCGCCGGGCCAGCACCAGGAAGTTCTGCGCACCGCCGGGCAGATGGAAGCCGACGAGGTCGGCGCCGAGCAGTCCCTCGATGATCTCGGTGCGCCACGGCATCTGCATGAACAGCTCGACCGGCGGGAACGGGATGTGCAGAAAGAAGCCGATGGTCAGATCCGGGCGCAGCATGCGCAGCATCTTCGGCACCAGTTGCAGTTGGTAGTCCTGCACCCAGACCGTGGCGCCCTCGGCGGCCGCCCGCGAGGTGGCCTCGGCGAATCTGCGATTGACCTCGACGTAGCGGTTCCACCAGGCACGATGGTAGATCGGCTTGACGATCACGTCGTGGTAGAGCGGCCAGAGCGTGGCGTTGGAGAAACCTTCGTAGTATTCGGCGACATCGGTGGCCGACAGCCGAACCGGGTACATCCGCAGATCGTCTTCGACGATCGGTTCACTTGGCTCGTCGGTGTCGGCGTCATCGTCGGCGATACCCGCCCAGCCGATCCAGGCACCACTGCGCCGACGCAGCAGCGGTTCGAGGGCGGTGACCAGCCCACCCGGGCTGCGTTTCCACGACGTGGTGCCGTCCGGATGCCGCTCCATGTCGATCGGCAACCGGTTGGCAACGACTACGAAGTCAGATTCCCCGAAGCCGCCGGAGGAGGAGGGGGAATGCGCGTCCTCCTCGGATGTCACCTAGGCCTCTTGTTTCGCCGGTCCAATACCGAGCATCGAAAGGAAGACGCGGCATTCATCGGCGTCGGTCGCATAAGCGGCGACAACGCGGCGTGCTTGACGCGCGGTGCTGTCAGCAAGTGGTTCGACATCGCCAAGTTCGGCGGGATCAGATTTGGTCGGCATCACTCAACTCTAGGTGACGCGAGAATGAAGCGTCGCCGCCTGGCCTGATTGACCCGGTATTACGGACTCGAAGACAGCGTCGAATGCGGTACCACGGGTGGGACCGCGTCCTCCTCGAGGCCGATGCAGGCTCCCGAACTACGTCCACCGCTGCAGGGCACGCCGTCAATTTCGGGAACGCTGTCCGGATCGCCCGGCGTCGACTCCGTGAGCTGCCCGGAATAGTCCGGTGTGACCCCCGCGGTCGGGTAGGCGCCACCGGGCACGTTAGGCGACAACTCCGGAATGCAATTGTCCGTGTAAAGGTCTTCGGTCTCGCCTGCGGGGCAGGCGGCGACCAGAGGTCCCGACGGGATGGCAGAAAACGCGAGTGCGGGTGCCGCGGTAACCGCGAACACGAATGCGCTGCAGAGCATTAGTCGTCTTGGGCCAGAAAGAGTTGACATCGGCGCGCTTTCTCTAGTGCTGTTCGAATGCACTCTAGTGGTGTCCAAGCGCGGTCGCCGTATAACGCTCCGACCCGAGCGGGGAATTACGGGCTGGAGGAAATGCTCGAATGCGGGGTGACGTCAGGAATATTGGCTTCATTTTCTTCGAGGCCCAGGATTTGGCCCGAGTTGCCGCCGGTGGCCGGAATGCCGTCGACCTCCGGAAGGCTCCCGCCCGCAACCGGTGTCGCGTAGCTGCCACCGGGGGTGTTGGGGGTCATCTCCGGCACGCAGTTGTCGGTGTAGAGGTCTTCGGACTCACCTGCGGGGCACGCGGCGACGTGAGATGCCGGCCCGGTGGCTGGGGTCGCGAGGAAGGCTGCGGCCGGTGCTGCCGCCACCGCCAACGCAAAACCTCCGGCGAGCATGAATCGACGGGGACGCTTCTCAAAAGTGGCCATTTTCAAGCTTTCTCTAGGCGCGATGAGAGACACCTTAGTGGTAGTCGGTACCAGTGACACGTCACTGGCGAACCCTGGAAGTCCGCTGTGAAGCTACGGGCTGGACGACAGCGTGGAGTTCGGCGTGACCTCGGGGACCTGATTCTCCGAAAGTCCGATGCATTCGCCGGTATTGCGACCCGTGCACGGCACGCCGGACACCTCGGGAATGCTGTAGGAGTCGCCAGGAGTGGAATAGCTGATGCCACCGGGCTGATTGGGCGACAACTGCGGCGTGCAGATATCGGTGTAGAGGTCTTCGGTCTCGCCGTTGGGGCATCCCGCCACCGGGGTCGACGGTCCCGCGGTGGGGACGGCGAAGAAAGCGACCGCGGGGGCAGCGGCGATCGCGACAGCGAACCCGCCCGCGAGGAAGAGGCGTCGTACACGGGTGGAGATGGGCGCCTGGCACGCTGTGGACACGCTTGATCACGCTTTCTGTCAATTTGCTGGCAATCTGGTGCAAGGGCATTGTATGGACTGCGCGTCAATTCCGCACTTGTTCGACACACCTGCCACGGCGTTCGATCGAGCGCCGGAGGTTCCCGTCCGGTTCCCGACCCGCCGCATGCCGCCCGACGCCGCGGCCGCGCAGCGCCGGTCGTAATGTGCAGGGCAGCGCGGCGAGCGTTACGCCGACTTGGACGAATGTAAAGCACTCTTCAGCAGACCCAGAAGGATGAGGTGGCGCGATGGCCAGGCCCGATGAGGTCGCTGTCAGCACTGCGGACGGCAGCGACAGCGACTTCGTGACGTACGAAACCCTGGACGAGGGTCGGATCGCGCGGATCTGGCTCAACCGGCCTGCCGAGCACAACGCACAGAACCGCACCCTGCTGGTGCAGTTGGACAATGCGTTTCGGCGCGCTGAGGCCGACGACGGCGTCGGCGTGGTGATCCTGGCATCGCGCGGGAAGAACTTCTCCGCCGGTCACGATCTGGGCTCGGATGCCGCACTGCAGGAGCGCACCCCCGGGCCGGGTCTGCATCCGAGCTTCACCATCGACGGTGGTACCAGGACCGGCATCATCGAGAAGCTGTACCTGCAGGAATGGCACTACTTTTTCGAGAACACCGTGCGCTGGCGCGACCTGCGCAAGATCACCATCGCGCAGGTGCAGGGCAACGCCATCTCCGCCGGGCTGATGCTGATCTGGGCCTGCGATCTGATCGTGGCCGCCGACAACGCGAAGTTCAGTGATGTCGTGGCGGCCCGGCTCGGGATGCCCGGTGTCGAATACTTCGCCCACCCTTGGGAATTCGGACCCCGTAAGGCCAAAGAGCTGCTGCTGACCGGTGATGCGATCGACGCGGACGAAGCCCACCGGTTGGGAATGGTGTCCAAAGTCTTTCCGGTCGCCGAATTGGAGGACAAGACACTGGAATTCGCCCGCCGCATTGCCAGTAAACCGACAATGGCCACGCTATTGGTCAAAGATTCGGTGAACGCCGCCTCCGATGCGATGGGGTTCACCGAGGCCTTGCGACATGCGTTCCATATCCACGAACTGGGCCATGCCCACTGGGCGGCGAAAAACGAGAACCGCTTCCCGGTCGGCCAGCCGCCGGACGTCGAAGACTGGCGCACCGCAGGCCCTACGCAGATCGCCAGGCGCGACGTGCCCTGATATTTGGGGTGAGCGCCGGTCCGGCAGTCCGGCCATGGTTCCATTACTAGAACCTGTTCCAGTTTTAGTTCTCAGTACCTAGGGGTCGGCGTGCAACTGTCGTTTGAGGATCGGACATACCTGGTCACCGGTGGTGGCAGCGGGATCGGCAAGGGCATCACCGCGGCCCTGGTCGCGGCAGGCGCCAACGTCATGATCATCGGCCGCAACGCCGACAAGCTCTCCGCCGCCGTGGATGAGATCACTGCCGCCGGCGGTCCGGGCGCGGTCCGGTTCGAACCCGCGGATGTCACGTCGGAGGACGAGGCCAGCCGCGCGGTGGACGCTGCTACGGCCTGGACCGGCCGGCTGCACGGCGTCGTGCATTGCGCGGGCGGCACCGAGACCATCGGGCCCGTCACCCAGATCGACTCGGAATTGTGGCGGCGCGCGGTCGATCTCAACGTCAACGGCACGATGTACGTGCTCAAGCATTCCGCGCGCGAAATGGTCAGAGGCGGGGGCGGGTCGTTCGTCGGTATCTCGTCGATCGCGGCCAGCAACACCCACCGCTGGTTCGGCGCCTACGGAGTCACCAAATCGGCGCTCGATCACCTCATGCAGCTGGCTGCCGATGAGCTGGGCGCATCCTGGGTACGGGTGAACAGCATCCGACCCGGGCTGATTCGCACGGAGCTGACCGCGCCCGTCTTCGACCTGCCTCAGCTCAGCGAGGACTACCGGATCGCCACACCGCTGCCGCGCCCCGGCGAGGTCGACGATGTCGCAAACGCATCGCTGTTCCTGCTCAGTGACGCCGCGGCCTGGATCACCGGTCAGGTGATCAACGTCGACGGCGGGCAGATGCTGCGCCGCGGGCCCGACTACTCGGCCCTGCTCGAGCCCGTGTTCGGCGCCGACGGACTACGCGGCGTCGTCTGACCGGTCAGCTCTGGCTGACTCCGGAGTCCCGGTCGGACATGGTGGCCAGCGCCGACCAGTCGAGGTCGCCGCCTCCGGCGGCCAGCAAGGTCAGGAAACGGTCGCGGAGCAGGCTCGCCACCGGCAGCGGCACTTCGAGTTGCTCGCCGGCCGCGAGCACCAGGCGGACGTCTTTGAGGCCCAGCCGGGCGGCGAATCCGGCCGGCTCGTATTTTCCTTCGGCGATCATGGTGCCGTAGGTGCGATAGACCGGCGCGCCGAACAACGTCGACGTCAGGATGTCCAGATACTGCGTTTTGTCCACCCCGCCCTTGTGTACCAGCGCCATCGCTTCGCCGAGAGATTCGATCACCGAGCCGATCAGGAAGTTGCCGCTGAGCTTGACCAGGTTGGCCGCCTGCGGGTCCTCGGAGACGACGAAGGTCTGCTGCCCGATGACCTCGAGAAGGGGTGCGACGCGTTCGACGGTGCTGGGCGCGCCGGCGGCGACGACGAACAACTTCGCCGCGGCCGCCGCCTCCGGGCGACCGAAGACCGGCGCCGAGACGAACAGTTGACCGGCGTCGGCGTGGGCGCTGGCCAGTTGGCCCGCCAGCGCGGCGCTGATGGTGCTCGACGAGATGTGCACCCCGCCCGGTGCCAACGCGTCGACGATGCCGCCGGCCAGGTCGACGTCACCGAGCACGACGTGGTGTACGGCGGCATCGTCGGCCAGCATGGTGAATACGACGTCGCGTCCACAGCAGGCCCCAGCCACTGTCTCCGCGCGCCGCGCACCCTTGGCGACCAGTTCGTCGGCCCTCGCGGCTGACCGGTTGTAGACCGTGACCTCATGGCCGGCCCGGAGTAAATTGGCAGCCATTCCGGCGCCCATGTTTCCCAGTCCGATAAAGCCGATTCTCACGCTGTCCACGTTCTCCTGGGTCTCCTGAGTCGTCCTATAAGCGGCGGCACAGTATGAATGACGCATGGGGTTCTCGCCGACGCTGTCCGAGATGCTTTACGACGCCAATTTCGTGGTGCCGTCGGACGTGATCTTCGCATTAAGAACGGTCCGACGCTCGGCGTACGTCGTCAGCGTAAACGCCCTCGAATGCCATTCTGGACTGGCATTTATCGCGGGCAAACACCCTGTGGAGTGCTTGGCGAAGCGGCCTGAGGAATCAGCGGATTCCCTGACAGCCGGGTGGGGTAGCTGAATGCGGGATCTTCTCGTCTGCCTCGCCGTCATCTGCGGCGGCGTCATCGGGGCGCCCGCCGCGAGCGCCGAGCCGGTGCCCCCACTGACCGCCGCGGCGCGGGCGGCCGAATTCGTCGACGTGCGCAGCATCGTGCCGGACGCCATCGTCGACCTGCGTTACGCCACGGCGAACAACTTCGTCGGCTACGCCCTGTATCCTGCGGACGCCCGCTGCCTGGTGCACCAGTCCCTGGCGCCGGGTCTGGCCGCTGCGGCCGCGGTGCTGCGCCAAAGCGGCGAGGTGTTGACGTTCTGGGACTGCTATCGCCCGCATGACGTGCAGGTTCGGATGTTCGACGCGGTGCCCAACCCGGCCTGGGTGGCCCGCCCCGGCCAGTATGCCCGCAGCCACGAATCGGGACGGTCGGTCGACGTGACGATTGCCGGCGTCGAGATGGGCACCGGCTTCGACGACTTCACGCCCCGCGCCACCGCGTTCGCCACCGATGGCGTCGGCGCCGGTGCGCAGGCGAACCGGGCCCGACTACGGGCGGCGATGGCTGCCGGCGGGTTGACGGTGTATGCCGGTGAGTGGTGGCACTTCGACGGCCCCGGCGCTGCCGTGCCACGACCGATTCTCGACGTACCGGTCAACTAGCTCGGCTCGGCTCAGAACGCGGCGATCACCGATCGACCGAACTCGTCGATGGAATCCGTCGGTGCATTGTCAGCAAACCAGATATAGAAGCGCTGCACGCCTTGGCGGGCCAGGTCGCGAAAGTACTCCACCAGTTCGTCGGCGTCGCCGCACACCAGACCGGGGCCGAGGTGACCCCAGCGCCGGGTGCTGGCCTCGGTCACCTTGGCCGGGTCATCGGCCTGTCGCACGAAGCCCACCATCTGCTGAACCGACACACGCGCCGAACCGATCGACGGCAGGAATTCAGCCAGCCGGTCGACGTAGGGGGCGGGCAGATTCCACCAGTCAGCGTGCCGAGCAACCACTTCCAACGTTCTGGGACCCGTACCCCCGATAACGATCGGGATCGGATGCGTCGGCAGGGGTGACTGCGCGCGGTCGGTCGCCCCATCGACTCCCCAGTACCCCTTGAGCAACCTCAAGTGTTCGTCGAGACCTGCGATCCGGTGCGTCGCATCGCCGGTGCGGAGGCCGAACTTGGCCAATTCCCTGGGCATCGACCCCGAGCCGAGCCCCAGGTCGAATCGACCGTCCGATGCCTCGCTGAGAGTGATCACCTGCTTGGCCAGCACGGCCGGATGTCGGAACGCATCGCACAGCACCAGGTGACCGATCCGCAACCGCGACGTCTTGGCCGCCACCCACGTGGCGAGCGCCATCGCCTCCCACACCGGCTGTTGGGGCATCCCAGGGGTCTCGAGATGGTCGAAGAACGCCACCCCGTCGAAGCCACCGGCCTCGGCCGCCTGCGCACGCTGAACGAAATCGTCGACCGGCAGCCGGTATTGCGACATGTAGAGAAACCACTCGGGCATGGTCAACCGCCATTCGGTGAAAAATGCTGGTGAACAACAGAACTGGTGAACTCAGCGGCACGGGTCAACAGGTTCGGCACGGTGGCCGCCATCGCCTCCACGCCCGGGTCGGGTGTGGATCTGCGACGGTTGTGCTTGACGATCAGTGACCAGGTGGCCGCCGATTTGAAACACGCCAGGCCTTGAAACCAGGTCAGATCCGGCACCGGGCGGCCGAGCGCGTCCGCGTAGATCTCGGCCAACTCGCTCGGCGCCGGGGTGGTCCCCACATAGGCTGTGTCGCGCCGATACGTGGCGGGGTCGGAATTGATCAAGAACCAGCCCGCGTCGACGCGCGGGTCGCCGACCGACCAGATCTCCCAATCGATCACCGCGGTGATCCGGTGCTGTGTCGCCAAGAGATTGCCGAGGCGGAAGTCGCCGTGGCAGACCGCCGCCGGCCAGGCCGCCGGCATCGACGACCGCAGGGCGGCTGCCACCCCCGACCAGTCGGGAACCAGTGCGGGATCGACTGTTTCGAGCAGCCGGCTCCACCGTGCCACTTCATCGGCCAACGAGATCACCGGCTCGGAGCCCAGTCCCGCCGCGGCCGGGTCGACGCAATGCAGGGCGGCCAGGACGCGGGCCGCGTCGCGCAGACGCTCGGCCACCACGGCGGGGTGTTCGTCGGCGGTGTCGGCGTCGAAGAGCGGTTCCACCGACGCGCCGTCGAGAAAGGACATCACGAACAGCGGCGGCACATCGGGAGGGTCTCCGACGTCTTCCCACCGGACGTCGGGCACGGGGACCGCGGTCGGACCGAGGGCACGGATGATTCGGGCCTGGCGCAGGACATCCCGGTTGAGCGTCGGGGCGATCCCCGGTGGCGCCACCTTGACGACCACCGGGGCGCCGTCCTGGGTGCCCGCGAAGGTCAGGCTCGACGCACCACCCGGCAGCGGGCGCAGGTCGGTGATTCCCGCCGCCGCGACACGCGCAGTCAGCTGGTCGAAGGCAGCCTCGCTCAGTGCAGCCATCCGACCTCACGCAGGAAGTCCTGGGTATGCGCGATGCGACCGGTCAGCGTCTTCGGGTCGCCGGTGCACAGCAGAAACGCTGTCTCGGTGATCAGCCCGATGTCCTCGGTGTCGGTCTTCGCCAAATCGAGGGTGCCTGCCCCTGGAGTGGCGACCGGGTTCGACGGTGCTGCGGCGTTGACCGCGATTGCGTCCGAGTACAGCTCGGCGGCAAGACTTTTGGTGAGGCGATTCATTCCCGCTTTCACCGTGCCGTACATCCCGAACCCGGCTGAGGTGTCGAAATCGGCGAACGGTGGTCCCGGCGGCAGGTCGCCGCCGACGGAGGTCAGGTTCAGCACCCAGCCACGGCCGCGGTCCCGCATGCCGGGGATCGCCAACTGGGTCAGGTGCAGGGGAGCGACCATGTGCATTTCGATCATCAGCCGGGCCCGCTTCTCGGGGAACCCGTCCAGTGGCCGCAGGAAGGTGACGGCGGCGTTGTTCACCAGGATGTCCGGCGCGCCGAGCTGTGCCGTCACGTCGGCGAACAGCCGTTCGCGCTCTTCGGAATTCGACAGATCGGCCTGGACCGCCATCGCGGTGCCACCGCTGTCGGTGATCTCCTGGCAGGTCTGCCGAAGTGAACCCTGATACTTCGGATCGGGATCGAGCGTCCTGGCCGTGATGGCCACGGCGGCGCCCTCCGCGGCGAAGCGCTGCGCAATCGCCTTGCCCAGCCCCCGGCTACCGCCGGTGACCAGGGCCACCTTGCCCTTCATCGTGGGATGCCTGCGAGCCGGTCGGCGAACTTGGTCTCGGCGGCCGCTCGTAGGCGCAGCAGATGCTCGGACGGGAACATATCGGGCGAGGGCTGGACACCTTTGAGCAGCAGGCGGGCCAGCGTGACCTTGTGTACCTCGGTCGGACCGTCGGCCAGGCCCAGGACGAACGACTCGGTCAGATATTGCACGAACGGCATCTCGTGCGAGGTGCCCAGCGAACCGTGGATCTGCAACGCGCGCGCCGACACGTCGTGCAGCACCTTCTGCATCATCGCCTTGACCGCCGAGATATCCGCCCGGACGGCCCGGTAGTCGTTGAATTTGTCGATCTTCCAAGCGGTTTGGAGCGTCAGCAGCCGGAAGGCCTCGATCTCCATCCACGAGTCGGCGATCATCTCCTGCACCATCTGCTTGTTGGCCAACACCTCACCCTGGGTGTAGCGGGATACTGCGCGCTCGGCGATCATGTCGTAGATCCGGCGGACCAGGCCGACGGTGCGCATCGCGTGGTGGATGCGGCCACCGCCGAGTCGGGTCTGCGCCACGACGAACGCCCCACCCCGGGGTCCCAGCATGTGATCTGCCGGCACCCGGACGTCCTCGTAGCGGACATAGCCCTCGCGGCCGCCACCGCTGAGCGGCTGATAGCCGAGGCCGACGTCGCGCAGCACGTTGATGCCAGGGGTGTCACCGGGGACGACGAACATCGAATAGCGTTCGTAGGGTGGTGCTTCCGGATCTGTCATCGCCATGACGATGATGAAGGAGGCCATCGACGCGAACGAGGAGTACCACTTCTCGCCGTTGATCACCCAGTGGTCACCGTCCTGCACCGCGACGGTGGTGAACACCTTGGGGTCGGCGCCGCCCTGCGGTTCGGTCATCGAGAAGCAGGAGATGATCCGATTGTCGAGCAGCGGTTCGAGGTAACGTTTTTTGAGCTCGGGGGTCCCGTAGTGCGCAAGGATCTCGCTGTTACCGGAATCCGGTGCGTGCGAACCGAACACGATGGGTGCGCATTCAGAGCGGCCCAGGATCTCGTTGAGCAGGGCGAGCTTCATCTGGCCGAAACCGGGGCCGCCGAGGTGCGCGCCCAGGTGGGTGGCCCACAGCCCGCGCTCCTTGACGATCTTCTGCAACGGCGGGATGAGCGCTTGGCGCACCGGATCGGTCAGATCGTGCGACTCCTTGACGATCATGTCGATCGGTTCGCACTCCTCACGGACGAACTGCTCGACCCAGGTCAGCTGCTGCGCCCACTCCGGGTCGGTCTCGAAATTCCACGACATCAGTCGTCCTTTCCGTCGGTCCAGGAACCGAAGCTCACGACCACTTGGCGCGCCGCGCCGCGGCGTCGTCGGTGGCGTGCGCCAGCACCTGGTTGCGGTTCTCCAGTTCGACTGCGGCATCGAGGCCGGCCGCGTCGGTGTTGACCTGTAACGCGCGTTTGGTGAGTTGGACACCCAGCGGCGCCAGCCCGGCGATCAGGGTCGCCAGCTCCAATGCGCGGTCCTGCAGGCTGTCGGGATCGACGACTTCGCTGACCAGCCCCCGCCGGTCGGCCTCCTCGGCAGACACCGTCCGGCCGGTGAGCATCCAGTCCGCGGCGACGCTGGTGCCGACGATGCGAGGCAGGTGGTAGCTCATCCCCATCTCGGCCCCGGAGAGACCGAGCAGAATGGCGGCGTTGCCGAATGTTGCTGCTGCCGAGCAGATTCGGATGTCCGAAGCCAGGCACAACGCGAAGCCCGCACCGACGCACGGCCCGTTGACGGCGGCGATCACCGGCTGGGGGATGTCGCGCACAGCCCGGGGCAGTGCCGCCATCGCTTCCTGGAACCGCATCCGGTCGATGGCGGGCGCGTCGGCGTCGAGCATGCCGGTGCCGAAGTTGCGCATGTCCAGGCCCGAGCAGAAACCGCGGCCGGCCCCGGTCAGCACCACGGCGCGTACGGAGTGGTCACCGCCGAGCGCGGCAAAGGTCTGCACCAGTTCGTCGCGCATCGTCTCGTTGACGGCGTTGAGTTGCCTCGGGCGATTGAGTCGGAGCACGGCGATACCGTCGCGTGAGGTGTCCAGCTCCAGGGTCTGCGGCACGTCACACCCGCTCGATGATCGTGGCGGTGCCCATACCGCCGCCGGTGCACATGGTGACCAGGCCCGTGCTCAACGCGCGGCGCTCCAATTCGTCGAGCACGGTGCCGATCAGCATGGCACCGGTCGCGCCGATCGGGTGACCGAGGGCGATCGCGCCGCCGTTGACGTTGACCGACTCGGGGTCGAGTTGGAGGTCGCGAATGGTCTTGAGCGGGACCGCGGCGAACGCCTCGTTGATCTCCCAGAGATCGATATCGGCCACGCGCATACCGGCTTTGGCCAGGCACCGGTCAGCTGCGGGCCCAGGGGCGGTCAGCATGATGACGGGTTCCGCGCCGATGGCCGCGGTGGCCCGGATCCGGGCCCGCGGGGTGACGTCATGCGCCCGTACCCAGGCCTCCGAGGCGATGACAGCGGCCGCGGCGCCGTCGACCACACCGGAGGAGTTGCCTGCGTGGTGGACATGTTCGAGGTGCTCGACTGCGGGGTAGCGGTGCAGGCAGATCTCGTCGTAGGTGCGCGATTCGCCTTCTGCCCGGGCGGCCCCGAGTCCGGTGAAGGCGGGCTGCAGCTTGGCCAGTCCCGCCAGGCTGGTGCCCGCACGAAGATGCTCGTCGACGGCCAGCACCATTTGGCCGTCATCGCCGGTGACCGCGATCAACGACCGGTCGAAGTATCCCGCGTCGACCGCGACTGCGGCCCGGCGCTGGCTCTCCACGGCGTAGGCGTCGACGTCTTCGCGGGTGAATCCCTCGACCGCGGCGATCAGGTCGGCGGAAACACCTTGCGGCACAGTCGGATACAACGAGCGCAGGGCAGGATTCGCGCCGTCGATGGTGACCGAGCCGGCCGTGACGTTCCACCGCGACATCGATTCGACCCCGCCCGCGATCACCAGATCCTGGGCACCACTGCCCACCCCCATCGCAGCGACGGTGATGGCCTGCTGGCCCGAACCGCAGAACCGGTTCAACGTCATGCCGGGCACGGTCTCCGGCCAGCCCGCCAGCAACAGCGCCAGTCGGGCGATGTCATCGCCGTGGTCGCCCGCCAGAATTCCGTTGCCCGCCACCACATCTTCGACGTCGGCGGGGTCGAAACCCGTCCGTGTCGCCAGGGCCGTCAGGCACTGGGCGAGCAGGGCCTGCGGGTGGACTCCGTGCAGCCCGCCGTCAGGGCGGCCCCGCCCGCGCGGCGTGCGCACCACATCGACGATCCAGGCATCAGCCACGGTTGCGCCCCAGCCAGCTGTCCATTGGCACGACCCTAACCCCAAGCTCGCGCATATGTAAACGCATGCGGATATTTAACCAGGGCAGCCGATCAGTCCGGGCGGACCGCCCGCAGGAACAGGGCCACCGCGTGGTGCAGATGGCGGTCCTCGGCGTCAGGTGCGCGGACGATGCCGAAGTCCGCCAAGCGGCTGGGCAGCACGGCGACCATGGCCAGGAACTGCTCGGCGGCCAGTTCGACGTCATCGATCACCAACCCGTCGGTGCTCTGGTGCCGACGCAGTACCGCCACCACCGCCCGCACCTGTGCGGAATACATCATCGTCTCGGCACTCATGGCGAACTCGGGAAAACGCGCGGACTCGTACATCGCCATGCGCCGGAGCTGGACGGTGTCCGGGTCGACCACGCGATCTATCGCGCCGCGTCCGATGGCGGTCAGTAAGGTGGCGAGGTCCTGGCCGACGGGTTCCTCACCCGCCGTGTGCTTTTCCAGTCGGGACAGTGCCCACGGGATGACGGAGAGGAACAAGGCGTGCTTGTCGGGGTAGCGGGCGTAGAGCGTTCGTTTGGTGATGCCTGCGGCCTCGGCGACCGCCTCCATGGTCGTCCCGTCGTAGCCACATTTCAGGAAGACGGCCACGGCCGCCTCCCGCAGCCGGTCGGCCAGTTCCCTGGCTTCGGCGTGTGTCGGGCGCCCGCGGCGGGCCGGCGTGGTCATCGCAGCCGAAGTATACGGTGCAGTGCACTTAATTGGTGGGCTCGGTCGCAGGTGAGCCGTCGGGCGGTGTCAGGTTTGCCGTCAGGCCGGTGAGCAGAAGATCAAGGCCGCGGTCGAGTTCGGCCACCCCGTCGTAGGACGCGAGTGCCTTTGCCACCGCTCGTAATTGGGGGAACTCGGTGATCGGCAACCGGTGCAGGCCGAGTTGCAGGACATGATCGACCTCTTCCGGACGTTCGATGACCTCCTGCAGCTCGTCGAGGACGTGACCGTGTAGGTAGGCGAACAGCACCCGGTAGATGTGCAGGGCATTCTCACCCGTGAAACCGGCGGAGGTGAGCAGCGTGAGGATGTCCTCGAGGGGGCGCAGCGTGCCGGGTGGGCGCTGTCCGAGTGGGGTGGACAGCGGGCGGGTTACCAAGAGCGGCACCACATTCGGATGATCCAGCGCGAGCTGGCGGAAGTGGTGGGCGACCACGCGCAGTTGGCAGGCCCAGTCGGGGTCCGTGGTGTCCACGGCGAGCTGGCTCAGCACGATCTCGGCGATACCGTCGAGCACGGCGGCCTTGTTGGGTACGTGCCGATAGAGCACGGTCGTATCGCGGTCGACGGCGTCGCTGAGTCGGCGCATGGACAGTGCTGCCACCCCGTCGCGGTCGACGATCTCCAGGGCGGTGCGCAGGATCAATGGCCGGCTGATCGGGCCGGTGGACGGTGGGGCCGGTTCGGTGGGCCGTCGCGGCATCGGAGGCCACCTCCGTTCCTGTCCGGCAGCGACACAACGGTGTGCGTCCACAGTGTTGACATGCAGGGTAATCGGGCATTTACTTGGGGTCTAGCCCCAGACACATTGGCGCCGTTCGATCGTCGGCAGTCGGTTAGTAGTCCGCGATCACCAGTCTTCAGCAGGTACCGCCATCGGTGGCCTGCGCCAGCAAAGAAAACAGGCAACTCAATGATCGTGCTCGGAATCATCCTTCTCATCGCCGGATTCGTCCTCAAGATCTCGATCCTGTGGACCATCGGAATCATCCTCGTCGTCATCGGCGCCGTGCTGTGGGTCCTGGGATCCATGGGGCGCGCAGTCGGCGGCCGCAAGCACTACTACTGAGCCAGCACATAGTCCGGACTTCCTGACGGTGAAGAGAGATACCTCATGCGGATAATCACGCTCGTGGTGGTGGTTTGGCTGGTGATTGGTGCAGTGGCGGCCTGGCAGCGCGGGTACATCACCAACGCCGCGCAAAACTGCGCCACCGCGGGGACCACCGCGGTGACAGTGCTCGCCGGGCCGCTGAACTACTTCGGCGTCAATCCCACCGTCAGCAACTGCAACGTGCCGCAGCCGAGCCAGTAGGCGTCGTCGGGGGTCAGGCGATATCGGCGGAGCCGGGGCCGAAGACAGCGTCTTCGGCGATCGACTGCACGTAATCACCGAACCCGCCGGCGGCGCGGACATTTCGGCGGTCGGAGGTCAGCACCGCGTTGTCGGCGTCCCACGCCAGTGGCGTGCCCGTGGCCACCAGCCGGTCGACCAGGTCGACGTCTTCCCCCACCCGCAGTGGCCGGAACCCGCCAACCTGCCAGTAGGCGTCGGCCCGTACGCCGAGGTTCGCCCCGTGCACGTGTCCGTGTTGCCCCTCCCGGACCCGGTACAGCCGGTCATAGCGCAGTCGGGTACTCGGCGAGTGCTCTCGCCAGTCCACCGAAACCGTGCCGACGAAGCCCTGCATCAGGGCGTGATGGTGAGCGGCCTGTCTACTCAGCCAGTCCTCGGGTACCACCGAATCGGCATCGGTGGTGGCCAGCCAAACACCGGCGTCCGCATCCGGTGCGGCGGCGATGAAGCCCGCAGCGCGGGCCGCGCCGACATTGCGCGCCGAGATGCTGATGTGCTGCACCGCCCCGGTGAGCACGTCTTCCGTGCCGTCTGAGCAGCCGTCCAGTACCACCAGCACCCGCACGGGGGTGCTGACGTGCGCTGCCGCGGCGGTCACACTGGCCAGACACACTCCCAGCCGGTCCCGCTCGTTGTGCGCGGGCACGACGACGACGATCTCGCGCAGGTGTGGAGCGGACTTCTGATGGGTGACCACGGGTTCCTCAGCTCACGGGGGTCGGTGCGACGCCCGGTGCTGGAGCGATCTGTGGTCTTTATATCCACCACGCGCCCGGCGGAAACAAACTCGTCGTGCAGCGCGGTGCTTGCGATTCCGGAATTTGGGTACCCCCGCAGGTGAAGACGGTCAAGGACGGCGAAACAGGCGGCCGTGGTAACCGACTGCTGCCCCAGTCCTTCAGGAGAATCCATGCCGTCACCTCGTAAGCCGGATCAGACTGCCCCCAAGTCGGTGAGCCCCACCGGGGTCAGCAACGGGCGAGTCGACGAAATCGATCCGCGTGCTCAGTCGGGGCAGTACCTGACCACCGCCGAAGGTCTGCGGTTACCGGACACCGACCACTCGTTGAAGGCCGGCTCGCGCGGCCCGACGCTGCTGGAGGATTTCCACCTGCGGGAGAAGATCACCCATTTCGACCACGAGCGCATCCCGGAGCGGGTGGTCCACGCGCGCGGCGCGGCAGCGCACGGGGTGTTCGAGTCTTACGGCACCGCGGCCTCGGTGACCAAGGCCGGCTTCCTGGGTAGGAAGGGAACGAAAACCGAAGTCTTCACCCGCTTTTCGACCGTATTGGGCTCGCGCGGCTCGGCGGACACCGTGCGGGACACGCGCGGTTTCGCGGTCAAGTTCTACACCGAGGAAGGCACGTTCGATCTGGTCGGCAACAACATGCCGGTCTTCTTCATCCAGGACGGCATCAAGTTCCCCGACATCATCCACGCGGCCAAGCCGCAGCCCGACCGGGAGATTCCGCAGGCGCAGTCTGCGCACGACACCTTCTGGGATTTCGTCTCCCTGCACACCGAGGCCACCCACCACGTCTTCTGGAACATGAGCGACCGCGGTATCCCGCGTTCGTACCGGACGATGGAGGGTTTCGGCGTCCACACCTTCCGGCTGGTCAACGCCTCGGGCAAAACCAGCTTGGTGAAGTTCCACTGGAAGCCGGTGGCCGGCGTGCACTCCCTGGTCTGGGAAGAGGCGCAGATCGCCGCCGGTTGCGATCCGGACTTCCACCGTCGTGACATGGCCGACGGTATCGAGGCGGGCGCGTTCCTGGAATACGAGCTCGGTATTCAGGTGATGCCGGATGACGGCACCGACAGCTTCGAGGGTATCGACCTGCTGGACCCGACCAAGCTCGTGCCCGAGGAACTCGTGCCGGTGCAACTGATCGGCAAGATGACGCTGAACCGCAACCCCACCAACTACTTCGCCGAGACCGAACAGGTCGCGTTCCACACCGGCCACCTCGTGCCGGGTATCGAACCGACCAACGACCCGCTGATGCAGGCTCGGTTGTTCTCCTACCTCGACACGCAGCTCACCCGCCTCGGCGGACCGAACTTCGCCCAGCTGCCGATCAACCGCCCGCACTGCCCGGTCAACGACATGTTGCGTGACGGCATGCACCAGACTGCGATTCACACCGGCACCGCCGCCTATCACCCCAACAGCATCGACGGCAACGAGCCGTTGCTGGCTGACGAGAAGCACGGTGGCTACGTTCAGACCGCCCGGCTGATCGAAGGCACTGCCGTTCGCGCCCAGCCTGTTTCGTTCGACGACCATTTCTCGCAGCCGACGATGTTCTATCGCAGTCTGAGCCCCATCGAGCAGGCGCACGTGGTCGAGGCATTCACGTTCGAACTCGGCAAGGTCTACGAGAAAGCCATCAAGGAGCGTCAGCTGCAGGTGCTGGCCAACGTCGACGCCGACCTGTGTGCACAGGTCGCCGCGGGTCTCGGCCTACCCGCACCCAAGGGGTCACCGGCAGAGGACGTCACGGTGTCCCCGGCACTCGTGCAGATCGTGGCCGAACCCGGCCGCATCGACGGCCGCAAGATCGGCATCATCGCCGACGCCGGTTCCGATCTGGCCGGTGTGGCCAAGTTGGTCAAAGCTGCTGCCGCTCTTGGGGTTACCGCTTTGGTGGTGGCGCCGGTCGGAGGCGTCCTGAAGTCAGGTCGCCGTCAGGTCACGGTGGACCGGACGCTGGCCACCACCCGCTCCATCGAGTTCGACGCGTTGGTCATCGCGTCCGGAACCGCGGCGACGGCCGACATCAAATTGGTCGTGCTGTTGCAGGAGGCGTTCCGGCACTGCAAGGCCGTGGCCTCCTGGGGCGACGGTCACGCGGTGCTCAAATCCGCCCGGATCCCGCTGAAGGGCCCCGGCATCCAGGTCGCCCAGGAGATGGACAAGGCATTCACCACCAACCTTGCAGCCGCGCTCGGTCTGCACCGGGCATGGGGCCGCGCCCCGAAGGTGATGGCATCCGCCGTGGCACCGGCAGGCTGGTAACGAGATGAGTCGTTCTCGATCCTGGGGTCCCGCGCCCCGTTACACGGGCACGCGCATCGACCGGATCGGTGTGGTGGTTCCGGTGCACAACGACCAGCGGGCACTGCAGGAATGTCTGGACGCGTTGGACATCGCCGTTTCCCGCGTCACGGTGCCCGTCTCGGTCATGGTGGTGCTCGACGCCTGCGCCGACGATTCGGCCACGGCGGCGCACGCCCTCCCTGCAGCCGGAACGGAGACGATCGTCCTCGACACCGGTCGGGTCGGGTTGGCCCGCGCAGCGGGTATGACCGAGTTGATCCGCAGGCACGGCGAGGCTGGGACCTGGCTCGCGACCACCGACGGCGATTCGATCGTCCCGCCGAATTGGCTCACGGCCCAGTTGCGGCACGCGGCCGCCGGGGCGCGGGTGGTTGCGGGCACCGTCAAAGTCGACCG
>JBEVHL010000244.1:0-12965 GCA_040511255.1 Mycobacterium sp. | reverse complement strand
AGCAGACGCAAACTAGTACAAATCAGCGCCCAAAAGTACTAGTTTGCGTCTGCTCGCGGGGTCAGGTGACTAGACAAACTTTTTGAACGGCACGGTGTCATCCTGCTCGAGCTCGGCGACCAGACCGAGCTCCCAGCCCAGGTACCACCGGAACCCGTCTTTGCGCTTGTCCAGATCAGTTTCCCGCCAACCCGATCGGACCACGTCCTGCGGGTCGTGCAGCCAGTTCTCGGTGCCGGTCTCCAGCGCGAGGCCTGCCGACTGCCAGGCTTGCGTGCCGCCGTCGAGCACCTGCACCGGACGCGAGGTGGCCCCGGCGAGGTCGGCAGCGGCGAAGCGCGCCAGCACCGAGTCTTCCGACGTCAGGACGATCGGCCCACTGCCAGGGATATCGGCGGCGGATCGCGCCAACCGCGACCGGATCGCGAACAACGCTCCAGGAAGATGCCCCGCCCGGTAGGCCGGCGACGGCGCCAGGTCGAGCACCACACGGTCACCGGAGTCGGCGTTGAGTGCCTCCGCCGTCACGACGGTGTACCCCTCCTGCGGGATATCGAGTTCCTGTGGCGCAGAACCGGTTTCGAGCTCCTCACCGTCGAACGCATTCTCCAGGACGAAGACCTCACCCCACCCGATCTGCGTGATCCACGACGCGGCGACGGTTGCGCGCACGGTGTCGTTGTCGACGAGCACGATCCGGGCGTTGTGCGTGCTGACGTAACGGAACGTCCACGGTGCCACATCCCAGCTTGGTGCGGACCGCGTGCCTGCGAGGTGACCGGCTTCGTATTCCTGCGGGGTGCGCACGTCGAGCACGTACAGCGAACGGGTCTGCGACTCGCTGCGGAACTGCTCCAGCGTCTCCTTGTCGATCCGGGTGATGGCGAAACGTTCCGCGAAGCGGGCCGCGGCGGCGCGCGCCGCCTCCGACGCCTCCGCTCCCGGCAGTGGGGCCGCGACTGACTTGCCGTGCACCAGCTCGTGGCCTTCCAGCACCCAGGACTGGGTGCCGCCCTCCAGTGAGACCACCTTGTTGGGCAGGCCGGCGTTGATCAGCACCTGGGCACCGAGGATGCTCCGGGTGCGTCCTGCGCAGTTGACCACGACCAGGGAGTCCGGCGACTTCACCACTTCCGCGGCCCGGTAGACCAATTCGGCACCGGGGATCGACGTGCCGCCCGGCAGGCTGTGATTCTCGAATTCCCCGATGGGCCTGCTGTCGAGCAGGACGATGTCCTCACCGGCAGCGACCCGCGCCCGGAAATCTTCGACGGTGATGTGCGGGGTTTCGTAGACGTGTTCGATCCACTCACCGAAAGCCTGTCCGATGACGTGGTCTCCGCCTGACTGCACCTTGTGGCCGGCCTCGGCCCAGGCGCGCAGACCGCCGTCGAGCACCCGGACATCGGTGTAACCCAGCGCCGTCAGGCGGGCCGCACCACGCTCGGCGAGGCCTGCGTCGTCGCTGCCACCGTCGTAGACGATGACCGGCGTGGACAGTCGCGGGATCCGGTTGCGTACCCGTAACTCCAGGACGCTCAACGGGATCGACACCGCCAGCAGGATCGAGCCCTCGGTGGCGGTCACGCCGGCTTCGCGGACATCGACAAGCGCGTACTCCGTCCCGGATCCCAGCAGGTGGTGCAGGGTGTCAGCGTTGACGGTGGCTGTCGCGATCGCGGTCATCGGCGTCCTCAGGTGGTCGGCGGCATCTGTGCGGGTCAGTAGCCAATGAGTCTGGAGGACAGCCCTGAAGCGAACAATCGGCTTCAGCTACGGGAATGCGGGACTCTGACTTAACTATTCGAGCGCATTCGCGATTTATGTTTACCCACACCGATTCGCTCTGCACTTAGGAGGATGTCTGCCGTGCCGCCCCCTGCTCTGGAAGTCCGGCGGCTACGAAAGACTTACCGCTCCGGTTTCACCGCCCTGCATGACCTGGACCTGGAGATTCCGGACGGTGCCTTCTTCGGGTTGCTCGGCCCGAACGGGGCAGGCAAGTCGACGCTGATTGCCGCCACCTGCAATCTGCTGCGACCGACCGCCGGTGAGATCCGGGTCTTCGGGCATCCGAACGACTCCCGCACGGGCCGCGCGCTGGTGGGCCTGGCCGAGCAGGAGGTCAACCTGGATCGGTTCCTGTCCAATATCGAGATCCTGATCTACCACGCCGGTTACTACGGCGTCGGCCGCCGCGAGGCCACTCGCCGTGCGCACGATCTCCTCGAGCTGCTCGGACTCGCCGACAAGGCGCGCCAACACCCACACTCGCTGTCCGGCGGCATGCAGCGCCGACTGCTGGTCGCGCGGGCCTTGATTCACCGTCCGCGGCTGTTGATCCTCGACGAGCCGACCGCGGGGGTGGACGTCGAATTGCGGTCTGATCTGTGGGGGTACATGCGCGATCTGCACCGGATGGGTCACACGATTCTGCTCACGACGCACTATCTGGAGGAAGCCGAAGCTTTGTGCGACGAGGTTGCCCTGATCAGGGCGGGCCGGCTGATCTCCCGTAACAGCGCGGTGGCACTGCGGGCCGAGTTCGGCGCCACCCATCTCTCCGAGGTCTACAGCCGGGCGATGGCCGCACCGCTGATGGATGGCCATCATGACTGAAAACTGGCTGGCATCAGCGCCGTTGACGCCCTACGACCGGCCCTACCGTGCGCAGCGGCCGGCGTTCACCTGGCTGCTGCAGCGCGAGATCGTCCGGTATCTCAAGAACTGGCACTTCACCGTCGTCGGGCAGATGCTGGCGGCTCTGCTGTTCGTCTTCGTGTTCGGGCTCGCGATCGGCAGCCGCATCCCCGGGGTGCGCGGAATTCCGTACGCGCAGTTCATCTTGCCGGGCCTCGTCGTGCTCTCTGTCATCACCGCCGGCTATATCCAGGGCACCGCTTCACTTTTCGAGGCACGCAAAGACCGTTTCATCAACGCCGTGCTGGCCAGCCCGTTGCGCTGGTGGGAGATCAACCTCGCCCTGATCCTGGGTTCGATGGTGCGGGGAATCCTGATCTCGTCGGGCCTGATGGTGATCGCGATCCCGCTGACCGGTTCGCACATCGCCCGGCCACTGTATTTCGTCGCGTCCTGGGCAGCGGTGCTGCTACTGGCCGCCCAGGCCGGGATGCTCGCCGGCATGTATGCCAAAACCCAGGAGCACACCGCTGCCATCCAGGTGCTCGTCGTGCAGCCGCTGTGCTACCTGGGCGGTGTCTTCTACTCGGTACACGACCTGGCACCGGCCTGGCGCACGCTGACCCACTTCAACCCGGTGTTCTATGCGGTGCAGGCCATGCGGTACGGCATGTTGGGCGACGCGGACATCCCGGCCTGGCAGGCGCTTCTGGTGGTCAGCGCCGCGGCCTTGGCGCTGACCGCCTGGATGGCCACGAAATTCCGCACGGGTGCCCAACTGAAGCCGTAGCGCCTGGGTCAGGCGAAGGCTTGCCGCGACCCTGTCGCGCTGTACTCACGCTTGTAGATTCCCTTGGCCTGCAACAGCGGAACGACATGGTCGACGAAGTCGGTCAGGCCGTTCGGCGTGATGGCCGGGTTGATGTTGAACCCGTCGACCGCACCGGCGGTGAACCACTCCTCGATATCGTCGGCGACATGCTCGACGGAGCCGACGAACCGCAGGTGCCCGTTACCTGAATCGGTGACGCGCAGAATCTCGCGCAAGGTGGCGCCCGCATCGACGTGGCTGCGGACTATCTCGTGGAAGCTGCGTTCACCGGCGAGGCTGTCCACCGGCGGAAGTCGGTGCTCGGGAAACGCCTCGTCCAGCGCGACGCCGGTCAGGTCGACCTTGAGTCGCTCTTCGAGGATGCCGACGGACCGCTCGGGCGGGTTCAACGCGCTGATCTCGTCATGCAACGCATGGGCCTCGGCGTCGGTGCTGGCGACGATCGGGATCAGCCCCGGCAGCACCTTGACCAGCGGTCCGGTTCGACCCAACTGTTTCTGCGTGCGGTGCAGATCGTCGCGGAAGGCCCTGGCGTCAGGGATGGTTCGTTGCGCGGTGTAGACCGCGTCCGCGTACGCCGCCGCCAGCCGACGGCCCGGCCCCGATGACCCGGACTGGAACACCAGCGGCCGGTCCTGCGGGGACCGCGGCACGTCCAGCGCACCATGCACCGCGAAGTGCTTGCCGCGGTATCCGATCGGTCTGACGCTGCCCGGTTTGGACTGCACGCCTGCCGCCTTGTCGACGATCAACGAGTCGGCGTCCCAGCTGTCCCACAACTGGTACAGGATCTCCAGGAACTCGTGCGCCCGCTCATATCGAAGGTCATGATCCGGTAGCTCGTCGTAGCCGAAATTTCTTGCCGCGTCGAGTGATCCGGACGTGACGATATTGACCCCGGCCCGTCCGCCGCTGAGATGGTCAAGGGTGGCGATGCTGCGCGCGACGTTGTAGGGATCGTTGAACGACGACGACAACGTGGCGATCAGGCCGATACGGGTGGTGGTCGGCGCCAGCGCCGACAGCAGCGATACGGGTTCGAGCGGCGAGAACAGCGTCGTCCAGTCGTTGCTCCTGGCTGCCGGCGTGTTGGCCACGAACAGGCCGTCGAACAACCCACGCTCTGAGATCTGGGCGTACTCCTGATACCAGTCCAGATCAAGAGCGCGCTCGGGAACGGCATCGGGGTGACGCCAACCGCCCTGGGTGAAGCCGATGGCCCGGATCACCGAGTTGAGCACCAACTGCGACATGTGAAGTCTCCTGATAAGTGCGGGATGTTTCAGTGCGGGATGGGTAGTTGCGGGATGGCTCAGTCCGGGATGGGTAGGCCGAGGTTCTCCCGGAATGTGCTGCCCTCGTATTCGCGCCGGAACAGGTTTCGGTCCTGCAGCCGAGGCACCACGTGTTCGACGAATCCGGTTGCCCCGTCCGCACCTTCGGTGAACCGCAGCACGAAACCTTCCGCAGCACCTTGGGTGAACCACAGTTCGAGCTCGTCGGCCACCTGGGCGTAGCTCCCGGTGAACCGGTAGTGGGCATGCCCCTGCCGATGCTCGATGATCAACTCGCGCAGGGTGCGGCCCTGCCTCGCCAAGCCGCGGTACAACTCGCTGCGGCTGCGCCGACGCGCCAACGTCGCACTGTCTGGCAGGGCGTCGATGCGTTCGACGGGAATGGGCTCGTCGAGATCCAGATCGGACAGGTCGATACCGGTCGCGGACTCTCGCTCCTTGGCCACGACGGCACCGAATGCCAACGCGAGACTGCGCCGGCCGGCTTCGAAGTCGAGCGCATCGATGATCGCCCGCTCACGCTCCTTCGCCTCGACCTCTGTCGGTGCGACGATCAGAAACACACCGGGGAATACCAGCGGCTTCGCGGCGTCGCGCCCGCGGGTGTCGGCCACCGCCGCCGCCAGCCGGGTGTTGAAACGCCGCGCATGCTCGATGTCTGGGGACGCGGCGAAGATCGCTTCCGCGTAGCGCGCCGCGAACTGCAGGCCGGTATCCGAAGCGCCGGCTTGGAATTGGACGGGCCAGCCCTGCGGCGAGCGTGGTACACCGAGTGCGCCTTCGGCGGCCAGAAACTCGCCGTGGAAGGAGACCTGGTCGACCTTGGCGGCGTCGATCCGTGGTTTGCCGTCCGCGGTGGCGGTGACCGCATCCCTTTCCCAACCGCGCCACAAGCCCGCGACGATGTCGATGAACTCCGCCGCCCGGCGGTAGCGCACGTCCTGGTCCGGTAATTCGGTGAAGCCGAACTGGCGTTCGCCGCCGAACGAGGTCACCGCGTTCCAGCCCATCCGGCCGCCGGTCAGCTGGTCCAGGGTCTGGAACTGCCTGGCCAGCTGATAGGGCACGTTGAAGGTGGTGGTGGCCGTCGACACCAAGCCGATCCGACTGGTCACCGCGGCCAGGGCGCCCACCACCGCGGTCGCGTCGGCGTGCAGATTCGTATAGACCGAGTCGGTTTCGTCGATATCGAACAGCACGGCGTCCGCCTCGAACACCGCGTCGAACTTGGCATCCTCGAACAATCGGATCGCCTCGACCAGGCCGGTGAGGTCATACTTGCGTCGCACCGGGTCGGAATGCGATGAGAAGCTCGGCGCCAGCCCCAGCCCTTCCACGGCCAGCTTGAGCTTCCTGTGCGTACCCACGGGGTCAGCTTCGGCCGGTCTACGTCACCTAACAAGACCCTGTCGCTACCAGAACCCTTCAGCGCTACTTAACTGCCGGCGCGCACTTTTAAGTTCAGGTCAACCGTTCACGTAGCCGGAACGCGTTGCTCGAGGCCGGCCACGCCGACAGACTCGTAGCCGTGACCTGCCCATGTTGTCATGCGAGGCACCTTCTGAGCCCCTGAGCGAAGTGATCATCTCGCGACGGCGGCCGTATCGAAACCCCTACTGCCGCCGCCGATGACGACGGCGGAGATGAGGACATCCATCACATGACGTACCACCTCGACCGCCGAGGCTTTCTCGGGCTTGGCGCCGCCGCACTGGGTGCCGGCGTGCTCGCGGCCTGTGGCGCAGGCGGTAAGGGACCGAACCAAGCCGGGGCCAGCCCGGCGGGACCCACCGGCGATCCGGTTCGCGGTGGCACGTTGACGTTCTCGGATACCGAGGCGGTGTCCAGCTGGCAGGCGCAGAAGCTGAGCACCTACAGCGCAGGCAATCTAACCTTCCACACCAACGCATTCCTGCTCTACTTCGACCCGTACAAGAAGCAGCTGCAGCCATGGGTCGCCGAATCGTGGACCAAGAACGACGAGAACACCCGGTACAGCTTCAAGATCCGCAAAGGCATCACGTTCAGCGACGGCACCCAGCTGACCCCTGACATCGTCGCTGCAAACTACGAGCTGTACGGCCACGGCAACGAAAAGCTGCGCATTCCGGTGCATCCCAACATCTCCCGCGGCTACGACCATGTCGAGGTGGACGGCGACACCGTCACCGTGGTGCTGTCGAAACCCAACCAGCAGTTCCTGATCGACACCACCCGGCTGAACTCGCCGATCTTGGGCGCGAAAACCATCGGTCTGGAATTCGAAGAGGCCGGTCGGCCGGAGAACATCGTCGGCGCCGGACCTTTCGTGTTCTCTTCGCAGGTGCCCAACCAGTCGGCTGAGTTGGTGCGCCGCGCCGGCTACCAGTGGGCGCCTGCGGGTTCGCCGAACCAGGGCGAGGCCTACCTGGACAAGATCGTCTGGAAGGTACTGCCCGAAAGTGGTTTGCGGACAGGCGCTCTGACCTCACGGCAGGTCGACATCGCCCGTGGCATCCAGCCCTCCGACGAGTCGAGCATCCAGGCAGCCGGTTATCAGTTACTGCTGTACCGACCGCCGCTGGGCACTTCGAACTACGCCGGGTTGCGGGTGGACAACGAGTTCACCAAGGACCCGCTGGTGCGGCAGGCGCTGGTCCTCGGCATCGACCGGGACGGTCTGACCCGCGATGCCCTCACTCCCAGCTATCCCCCGCCCATCTCGATCCTGAATGTCAACAACGCCAACGCCATCGACCTGGCCGGCGAGTTCAAATACGACCCCGGCAAAGCCCGGGACCTGCTCGAGCAGGCCGGCTGGAAGCAGGCGCAAGACGGTATCCGCGCCAAGGACGGCACCCAGCTGCACCTGACCGTGCCGCAGAGTGCCCAGCAGGTCGCCCTCGGCCCGGCCTGGGAATACATCGCCCAGCAGTGGCGCAAGGAGCTGGGCATCGTGCTGGACGTGCGCAACGACCCGTCGTTCGCCGCATCGGCGAACACCGATGTGACGGTTCCGCTGGTCGTGAGCCGCACGTCGATCATCTCGCTGGGCCAGAGTTTCGGTGGCGAGGGCAACACCGCGCTGTTGGGTTCGTCGCCGGAGTTGTCGGCGCTCTACACCCGCGAGCTGGAAGCCAAGGATGACGCAGAGTTCAAAGCCGTTCAGGCAGAACAACAGAAGGCACTGGTCAAGGGCTCCTACGTGATCGCTTACTTCGAAGAGGCGCAGACGTTCGGCGCCTCCCCCGATGTGCACGTGACGTTCCAGACCCAGACGTATCCGGACTTCTACAACGCCTGGAAGAAGGCATGACCGCAATAGACATCGCGGTGGGCCCTGGGGCGGGCGCGCCCGCCGGCTTCGGCAGCCCCAGCTCCCGGCTGCTGGCCCGCTACGTCGCGGGTCGGCTGGGCCAGGCAGCGGTGGTGTTGTGGTTGGCGTACACGTTGACCTTCACTGCCATCACGCTGCTGCCGTCGAACCCGATCGACATGTTCTCCAGCGGAGACACCGGCGTGATCGACCCGCAGACCGTGGCGCAGATGAAGCTGTACTACGGCTACGACCACGGCATTCTGCAGCGCTACGGCATCGAGTTGACCCATGTGATCCGCGGCAACCTGGGCTACTCGATGAGCACCGGCCAGACCGTTACCCAGGCCATCGGTGACGCGGCACTGCCGACCCTGCGGTTGGCACTGACCGCCTTCATCGTGGCGCTGCTCATCGCCGGCGCAATCGTGACCACCGCCTCGCTGGGACGGTGGCATTGGCTGCGCTCGTCAGTGGTGGTGCTGCCGCCGTTGTTCTCTGCTGCGCCGGTGTTCTGGGTCGGCATCGTGGTGCTCAACGTGTTGTCGTTCCGGCTGGGCTGGATCTCGGCGTTCCCCGACGGCTCCTTCGTGTCGATTCTGGTGCCGTCGCTGGTGCTTGGGCTACCGCTATCGGCGGCGATGGCGCAGGTGCTGCTCAAGAGCGTCGACAGCGTGTTGGCCAGCGATTTCGTCGACGTCGTGCGCGCCAAGGGTGCCGGGAAGCACTGGGTGTTCTGGCACCACGTCGTCCGCAACGCCGCAGGCCCGGGTCTGACGGTGGCGGGCACGGTGCTGGGCACCCTGGTGGGCGGCACCGTGGTCACCGAGACCGTGTTCGCGCGAGCCGGTATCGGCCGGGTGCTGCAAGCGGCGGTATCGCAACAGGACGTCTCGTTGGTCCAAGGCTTCATCCTGATCATCGCCGGGGTCTACGTGGTGGTGAACCTGGTGATCGATCTGTTGTATCCGGCGCTCGACCGGCGGATCCTGCTGACCTCGGGTGCGGCCACGTCATGACGATCACCCAGGATGTCACGCAGCCGAGCACCCCCGCGCCGGTCCGTCGTCAACTATCGTTGCGGCCCAGCACGATTGCCACCGCCATCGCATTGGTGATCCTGGCCACCGTCGTGCTGTGGACATTCTTTCCCTCGTGGTTCACCACCCACGATCCGATCGTCGGCGACGGAGCCCAGAAGTTCCTCCCACCCAGCTGGGAAAACTGGTTCGGCACCGACCGGGCCGGGCGTGACACGTTCACCCGGGTGGTGCACGGCACCCGCAACACCGTCTACGGCGCCGTCATCGGCACGTCGATAGGGCTGGCCATCGGGACCGTGATCGGCGTGACCGCCGGTGTGCTCCGCGGCGCTGTCGACGCGGTGTTCATGCGGCTGATCGACGTTCTGCTCGCCCTGCCCGGCTTCCTACTGGCATTGTGCGTGGTCGCCGCCTTCGGACCCGGTACCACCCACGTCGCAATCGGCGTCGGCATCGCGGCCATCGCCCCGTTCGCCCGGGTGGCGCGAGGCGAGGCGCTGCGCGTCGTCCAGCTCGAATATGTCGACGCCGCAAGAATTTCCGGCGCCCGGCCGGCCGCGGTGTTGTTCCGGCACGTGCTACCGAACTCGGCAGGCCCCATCGTCGCGCTGATTCCCACCGAGTTGGGCGCCACGGTGTTGAACATCGCGGGTCTTGGCTTCCTCGGTTACGGCGCACCGCCACCCGCACCCGAGTGGGGGACCCTGCTGTCTGAAGGACGCGACTATCTCGCGAATGCCTGGTGGCTCACCACGCTGCCCGGGATCGTCGTCCTGGTGGCCGTGTTGGCGGTTGCCAGGGCCGGCCATCTCCTGCAGCGCCGATTCAGGATCTGACGAAGGAGTTCCGATGACCACCACACTTCCTGCTGCCGTCGACCCGACGGCGGGGACCGACGACCCGGTTCTGGAAATCGAGAACCTGACCATCTCGTATCGCGGCTCGGCGCACCCCGCGGTGCGTGGTGCGAACCTGACCATCCGGGCCGGCGAGGTCGTCGCGGTGATCGGTGAATCCGGTTCGGGCAAATCCACGTTGAGCCGGGCAGCAATCGGCCTGCTGCCCGAGAGCGCCACCATCGAGACCGGGTCGATCCGGGTCGGTGGTCAGGAACTCGTCGGGCGCGGCGAGCGTGACCTCGTCAAGTTGCGGGGCAAGGTTGTCGCCCTGGTGCCGCAGGATCCGTCGACCTCGCTGGATCCCCTGCAACCGATCGGACGGCAGATCACCGAGGCCTTCCGACTCCATCGCGACGGTCGCAAGCTGTCGCGAATCGAGTTGCGCAACAGGGCAATCGACCTGCTCACTCTGGTGGGTATCGATCATCCCGATCAGCGGCTTCGGCAATATCCGCACGAGCTGTCCGGCGGGATGAAACAGCGGGTGCTCATCGCCATCGCGTTCGGGTTGCATCCCACGCTGCTGATCGCCGACGAACCCACGTCCGCCCTGGACGTCACCGTGCAGAAACAGGTCTTGGAGGTGTTCGACAAGCTCACCGGGCAGACCGGGGTGGCGGTGCTGTTCGTCACCCACAACCTGGCGGTGGCGTCAGACCACGCCAGCCGCGCGATCGTCATGCGCAGCGGCGAGGTGCTCGACACAGGGTCGGTCGACGACCTGGTGTTCCGGCCGACGCACGAATACACCCGCCAACTGATAACCAGTGCGTTCGGTCTCACTGAGCGGGTGGCCCCCCGGATCGCCGGCACTGCAGACGGTGCCGCTGACGCTGTCTCGGTCGACGGCCTGACCAAGATCTTCACCCACGGCCCGCACGGGCAGTTCAAAGCGGTCGACGACGTCACCTTCACGGTCGCACCAGGCAGCACTTTCGCGTTGGTGGGCGAGTCGGGGTCCGGCAAGTCCACCACCGCCCGCCTGATCCTGGGGCTGACCCGTCCCGATGCCGGTGAGGTGCACATCAACGGCACGGAGGTGACCCGGCTCAAGAAGCGGGCCAAACGTGACGTGTGGCGAGAAGTTCAACTGGTGCAACAGAATCCGCAGGTTGCGCTGGACCCTCGGCTGACGGTCGAGCAGATTGTGGACGAGCCACTGCGCTCGTTCGGCCTCGGCAACCGCGCGGAGCGGCGACGCCGGGTGGCCGAGCTACTCGACCAGGTCGGCCTGTCCGGTGCGTTCGCCACCCGTAAGCCCCGTGAGTTGTCCGGCGGGCAGCAGCAGCGCGTCGCGATCGCCCGCGCCCTGGCGCCCCGGTCCCCCATCGTGGTGCTGGATGAAGCCCTGTCCGCGCTCGACGTCGTCACCCAGGGCCGCATTCTCAATCTGCTCGAAGAGGTCCAGCGTGAACTGCATTTGACCTACCTGTTCATCTCGCACGATCTCGATCTGGTCCGGTCGATCTCCGACAGCGTTGCCGTGCTGCGAGCCGGTCGTGTGGTCGAGACCGGACCGACTGAGCACATCTTTGCCACTCCCGCGCAGGACTACACCCGCGCCCTGCTCGATGCCACCCCGGGACGCCGCCTTCGTGGCCAACTCGCCAATGTCTGAGGAGCACAACGTATGACAACTCAAGCCGATACGCCAGGACGACTGAATCTCGCCGTCGCCATCCACGGAACTGGCTCGGCCGCATTGTCGTGGAAGTGGCCGGGCACCAAATGGAATCGGTTCAACGACTTCGAGTTCTACCGCCGCTCCGCCGAGATCGCGCACCGAGGTGTGCTCGACGCGGTCTTTGTCTCGGATCATCCTGCGCTTTCCCGGGATTCGTCACGGGCACCGACCCACGTCTTCGACCCGACGGTGTTGTTCTCGGCCATCGCCGCAGCGGTACCCGACATCGGATTCGTGCTGACGGCCTCGTCGACCTACAACTCTCCGTACAACCTGGCCCGACGGCTCGGTTCCCTGGACACCATCTCAGGAGGTCGGGTGATCTGGAACGCCGTGTCCAACTTCAATCCCGATATCGCAGCGAACTTCGGCGCCGATCCGCTGCCGAGCCGAGCGGACCGGTACCGCCGTGCCGACGAATTCGTGGCGCTGGTCAAGGAGCTCTGGCTGAGTTGGGACACCCCGGTCGGCGAGGTACCCGACGGGCCGCTCTGGGATGAGACCACCGCGCGCAAGATCGATCACCATGGCGAATTCTTCGATGTGGCAGGGCCATTGAACGTCCCGATCGGCCCGCAGGGCCATCCGGTGATCGCGCAGGCGGGCGGCTCACCGGCCGGCATCGACTTCGCGGGTAAGCACGCCGAGATTGTCTACGCCGCGCTCCTGACCAAGCAGGAAGCGTTCGCCTACGGGGCCAAGCTTGCCGAGCGGGCGGTGGCGCACGGGCGACCCCGGGACAGTATCCGGCTGCTTCCGGGTCTGGGCGTAGTGCTCGGCGACACCCGCGAAGAGGCATACCGGCGCCATGAAGCACTCAACGGATCGGGCAGCGAGGAGGAGTTGATCGCGGACTTCGCCAAGAAGCACCGCGCGAGCAACCCGGCCTTTCCGGAAAATCTCGATCCAGACCGTCCGCTGAACCCGGACTGGTTCACCTCGCACGAGGATCAGACGCGGCCGATCGGTTTCACCCAGGCGTTGGCCGATCTGATCGCCGGCGAGAGACTCACGGCCCGGCAGGTCGTGCGGCGTACCGGTCCGGCCGGTGGGCACCGGTTGGTGATCGGCACTCCGCGCGAAGTGGCCGACGACATCATCGACTGGTGGAGTTCGGGTGCGGTGGCGGGCTTCAACGTCCACGTGCCCCTGCTGCATGAAGACCTGGAACTGTTCGTCGAGCAAGTGGTGCCGATCCTGCAGGCCGAGGGCGTCTACCCCCGTACGTACGACGACGCGACCATCCGGGATCGCTTCGCGCTGCCGTATCCACAGGC
>JBEVHL010000243.1:0-12004 GCA_040511255.1 Mycobacterium sp. | reverse complement strand
ACACCAAATGCCTGTGCACATTTCATCATCTGCTTAAAACATTCTGCGGCTGGCACGACGAACAGCTACCCGACGGCACCGTGATCTGGACACTGCCCAACGGGCACAAAGCCGTCACCCTGCCCGGCAGTGCCTATCTATTCCCGTCACTGTGCGTCCCGACCGGATTCCTGCCGGCCCCGACCCCCGAACAACCCGACGATTCCCGCGGCCACCGCATCGCCAAAATGCCGCGCCGCACCAGAACCCGCACCCAGAACCGGACAGCGAAGATCACCACCGAACGCGGCCATAACCACCGAGAACGGGTCGAGCACGCTGCCCGCCAAGCACAGCTCGCCCGGACAATCCGCGACGAACCGCCGCCCTTCTAACCACCTGGGTAACATCGGCCGCATGATTCGCTGCGTCCGACTTTGGACCGGTCAGGACGACGGTTCCCATGTACAGATCGGCCACCTCGACATGAGCTCGGGCCGCAACAACGACCTGGTGTCATCGACCATGTCGTCAACCCATGTCACGGTGGAAGAGACCGCCGGCGGCGGGGCACTGGCATGGCATACGGCGCCGGTCCGTCAGCTGGTGGTAACCCTCTCCGGCACACTGGATTTCACCACCCGCGACGGCGAACATTTCATCCTGCACCCCGGCGATGTCCTGTTGGCTGAAGACACCGCCGGTTCGGGTCACCAATGGCAACTGCAAGGCAGCGACCCGTGGCGCCGGATGTACGTCGTCCTGGCCGAGGGCACCGACGTGGCGTTCGTACCGGACTAGCGGCCGGACACGGCGCTCAGTGCCCGGCGACGATATCGGCCTCGTCGATCTCCACCGGGTCCCGAGCACCGGGCAGGAAATAGAACCCGGCGCAGACCACACCGAAGAACAGATATCCCAGCGCCACTGACGGACTGGCCGCCCACGCCACTTGCGGCGCATGGATCAGCCCGATGAAGGACAGCGCGGCGCCGACCACCGACGCGATCGCGGCGTAGAGGAACTTCTTCTCCAGGATGAACGTCACCATGGTGCCGAGGATCAGACCAACGAGCACCGCGCCTTCGCCAAGAGTCTGCAGGCCTTCGTAGACGACGCCGGCCCCGTTGAGCTTGTCCATCCCGACCTCGGCAGCGGAGGTTCCTGCGGCGTTCAGCGCGTTGTCGATCAGGCCGCTGGCCCACTGCGCGAGGTTCGGCAGAATCGCCGCAACCACGGCGACGGCATGCAAGCGCGGCACGGCCTGGAACGCCTGAGCGCCGATCAGCAGACCGATGTAGAGCAGGATCGGCACGATCGCGGGCACCGGAAGCAATGCATCGAGCACCCCGAAAAGCCCGACGAAGCAGAGGATTCCGATCACCACACCGCTGGCAAGGGAGTAACTGGCCCGCCCGCCGGCATCTTTCCAGCCCGGGTGACCGATGTAGACCGCGGGAGGGAACGGCGAACCGAACGCCGAACCAATCACGGCGCCGGCACCGTCGGCGAGCAGAACACTGCGCAGGTTGTAGTTGTCCCCGGCGGCGGCGGCACTTTCGACGTTGCTCATCGCCTCGGTGAAGTTGTAGACGCCCAGCGGAATCGCGGTACCGAGCAGCGGCGCCAGGTGGGCCAGGCCGGAGAACAGCATGTCGACGCGTAGGTCGGGAACGCCGATGGCGATGTCCGAGACCGCCTGGCTGACGTCAGGAGCAGACATGTAGCCGCCGATCCAGCCGATCGCCGTACCGACCAGCAGCGCGGCCAGTCCGACCGGAATCCCGAAGGGCAGCTTCACGTTGGTGAAGAAGCCGATCAGGATGATCGCCATGACAGGCAGGCCGATCCAGGCCGCCTCCCACATCTGCGCGGCGGGCCGCATCGAGATGAAGGTGATCGAGATACCGGCGAGCGTCCCGAGCATCGCGGCCCGTGGTGTGAGCTTGCGGATGTAGGGCCCGACGAACGCGCCGATCATCACGATGATGCCGATCATGAACGCCCACGCCAGACCTGACTGCCAGGCCTGCATGGCGTCCTTGGTGTTCAGGTACACCGGCAGCATCACCACGAACACCACGATGAACATGTGTGGCACGCTGGGCCCGTACGGCAAAGCCGTGACGTCCGAACGGTTTTCCTTGGCGGCCAGCCGCCGTGCCAGGAACGTGTAGTACAGGTTACCCAGGATCAGCGCCACCCCGAGCGCGGGCAGCACAGTGCCCAGCACGTCGCCGGCCGGCACGTTGACCACCCCGATCATCAACCCGGTCAGGGTCAGCACGTTGACCAGGATGTTGAAGCCGAGGCCGAAGAAGGCGTTGGTGTCGCCGCGGGTCCACCACGGGATACTGACGGCCGCGGGCGGCTCGTCGGACACCGGGGGATCGGCGGGCGGTTCGGTGACGTCGGTGCTGCTCATCGCTACTCTCCTAGGGCATTCAGGGCGGGGATGACGGTCGCACTGTCGGCGACCCAGCCGAAGATGCCGCCCTGCGCGGCGATCATCTCCAGTCCGATCTTCTGGAAGTCAGGGAAATACGAACCGACACAGTCGGATACGACGAGGCACTCATAGCCCCGGTCGTTGGCCTCCCTGGTGGTGGTGTGGACGCAGACCTCGGTGGTCACCCCGGTCATCAGCAGCTGGGTGACCCCGGCGCCGACCAGGATGTCCTGCAGCTCGGTGGCGTAGAACGCCCCCTTGCCCGGCTTGTCGATGACGATCTCGCCCTCTGCGGGCGCCAGCTCGTCGATGATGTCGTGGCCGTACTCGCCGCGGATCAGGATGCGGCCGTACTTTCCGGGGTCGCCGATCCGCTTGGACGGCGCCCCGCGGCTCAGTTTTGCCGGGGGACAGTCCGACAGATCCGGCTCGTGACCTTCGCGGGTGTGGATCACCATGATCCCCGCGGCGCGGGCCGCCTCCAGCAGTGAGGTCAACGGCGGGATGACCTGCAGCAGCTGACCGACGTCATTGCCCAGGCTCTCGCCAAACCCACCTGGCAGCAGAAAGTCCCGTTGCATGTCGATGATGATCAGCGCCGTCTTGCCCGCGATCAGCGGAAACGGCGACGGGTCGGCGAGTACTTCTACGGTTTGGGTCACATAAGCTCCTCTGACAACGCGGCGGGGAAACTACTTGCTGCTGACTGGGTTTCACGTGGTTCGTCGAGAACCTTGGCGGCGAACTGGAGCACGGTGTCGTCGGTCTGGGCCGCACCCAGCAGTGTCGCGCTGTGCGGCCTGCCGTCCGCGGCGGTCCCGAGCGGGACAGCCACGCCGAGCAGATCGAGCAAGTTGCCGAAGTGCGTGTAGTGGCCGAGCATCGTGTTGCAGTCGATCGGCCGGGCCAGCACCTCGTCGACGGTGAAGGTGGTACCGATGGTCGGCACCACCATGACGTCCATGTGCTCCCAGAGCCGGCCCACCTCGGCGCGCAGCTCCTGCAGCCGCTGCAGCGCCGAAAAGGCATCGACCGCGGTGTATTTCAGGCCGCTGAGCAGGATGTCGCGCACCACGGGATAGATCGAGCCCGGGTGCGCCTCCAGGAATTCGCCGAAGACCACCAGCCGCTCGGCCACCCAGGGCCCTTGGTAGAGCAGCTCACCCGCGGCCAGGAACGGCGCCAGGGACACCTCGACCACAGGCATTTGTGCGGCCAGCCGCTCACGGAACGCCAGATGCGCGCGCTCGATCTCCTTGTCGCCGAAGAACTCCAGCTCCTCGACCGGCGGCAGCCCGACCCGGAAGGGGGCACCGGCGTAGCGCGGACCGCGATCGCGGGACCAAGCGTCGTCGTCGTCGCGCCCGGCCATCACGTCGAAGACCCGGTCGACGTCGTCGATCGAGCCGGCCATCAGCGTGATGCAGTCCAGCGACTTGCACGCCGGTACCAGTCCCACCGTGCTCATCAGCCCGCGCGACGGTTTGAACCCAATGACGCCGTTCAGCGCAGCCGGGACCCGGCCGGAGCCGGCGGTGTCGGTCGCGACGGCGAAGGGCACCTGCCCCAGGGCGACGGCCAGGGCAGAGCCGGAACTCGAACCGCCGGAGATCATCTCGTTGCCGTACACGCTGCGCGGCACGGTGTACGGCGTGCGGGTGCCGTTCAGACCCGTCGCGAATTGGTCGAGATTGGTCTTGCCGACATACAGGGCACCGGCATCGAGCAGCCGCTGGATGACCGGCGCGGTACTGGCCGCCACGTACGCGTAGTCCGGGCAGGACAACGTGGTTGGCACACCTTCGACGTCGATACTGTCCTTGACGCCGAACGGCACGCCGTAGAGCGGCAGGGCCCGGGCACCGGGGCGGTTCTCGATCTCCTTGGCCGCGGCCAGTAGTTCGGCTCGCGGAACGGTGGAGAGCCAGGTGCCGTCATCACCCCGCGCGGCGATCGCATCGGCGACCCGAGCCGCGGTTTTGGTGGGTGACCATGACCCGCTGGCATGTGATTCGAGGATCTCCGCGACCGACGGTCCGATGGACGGACCGGGTCCGTAGCCAGTTTCTGTAGCCATAGTTGTCGATTGTCGACAGAATCATGGCGGATACGGGTCGGCTGTGTGTCGATTGTGTTGCGGGCTGGGCTAGAGCCCCAGATAGGTCAGATGACCGTGGTCGTGCATGGCGGAGACGACGACGGCGGCGTCATTGGTCTCCAGCGCCTTGAGGATGGCCTGATGGCGCGCGATGCCGTCGCTGCCGTGCTGATGCCGCGCCTCTTCACGCAGATTCACCGCCATCGGCAACTGCAATTTGACCAGGATCGGTGCCAGCGCGATGTTCAGCTGACGGTTGTCGGCCAGCCCCACCACTGCGGCGTGGAACGCGCGGTGGGCATCGTCGCGTTCCAGCTCGCTTACCGCCGAACGCATTTGGGCCAGCGCGTCCCGGACCGGACACAGGTCGGCGCTCGGGTTCGGCAGCGGGAGGGCGGACTCGATGGCATGGCGCTCCAGCACCCCGCGCAGCTCGAACAGCTGCCGGATGTCCTCGGGGGACCAGTCGGTCACCCGGGAACCGCGCCGGGGCAGATGCTCGACGAGGCCCTGCTGGGCGAGCAGTCGCAGCGCCTCCCGCAGCGGCGCCCGGCTGATGCCGAAATCTGCGCAGAGTTGTTCCTCGAGGATCTTCTCCCCGGGCGCCAGCGCACCGCTCAAAATGGCATCGCGCAGCCGTGTTCCGGCTAGCTCGACGAGCGTCGCCGGGAGTTCATGCTGCTTGGGCGCGGACATTGTCGACAATTGTAGGGGTGTTGATAGGGGTGTTGATGAGTACGGTGACCTGATGGCGACCCCCCGCACCCGCAACGCCGAAGGCACCCGCGCCGATATTTTGGCGGCGGCCCGGCAGCGTTTCGGCGCAGAAGGCTACGAACGGACCACGCTGCGCGCGGTGGCCGCCGACGTCGGAGTGGACGCGGCCTTGGTGATCCGGTACTTCGGCAGCAAGCAGGATCTGTTCGCCGCTGCCGCCGAATTCACCCTGGATCTACCGGATCTCAGCGACGTCGCTCCGGCCGACCTGGCCGACGCGCTGCTGCCCCGGTTCTTCGCGGTGTGGGAGTACGACAGCACATTCGTGGCTCTGCTGCGCGCCGCGATGACCAGCCCGGTGGCCGCCGACACCATGCGGCGCGTCTTTGCCACGCAGGTGGCACCGGCACTGGCGACGGTGATGAAGGACAACCACGTGCTGCGGGCGGGACTGTTCGGTGCCTACATCATCGGCCTGGCCACCACCCGCTACGTCATCCAGAATCCCGCCGTGGCCAACCTCGGGCACGACGAACTCGTCAAGTGGATCTCGCCCGTCGTCACCCAGCTTCTGGTCGGGCCTGCACCGGGGGAGTGATCGCCAGCAGATAGCGGGTGATGGTGGCGACCTCGGCGACCAGCACCCGCTGGCCCGCGTTGTCGGCGGCGAGAAGCGTGGCGGCATCGCGTAATTGCTGATCCGCTTCAGCCAGGTGCGCGGTGTCGACGGTCCACGGCTGCCCTGGTGTCGGCTGGTCGCCGCGCAGCGAATCGACATAATCGTCGACGGCCACCACGAACCGCCGATCCACCGAGACCTCCGGTGTGGGCAGGTGGGTCTCGAGCGTGGCGCAGGCACCGGTCACGGCGTTGAGTGCGGCCCGGTACGACGTCAGCCATCGCCGGACCTCGGGCGCCTCCTCGCGCACCGCGCCACTGGCTGCCTCGAATGCCGACCGGGCCCGCGTGGCCCGCTGCCACTTGGCCGCCAGCGCGACGTCGACATCGACCAGCGGATGCACGAAGGCCCGCAACACCGAAGCGGCGTAATCGATTTCGGCCCTGAGTAGCTCACCGGCGCGCTGCCGCAACCGAATCAGCTCCCGGTCGGGCAGCAGAACGTGACAGGCGACGGCCAGCCCCCCGCCGACCGCGGTGGCGATCAGCCGCTCCCGCATGGTCGTACCGTCGGCGGCACCGGAGATGTCGAGCAGGAACACGATCGCGGCGGCCACTGCGGCGCTCAGCGCGGCATACCCGATCCCGGCCACGGCGTACGCCACCCCGAGGAACACCACCGCGAGCACCGCCGACATCAACCCGGACGGCTGGCACACCACCGTCACTACCGTGGCGATCAGGATGCCTGCCGCATTGCCCGCGATCTTCATGGCGCACCGGGTGTAGGTGTGGGCGGTCTCCGGCCGGAGCACCATCACCACCGTCAGCGCAATCCAATACCCTTGCGCCACCCCGCTGGCCCGCCACACGGCGACACCGATCGCCGCGGCGGCCGCCAAGCGAATAGCATGCCGAAAGATCGGCGAATCCGCGACGAGGTTGGCCCGCAGTGCGTCTCTGGCGGCCGTCAGCGACTCCGACATCGGCGCCCGACGCAGTTCCTGTAATTCGGAGGCCTCGGACAGCTGACGCTGAAGTCGTTGTCCCGCAACGGCTGCGGTGCCGGTCAGGGCTCCGACGGCGTCGTCGACGCGACGCAACGCGGCGTGGGTGGCGTCGTGTGCGGCGCCATCCGATCCGGCGATGCCGTCGAGCGCGTCGGCCGCAGCGGTCAGGACGTCGGCCACCTCGCTGGACCGCGCCGACGGGCCGAGGGCAGCCAGCGTCATGGCGATCCGCTCGGGTAGCCGGCGGCGGGCCTGCCGGTCGGCGTGAGTGAACGCCTCCCGCAACGAGATCAGCGGGGTGGGGTCGAAGGACACCAGCGAGCCGCTGGCGTCGTGGGGCTCGGTCGCCAGCAGGCGAGCGTGCCGGCCCACCGATCGATAGGCGCCGGCGAGGGCCAGACCCTGCACCTGCCAACGTTGTCGCGGCCACGCCGCCACCAGCACCGCCTGCGCCAGCCCGCCGACCGTGGCGAGCAGGGCTGCCCTGGCCGCATCACCGATACCGTGCGAAACCACCGACGAGGTGAGCAGCAGCACGGTGGCCGCAGCGGCCACCAGTCCGGCACTGGCGCCCATCGTCCACATCAGACCCGCACCGAAGCACCACAGTCCGACAACCACGACGAACACCACGCTGTGCGGCGCGGTCAAGGCACCGATGAACACCGTCAGACCCATGGCGATCGAGACGGCGACCACCAGCTGAATCCGGCTGCGGGGACCGTCCTGCAGTGCGGTCGCGCCTGCGATCGCGGCGCTTCCGCCCGCAGCGATGGCGGCGGCTGTCGAACCGGAACCAGCACTCCACTGCAGCGCCACGGCAACCGCCAGCACGACGCCGAGCAGGCTCCGGGACACTTCGCCGACGTACGGCCACGACGGCCGTAAAGCGAGCGCCCTCATCATGTGCGACTCCTGATCGGCCGAGTCTATCGTCGGCGTGTCGGTAGGTTCTCCATATGGAGAAGGTGATCCTGGCGCTGCGCGGCGCGAACGCAGACGAAAACTGGTGCACGCGACTGCGCGGCCCGGTCGCGCAGGAGTTGCTCGATATCGGCCTGCCGGGGCTGACCGTCAACGTCAAAGATGATGCCGTGCGTGCGTCTCTGATGACGTTGACCACGCTGGACCCGCCGGTCAGCGGGTTCGTCAGCCTGTGGACCAATCAGTCCTATGGTGCCCAGGTGACCGCCGCCGTCGCACTACTGCAGAAGGAATGCGACGACGTGTTCGGCTATCTGGTCACCGAGTCGGTGCCGCTGGCACCGCCGCAGACCGAACCCGGCGAGCGGACCGCGGGTTTGGCGAATGTCGCGCTGCTGCGACGTCCCGAGGCGCTGACCGAGGAAACCTGGCGCGCCCGTTGGCAACTCGACCACACCTCGGTGGCGATCGACACCCAGGCGACCTTCGGCTACATCCAGAACGCCGTGGTGCGGCCATTGACCCCCGACGCGCCGGTGCTCGCGGCGATCGTCGAGGAGCTGTTCCCCGAGGCGGGCATCACCGACATCAAAGCGTTCTTCGGTGCTGCCGACGACGACGATCTGAGCGACCGGATCACCAAGATGGTGGCCAGCACGGCGGCATTCGGCGCCAACGAGAACGTCGACACCGTGCCGACCAGTCGCTACGTATTCCGCTCGCCGTTCCCTACGGAAGGTTTCTGAGATGACCACCCTCGATGACGCAGTCGCCCTGGCGAAAGACGAGAGCGGACTGGTGGTGATCTCCACCGTTCGGGCCGACGGCACCGTGCAGGCGTCGCTGGTCAACGCCGGACTGATCGCCCATCCTGCGACCGGCGAGCAGGTCCTGGCGTTCGTCACCTACGGCAAGGTGAAACTGGCGAACCTGCGGGCCCGACCCAACCTGGCGGCCACCTTCAAGCGAGGCTGGCAGTGGGCCACGGTGGAAGGACCCGCCGAGTTGGCCGGTCCCGACGACCCCGCTGCCTGGCTCGCCGACGGCGAGCAACTCCGGTTGCTGCTGCGTGAGGTGTTCACCGCAGCCGGAGGGACACATGACGATTGGGACGCCTACGACGCCACGATGGTCGAACAGCGCCGCACCGTGGTGCTCGTCGCGCCGACCCGGGTATACAGCAACGGATAAGTGTTCACTGCGCACGCTAGGCTGCGGAACGTGACGCTGGACATCGCCGACGAGAACCGGGTACGCACGCTCACCCTGAACCGGCCCGAGGCACTCAACGCCTTCAACGAAGCCCTGTACGACGCGACCACCGTCGCCCTGCGCGCGGCAGCCGAGGACCCTGAGGTGGCGGTGGTCCTGCTCACCGGGACCGGTCGCGCGTTCAGCGCGGGGACCGACCTGGCCGAGATGCAGGCCCGCATCACCGATCCCGATTTCGTCCCGGGGGAGTTCGGCTTCCTCGGTCTCATCGACGCACTCAGCGCCTTTCCGAAGCCGTTGATCTGCGCGGTCAATGGCGTCGGGATCGGTATCGGCGCAACGATTCTCGGCTACGCCGATCTGGCGTTCATGTCGAGTACCGCGCGGCTGAAGTGCCCCTTCACCAGCCTCGGGGTGGCGCCGGAGGCGGCATCGTCCTGGCTGCTGCCGCAATTGATCGGCCGACAGAACGCGGCGTGGCTGCTGATGTCATCGGAATGGGTGGACGCGCAGGAGGCGCTGGGCATGGGCCTGGTGTGGAAGGTGTGCGAGCCGGACGATCTGCTGCCGCTGGCCCGCAAGCACGCCGACGTGTTGGCGTCGCGCCCGATCGCCAGCCTGATGGCCGTCAAATCCACGATGATCACGCCGGTGCTGCCGGAGATCGACGCCGCCCGCGCCCGCGAGAATGCCTGCTTCGCCGAGTTGATGGGCACCGCAGCCAACGCCGACGCGCTGGCGGCGTTCAACAAGAACTAGACCGCAACAGCTGCGGACTTGGCCCCGAAATACGACTCGATGATGGACCGCACGGTGTGGCGGCAACGTCCGCAATCAGCTCCGGCGCCGCATGCGGCGGCGACTTCCCTGCTGGTGCATGCACCTTTGGCAACTGCTTCGGTGACCACGTGAGTGGTGGCTCCGGTGCACAGGCAGACGTACATAGTAAGTGGAGTCTAACCTAAGTGCCCCGGATTTGTTAGGGGACGCTTGGTTAGGTGTGCCTACGGTAAACCCGCAGGTAGAAAGCATATTGGTCGGCATTTCTGCATGCTCTGCCGGGCATACTGGGCTAGATTCATGCCCGAAGCGGATTGCGCACAGCCCTGCGCTCCGCGTGCGTCGTAAGACGCGAGCCCACGTGCCAAGGAGAAATCATGCTAGGCGACCCGGACGTTCTCAAGCTGCTCAACGAACAGCTGACCAGCGAATTGACCGCGATCAACCAGTACTTCCTGCATTCCAAGATGCAGGACAACTGGGGCTTCACCGAGCTGGCGGCCTACACCCGCAAGGAATCGTTCGAGGAGATGGTGCACGCCGAGAACATCACCGACCGGATCCTGCTGCTCGACGGTCTGCCCAACTACCAGCGGCTGTCGTCACTGCGTGTCGGACAGACCCTGCGCGAGCAGTTCGAGGCCGACCTGGCCATCGAGTACGAGGTGGTGGCCCGGCTGCGGCCCGGCATCATGATGTGCCGCGAAAAGCAGGACGCCGTCAGTGCCCTGCTGCTCGAGGGCATTCTGCGGGACGAAGAGAGCCACATCGACTATCTGGAGACCCAGCTCGAGTTGATGAACAAGCTCGGCGTCGAGCTCTACTCCGCACAGTGCGTGTCAAGGCCGCCAACCTGATCGGACCCGCGCAGTAGGCTCGCCACGTGGCACTCGTCGCGGGTATCGACTCGTCTACTCAGTCCTGCAAGGTGTTGGTGTGCGATGCGGACACCGGCGCGGTCGTGCGATCCGCGTCGGCGCCGCACCCCGGCGGCACCGAGGTCGACCCGAAGTCGTGGTGGCAGGCGCTGCAAACCGCGATCGACGGTGTCGGCGGTCTGGATGACGTCGCCGCCGTTTCGGTCGGGGCCCAGCAGCACGGCATGGTCTGCCTCGACGAATCGGGCGCTGTGGTGCGAGATGCCTTGTTGTGGAACGACACTCGTTCAGCAGGTGCAGCGCAGGAGCTGATCGACGATCTCGGCGGGGCCGCGCAGTGGGCCAAGGAGATCGGCGTGGTGCCCGTCGCCTCGATCACGGCGACCAAACTGCGCTGGCTGGCGGACAACGAACCCGAACATGCCGACCGCACCGCGGCGGTCTGCCTGCCGCACGACTGGTTGACCTGGCAGCTGGCCGGTACCGGCGACCTCGCCGGTCTACGCACCGACCGCAGTGACGCCAGCGGCACCGGTTATTATTCCGCCGAGGCCAGCGCCTACCGGACCGAACTGCTGACCCTGGCCATGCGGGGACGCCAACCCGCGCTGCCGGTGGTGCTGGGTCCGCACGACGTGGCAGGACAGCTGGCCGGCGGCAAGGCTCAGCTCGGGCCCGGCGCCGGGGACAACGCCTCGGCCGCCCTGGGACTGGGTGCCGCCTCCGGGGACTGCGTGATGTCCCTGGGCACCTCGGGTGTGGTCAGCGCGGTCGGCGAGGCCGCTCCGCATGACGCCGACGGTCTGGTCGCTGGCTTCGCCGACGCGACGGGCCGGCAACTTCCGCTGGTCTGCACGCTGAACGGGGCGCCCGTGTTGGCCGCCGTCGCGGGCATGCTGGGGGTTGACCTGAGCCGGTTCGCCGAACTCGCGCTCTCCGCGCCGCCCGGGTCCGAAGGCCTGGTGTGGGTGCCGTACTTCGACGGCGAACGCTCGCCGAACCTGCCCGATGCCCGGGGCGCGCTGCAGGGCACCACCACGACGAACCTGACGCCGGCCAACGTGGCCAGGGCCGCGGTCGAGGGCCTGCTGTCGTCGATGGCCTACTGCCTGGACAAGATCGCCGACCAAGGAGTCGACGTCGAACGGGTGCTGTTGGTCGGCGGCGGCGCCCATTCCGCGGCCGTCCGCGCCATCGCGCCCGCCGTGCTGGGGCGGCCGGTCGATGTGCCGACGCCGGGGGAGTACGTCGCGCGCGGCGCGGCCAGGCAGGCGGCCTGGACCTTGAGCCCGGGGGACACCCCGCCCGCCTGGGAACTCCAGGGTGCCGAGACGTTCAC
>JBEVHL010000242.1:0-16666 GCA_040511255.1 Mycobacterium sp. | reverse complement strand
ATGGTGGACTTGCCGCAGCCGGATTCGCCGACGATGGCGACGGTGGCGCCGCGGTCCACGCTGAAGCTGACGGAGTCGACGGCCCGGAACACCCCGGTGGGCATCGGGTATTCGACGACGAGGTCCTCGACGGACAAGATCGGTTGGCTCATGCGGGCACTCCTGCGGTCGCGGCGCTCCACGGCCCCAGCACGGGCACCGCGTCGAGAAGCTTCTTGGTGTAGGCACTCTGGGGACGGCGGACCAGGTCCTCGGCGCCGCCGTTCTCGACGAAGGCCCCGTTGCGCATCACGTAGATGCGGTCGGACATCAGCCGTGCCACACCGAGGTCGTGGGTGATCACCAGCATGCCGATGCCGGTGCGCTCCTGCAGTTCCAGGAGCAGGTCGAGGATGCTGGCCTGCACGGTGACATCGAGAGCGCTGGTCGGTTCGTCGGCGATGATCAGTTCGGGACCGGCGGCCAGCGCGCTGGCGATCAGCACACGTTGCAACATGCCACCGGAGAGCTGGTGGGGATACTTCGCGAGTTGGGTGGCCGGTTCCGGGATCCGGACCTGCTCCAGCAGCTCGACCGCGCGTGCGGTTTCGGCGGCCTTACCACGTACTCCGCTGTGGCGCACCGCTTCTCGCAATTGGCTGCCCACGGTGTGCACCGGGCTCAGTGCCGTCATGGGATCCTGCGGGATCAGCGCGATGTGCTTACCGCGGACCTCGGACAGCGCCTTGGGGTTGCCGAGGACTTCCCGGTCCTTGAACTGCACAGACCCGGAGAGCACCGCCAGATCCTCGGCCAGCAGGCCGAGAATGCCCATGGCCGTGGTGGATTTGCCCGAGCCGGATTCGCCGATGATGGTGACGGTTTCACCGGCGGCGATGCAGAACGACACCCCGTCGACAGCCCGGATGACGCCGGTGGCGGTGACGAGCTCGATCTGCAGCTCGTCGACTTTCAATAGATTTCCCACGTCACGCTCCCGCTTTGTTCGGACGGAATTTGTTGAGAAGGCCCCGCAGACTCGATCCGGCGGGGCGGTCGCGCAGCCCGTCGCCGAGCAGGTTCACCCCGACCACCAGCAGCACGATGACCAGGCCCGGCAGGGTGACCAGCCACCAGGAGGTGGTGATGTAGTCCTGGCCGTCGGAGATGATGCGGCCCCACGTCGCGAACGGTCGCTGGGGGCCGGCGCCCAGGTAGCTCAGCGCGCTCTCCAACAGCACGGCCTGGGCCAGCAGGAGCAGTACCACCAGCGACGCGGCCTTGATCACGTTGGGCAGCACGTGGCGGAACAGGGTGGCGAACTTGCCGAGTCCGAGGATGCGGGCCGCGGCGATATACGGCTTCTCGCGTTCGACGAGTACCAATGACCTTGTGATGCGCGCGATCTCGGGCCACTGCGCGATGGCGATGACGAACGTGATGACTGGAATAGACGGGCCGAACAGCGCGACCACGAGTAGCAGCATCATCAGCAGGGGCAGCGAGAGTTGTGCTTCGAGCAGGCGGCTGACCGCCGTGTCGACCCAGCCGCCGAGGTATCCCGCCAGCGAACCCAGGGTCAGCCCGATCAGGCCGGACACGATGATCGCGAGCACCCCGATGGTCAGCGATACCTGACCGCCAAACAGAACGCGGGCCAGCAGGTCACGGCCGAGCTGGTCGGTACCGAAGAGATGTCCGTCGGTCAATGGTGGCAGCCGGCGCATGCCCAGGTCGGTGGCGTCCGGGGAGGGAATCGGTAGCACCCGGGCGAACGCGACGGGCAGGATGACCGTGAGTGCGCAGATGCTGCCCACCCACATCTTGAGGCGGCTGTCGCGGGCGCGGCGGGTGACGCCGGCGCGGGCGATGTCCTTGGCGGTGACCGCGCTGGGGCGCTGCTGGTCGGTGCTTTCGGTGACGGTGGTCATCAGTTCGTACCCTTTCCGAGCCGCACCCGCGGGTCCAGCAGCGGGTAGCAGAGATCGACGAGCAGCTGGACGAGGATCGCCAGCACCGCAGTGACCAGTACGGTCGCCTGGATCAGCGGATAGTCCCGCGTCTCCAAGGCACGGACCACCAGCGAGCCGACGCCGGGCCAGGCGAACACCACCACGACCACGACGACGCCGTTGAGCATCGAGGCGAACCGGGTGCCGAGTGCGGTGAGCACCGGAATCGCGGAGTTGCGCATGGCGTAGCGCCAGGTGAGTTCGCGCTGGGAGACGCCGCGGGAGCGGGCCACGGTCATATAGGGCGACAGGAACGAGCTGACCATCTCGCGGCGGACCATCCGGGAGATCAACGCGATCTGCAGCACTGCCACGGTGACGGCCGGAAGGATCAGCGAGGACCACTGCGTGAAGCCGGCCGACGGGAGAACCGGGATCAGGACCGCGAAGAAGGTCAGCAGCATCAGCCCGGTCCAGAAGTCGGGCATGGACTGACCGGCGATGGTGACGACGTTGGTGGCCAGCTCGCGGCGGGTGTCGGCGTGCCGGGCCATCCAGGTGCCCAATGGGACGGCGACCACGGTGGTCAGCACGATCGCCGCGAACGCCAGCGTGATCGTGTAGGGCAGCCGGCCGAGCACCACGTCGAGCGCGGGCGCCTGGAAGGAGTAGGACGTGCCCAGGTCGAGTTGCAGCACGCCTTTCAGATAGAGCAGGTACTGGGTGAAGATGGATTCATCGAGACCCATCGCGGTGCGGATCTTGGCGAGGTCTTCGGTGGTGGCCAGCGGGCCGGCCATCGAATACGCCGGATCGCCGGGGGCCAACCGGATCAGCACGAAAACGGTGCTGAGCGTGAGGAATACGGTGAGCACACTCTGGGCCAGGCGCTTGGCGAGATACCGCGGCAACGCCGATCGGCGGCCCTTCTTGGCGACGGGCGCCGTGGGGGGCGGGCCGAGGCTCGCGGGTTCCGCGAGTGTCTGTGTCATCTCTTCACCAACCGTCCGGTGTGCTGGTCTGGTGGCCGCTTGAGCGCGCCCACCCTGTAACCCAGCTCACAATGCCATTTGTGCGCGAATCACGCAAGTACGAGTTTTTTGTTGCGCATTTCATGCAGGTCTGCGTATTCTCATCACTGTGCTCGTGATCACACCTATCCGAATATGGGGCAGCGGTCCGAGCGGCCCAGCTTTTGCCAGTACCGACTCGTCGAGAGGTCGAAGATGACCAGATCTCCTTTGCAGCAGCCGTTTTCGCGGCGAACCCTGTTGCGCTCCAGCCTGGTTCTCGGGGCAGGCCTGTCGGTGGGGTCGGCGCTGGTGAGTTGCGCGACCCCGACCGGGACGCCTGGGCCCAGGACAGCGAGCATGGCGCTGAACCGTTCGGTGGTCAGCCTGGACAACAAGCTCAATCAGTTCGACGCCGCCGTCACCGTGCAACGCGCGGTGCGTCAGGCGCTGATCACCCTCGACGAGCACCTCAAACCGCAGTTGGTCCTGGCCGACAAGTTCGAGATGGTCACCCCCACCCAGTGGTACGTGCACCTGCGCCCGGGAATCATGTACTCCGACGGCCGTCCGGTGCAGATCCAGGATGTCGCCACCGCCCTGAAGATGTACAGCGAGGTCAACGGCTCGTTCGTGGGCGCCTTCTTCCCCGAGTGGCCGACGGTCGACCAGATCGACGAGGCCAGCTTCACGCTGAACACCGAGCGACCGGTCCCGGTCCTGGACTACCTGATGACCAACATCCTGATCACTCCGGCTGCGGACAACCGGCCCGAGGAACTGCAGTCCGGTGTCGGGTCGGGCCCGTACATCGTCACCGCCAGTAACCGCGGCACCGGTGATTACACGCTGGCCAAGAACCCCAAGTACTGGGGTCCGGCGCCCCACATCGACACCGTCGCGGTGCGCTTCGTCCCCGACGAGTCCAACCGGGTGGTGGCCCTGCGCAGTGGCCAGATCGACGTCGTGGACTCGGTGTCCCCGGACTCCGCCGACCAACTCGACGGCCTGCGGGGCGTCACCATCGACCGGGTCGACGGGGTGCGCCTCAACCAACTGTTCTTCAATTTCCGCAAGCCGCCGGGTCACCCGCTCGCCGACAAGCGGGTGCGTCGCGCGCTGAGCTACGCCATCGACGGCAAGTCGCTGATCGACGAGGTGATGCAGGGTTCGGCCACCGCGTCCAAGGGAGTCATCCCCATCACCCTCACCGGGGCGATCGAGACCGGCGAGTACATCTACGACCCGGCTCGCGCCCGCAAGGAGCTCGCGGCACTCGGCGTGCCCGATCTCGACCTCAAGATCATCTGGGAGAGCGGCGAATTCGTCGCGGACACCGACATCATGGAGGCAGTGGTCCAGATGCTCTCCGCGGTGGGCGTGCGCCCCAAGCTGCAGCAGTTCGAGCCGGGTGGGGACATCTCCCAGTGGCGCCAGGGCAAGACCGGCGACTGGGACGTACTCGGCAACGGCTTCCCGGGACCCACCGGCCTGGCGATCACCATCATGCAGGGCATGTACGCAGGCACGGCCGCCAAGGAGGCCACCCGCGACACCTACCACGGGTTCATCTTCCCGGAGATCACCGATGTCATCACCCGCGCTTCGGAAGACTCCGATCCGGCTCGGCGTGCGGCACTGCTCGCCGATGCCCAGCGGATGATCTGGGACGTCTGCCCGATGATGTGGTCCTTCGTGCCGAAGGTGGTCCTGGCCCGCCGGGAGCGGTTCGGTGATGTCGGGCTGCGGCCGACCAATTCCTACGACCTCAGCGCCGCCACGCTGGGTGCCTGAGGGGTGGAGATGAGCGAACCGACAACAACCACCGTGCTCGGCAAGACCGATGGCACGGTGCGTCCGAGTGATCAGCGCGGTCGGTCCGATGCGCTGCTACCCGCGCCGCAGGTGCAGAACCACGCGGCCAATCTTGCTGTGCTGCCCGGTGGTTCGCTCGGCTGTGTCTGGTTCGCGGGTACCCAGGAGGGCGTGCCCGACATCAGTATCTGGTTCTCGACGCTCGCGCCCGGATCCGACCAGTGGTCGACACCGGTCCAGCTCTCCGATGACCCCGGCCGCTCGGAACAAAATCCGGTGCTGCACGTCGTCGACCATTGCCACGTCTGGCTGTTGTGGACGTCGCAGCACGCCGGCAATCAGGACACCGCGCGGGTATTGCGCCGCATCTCCGAAAACGGCGGGCGCACCTGGGGGCCGACCCACACCTTGATTCCGGAGACCGACGCCGGCGGTGTGTTCGTCCGCCAGCCGGTCACCGTGCTGCCGTCCGGTCGCCTGCTGCTGCCGGTGTTCCACTGTGTCCGGGTGCCGGGCCGCAAGTGGGTGGGCGACCGCGACTACAGCGGCGTGATGATCTCCGACGACGGGACAACCTGGCGCGAAGTGGTGGTACCCGACAGCATCGGCTGCGTCCACATGAACATCGGCAGACTCTCCGACGGCACGCTGGTTGCGCTGTACCGCAGCCGGTGGGCCGACCACATCTATCGCAGCGTGTCCACCGACGACGGTGACTCCTGGTCGGCTCCGGTGGCCACCGAGCTGCCGAACAACAACTCCTCGGTTCAGTTCGTAGTTCTACCCGACGATCGACTTGCGCTGGTGTTCAACAACTCCAGCGCACTGGATGCCACGGAGCGACGCGTGTCGCTCTACGACGAGATCGACGACGACGGGCTCGCCGAGGCGGGCCCCGCCGAGATCGCCGAACCCATCGACGACGGTGACAGCCGGTCCGCGTTCTGGGGCGCGCCCCGGGCGCCGATGACGCTGGCCATCTCATCGGACGGTGGCCTGACCTGGCCGGTGTTGCGCGATCTGGAGACCGGCGACGGCTACTGTCTGACCAACAACTCTCGCGACGGGCTCAACCGCGAATACTCCTACCCCAGCATCACCGCGACGGACGACGGTGCACTGCACATCGCCTTCACCCGGTACCGCCAAGCCATCGAATACGTTCGCGTCGACTCGTCGTGGGTGGATAGCGGCACGGCGCCATGACTTCGCGGCGCGCCGTCGTCACCGGTGTCAGCTCCGGCATCGGGGCGGCCGTTGCGACACGACTGCTCGGCGACGGCTGGTCGGTGATCGGGTTGTCCAGGCGTAAAGCCGAATTCGACCATGACGCATTCTCGTGGCGGGAGTGCGATCTCAGTGAGCTGTCTCGGATCCGCAGTGCGGTCTCGGGACTGGGCGCACTCGACGCGATCGTGCATGCGGCGGGGCTGCAACGCTCGGCGCGGCTGGGCGAGCTGTCGGCCGATGACGGACAGGCGATGTGGACGGTGCACGTCGGCGCTGCCGAGGAACTGGTCAACACGTTGATCGGTGACGTGGTGAATGGCGGGCGCATCGTGCTGGTCGGCTCGCGGACCATGACCGGTGTGGCGGGCAAAAGTCAGTACACCGCCACCAAGGCTGCGCAGCTGGCCATGGCCAGGTCGTGGGCGGCGGAGTTGACCGATAGGGCCATCACGGTGAATGTGGTTGCGCCGGGCCCGACTTCGACGCCGATGCTCAGTGATCCGGGCCGCAGCGTCACTCCGCCGCGAGTGCCGCCGTTCGGCCGGTTCATCGAACCCGAAGAGATAGCCGGCACCGTGGCGTTTCTGCTGAGCCCTGACGCGCGCAGCATCACCGGTCAGGCGTTGGTGCAGTGTGCGGGGACTTCCCTATGAGTTACTGCGCAGAACACGCAACTCTGGTACATTTATCGCACACAACACGCAACTCTTTGGAAGGCTGACGTGACGAGGACCGGACCTGTCGGAGGGGGCCAGCGCAACGTGCTGGTGCTCGCCGACGACGTGTCCGGCGCCGCCGAAGCCGCAGCGGCCTTCCTCGGGCGCGGCCTGGCCATCGATGTGCACCTGCAGGACGGTCTGCCCGGCCAACCCGTGACGGTGATCGATCTGCATACCCGTCGGCTAACCGATGGTGAGGCAGAAAAGGCAGTTGCACAGGCACTTTCCGCTGCCGACGGACTGCGGGTGATCATCAAGATCGACTCACTGCTCCGCGGTCATGTTCAGGCCACCGTCCGTGCCGCCGCGGCGACGGGGCGCCCGGTCACCATCGCCGCAGGCAATCCCGCGCTCGGCCGCACCGTGGTCGCGGGAGCGGTCCTGGTCGACGGAATCCCACTCGCGCAGACCGGACTGTGGGGAGCCGAAAGCGCGGCGCCACCGGCCAGCATCGCCGCGTCCATCGGTCACGCGCCAGGAGTGCAGATCGTCGATATCGCCACCGCTGCCGACCTGGATCACATTGTCGCGCAAGCGAGTCCGGAGACCATCCTGATCGGGACGGGTGCGCTGACCGCCGCCGTCGCGCGCACGCTGCCACCCCGCCCCAGCGAGCACGCCCTGGCTGCGACCGCACGGACGGTCATGGTCGTCGGCACCGCCGACGCAGGCGTGTCTGCTCAACTGACTGAGCTCGAGGCCGAGGGATTCTCCGTCGTACGCATCAGCCCCGCAGATCTGCTCGCCGGGGTGGCGGTCCTTCCCGCGGTGCAGGATGCGATGGCCATCGTCATCGACGGGCCGGTCGCCCCGGAAAACGCCCATCGCCTGGTGCACGCGCTCGCCGAACTCGCCGCGGAGATCATCGACGACTCCACCCACCTGGTGCTGACCGGCGGCGAAACCGCCAGGGCCGTACTCGACCTTCTCGGTGTCGCGCGCATGGCGCCCGTCGCCGAGATTCACCCGGGCGCAATCGCGTCCGTCGCACCCGGCGGTCGCCTGGTGGTGACCCGTCCGGGCAGTTTCGGCGACCATCGCTCGCTTGCGACCATCGCCACCTACCTACGCTCCAACAACAGTGAGGCCCATCCCATGACGAAGAACCTTCCCTTCATTGCCGTGACGATGGGTGACGGTGCCGGTGTCGGCCCTGAGGTGATCGTGCCCGCGCTGCTCGACGCCCGGGTCGCCGGCTGGTGCCGGCCTGTCGTGATCGGCGACGCCACCCGGCTGAAGATGGCGGCGGGGGCGTTGGGTCTGACGCCCGAAATCGTGGTCATCACACACGTTTCCGAGGCGGTGTTCACTCCCGGTCGGATCAACGTCATCGACCTCGCGCTGCTGCCCGATGATCTGCCCTGGGGGGTGTTGTCCCCGGTGGCCGGGCACGCGGCCTACGAGTACATCCGCGTGGCAGGCGAGCTGGCCGTGGCCGGTGAGGTGCAGGCCATCTGCACGGCGCCGCTCAACAAGGAAGCCCTGCATGCCGCCGGGCACATCTTCCCCGGCCACACCGAACTGCTCGCGCATCTGACCGGCACCGAAGAAGTGTCGATGATGCTGTCGTCCCCGACGCTGAAGGTCATCCACGTGACCACCCACATCGGGTTGCTGGATGCGGTGGCCAAGATCGAACCCGGCCTGGTGGAGCGCACCATCCGCCGCGGCCACGACGCCCTGGTTCGTTCGGGCAACCCGAATCCGAAGATCGGCGTGTGTGGCATCAATCCGCACGCCGGCGAGAACGGGCTGTTCGGCTACGGCGAGGAAGACCTGAAGATCGTTCCTGCGGTCGAGCTGCTGCGCGCCGAGAGCATGGACGTCCACGGGCCGTTGCCTGCCGACACCGCGTTCTTCCTGGCCGGCCGCGGCGACTACGACCTGATCGTCGCGATGTATCACGACCAGGGCCACGGTCCGGTCAAGGTGCTCGGCCTCGAGGCGGGCGTCAACATCACCGTCGGGCTGCCCGTCATCCGGACCTCGGTCGATCATGGCACCGCGTTCGATATCGCAGGTAAAGGCATCGCCGAGCCCGGTAGCATGATCGAGGCCCTCCGGCAGGCAGCGGAGCTGGCCACCAGCACAGCAACGGTCTAGGAGAGGCGGATGGCGGTCCGACAGTCACAGGCGCGCCGGTCGGAGATCGTCCGGCTGGCCAAGACAAGCGGGCTGGCCAGCGTCGAGGATCTGTCGGTGCTCTTCGGCGTCACCCCGTCGACCATCCGCCGAGATCTCGGCCAACTGACCACCGAAGGGTTGCTCGCCAGGACTTACGGTGGCGCCATCGCGCTGGATGCCCATCCTGAGCCGTCCATCCGGCAGCGGACGCTGGAAGGTTTCGACGCAAAACGCGCCATCGCGAAATGGGCTGCCACGCAAGTGCTTCCCGGTGAGACGATTCTGCTCGACGCCGGTACCACTGTCGGTGCGATGGGAGAGTTCCTGCGCGAGACGGAACGGCTGACGGTGATCACCTCTGGGTTGACCGCCCTCGAATCACTCGCCGATGCCGATGCGGTGCGGGTCGAGTGCCTGGGGGGCACCCTGCGACACCTCAGTCTGGGATTCGTCGGTCCGCTGACCGAATCTGCGCTGGCCCGAGTATCTTTCGACCGCGCGTTCCTGGGCGCCGATGCCGTGACCGCAGATCGCGGGATCTGCGAGGCAGAACTCGAACAGACCCGGCTCAAGGAACTGATGATGGAGCGAGGCGCCACGGTCTACGTGCTGGCGCACGCAGCCAAGCTGGGGCGTCGGCCCTTCCACGCCTGGGCACCGCTGCCACCCGATGTCACCCTGGTGACGGATTCCACCGCGACCGAAGCTCAGCTGCGCCCGTTCACCGACCGGGGCATCGCCGTCGTCACGGTCTGAGCGCCGGCCCTCTGCTGTTGTGGACTGTCATCCCGAACGCTCACCATCGCCTCCCATGGCGCCAGCGTCGTGCCCCGGTGCGGGGCCAGCGTCCGACTGGACAGCACCGGCACGCCTGCCGGTGCATAGTCGATCTCGTCCTCGGAGAAGTTGGCGACAACCCGAAGCGGGCCGCTGTCGAATATCCAGATCCGGTCGCCGACTTCGACTTCCCGGTAGCTCGCACCGGGATCGGACAGATGCGTCTTGCGAAGCGCGATCAACGTGCGGACCAGAGCCAGCATGGACGTCGGGTCGTCGGCTTGATCGGCGACGTTGTGGGCGCTGTCGGGATGGACGGGTAACCACGGGTCACCCGCCGAGAAGCCACCCGAGGCGGAGCCGTCCCAGCGCATGGCAGCGCGCGCATTGTCCCTGGGCCACTGACCATTCAAGTTGCCCGCAGTCAGGGGATCTCGGTGCAGCTGCGCAGGGATATCGCTGTCGGTCATGCCCAGCTCGTCGCCGTAGTAGAGGACGAACGTGCCCGGCAAAAGCGCAACGATGCTCTGCGCCAGTCGTGCTCGCCGTTGATCGCCGTCGGCCCAGCGGGTCGCCGCCCGCGAGATGTCGTGGTTGGAGCTGGCCCACACCATGGCAGCCTCCGGCGGGAACGCTGCCACCGAATCGGCCACCACCCGCGCCAACGCCGGGGCGGTGAAACTCTCGAACAGAAACGGGAAATTCAGCGCCAGCTGCAACTGGTCGCCCTGGCCGTAATACGGGGCCAGTTCGTCGACGCGGGACACCCACGTCTCGCCCATCAGCAGCCGCGGGTCCTCCCGCGACTCGGCCAGGGCGCGCCAATTCCGGTACACGTCATGCACTTCGGGTTGGTTGAAGTTGTGGACATGCTGAATCCCGTACCGGCCCTGGATTTCGGTATCCCCGATGTACGCCCGCGGATGGTACGGGTTATCGCGCAGCTGCTTGTCGTGATAGAGCCCGTTGGCGACATCGATGCGAAAACCCGCGATGCCGCGGTCGAACCAGAAGTCGAGAATCTGCTCGAACTCCCTGTGCACGGCGGGGTTCCACCAGTTCAGATCCGGCTGTGTGGCCAGGAAATTGTGCATGTAGTACTGCTGGGAGCGCTCATCCCAGGTCCAGGCGGACGAGCCGGTGTCATCGACCCAGTTGTTCGGGGGCGTGCCGTCGGATTGCGCTGCCGCCCAGACGTAGTAGTCCCGATACGGTGAGTCGGGCGACGACGACGCCTCGACGAACCACCGGTGCGCGGCGCTGGTGTGGTTGGGCACCAGATCCAGGATGACCCGGATGTCGAGCGCCGCACACCGGGTGATCAACGTGTCGATGTCGGCCAGGGTGCCCAGATCGGGATGGATGTCCCGGTAGTCGCTGACGTCGTATCCCCAGTCGTGGTCGGGGGAGGGCATGACCGGCGACAGCCATAAAGCGCTGATGCCGAGATCGTCGAGATAGTCCAGCTTTTCGAGGATGCCACCCAGGTCGCCGTACCCGTCGCCATCGGAGTCCCGAAACGACCGGACATAGGCGTGATAGATCGTTGCCCCAACCCACCACGGGCCGGTCACTGGTAGAGCTCGTTGAGCGACAGACTGGTGGGCACGGCCACGTTGTGCGCCTGCTCGACACCCTTCAGCCACGGCTGGGCGACCATGAAGTCATCCACGTCGACCAGGTTCATCCAGCAACCGGTGGACTGGGCCTCCTCGGCGCCTTTGGACAGGTCATCTGCGGACCCGGTTTCGCGGCCCTTGGCGATGAAGGCGCTGGCGGTCGGTGACGAGCAGCCGAAGAAGTTGACGCCACCGCCCTGGTCGAAGTTGATGTGCTCCCACAGATACGGCGTGGGCGCGTCCGGAAAGCCCAGGTTGACCAGGATGTCCGGGGCGCCTGTGGGATTGTCGATCCAGCTGAACATCTGTGCGGCCGGAACGGACTGCACGGTGGCGGTCAGGCCGGCCTGCGCGAGCTGTGTCACCAGAAGTTCGGCGACCTGCTGATTGTCCGGCGACGACGAGTCATGGCCGATGACGACGGTGCGGGCACTGGCAGGGAGTGCGGCCACCGCTTCCTTGAGCTTGCTCGGATCGTGAGTGATGTTCTGCGGGGCGTACTTCGGGTCGTTGATATTGGCCGGGTAGATCTGCTTGGCGGCCGTGCCACGCCCGAAGTAGGCGTTCTTCGTCAGTGCGTCGATGTCGACGGCCTGCAGGAGCGCGGTGCGGACCGCCTGACTGGACATCGCCGGCGTGTGCGGATTGACGTACATGTAGTCCGACACCGTGGTGGGCAGGGAGTACGTCGCGAACTTCTTGTTGTCCTTGTAGGTGTTGACCGCCGAGGACGGAATGTCGTGCAGGATCGCTGCTACCGACCCGCTGTCCAGCTGCAGCTGCTGCGCGGAGGTGTCGGCGACGACTGGCACGTCGACCTGCGTGTAATAGGGCTTCTTGCCCCAGTAGTCCGCAAAAGCTTTGAGCTGGTACTTCTCCCCAGTCTTGGCCTCGGACAACACATATGGGCCGGTTCCGACGTCGTGGGTCAGCAGATAGTTCTGCGCATGGTCGGTGCCGGCGTTGGCGGCCAGCGCGGTGGGGCTCATCATCTTGGGCCCGTATGGCGAGCCGAGCTGGTAGAGGAAGGTCGCGTCGGGCGACTTCAGTTTGATCGTGACGGTGTGCTCACCCTGCGTCTCGACGGAGGCCACGTCTTTGACCATGTAGGCCGGTCCCTGGTCGACGGCTGCGCGCCGGTCGAAGGAGGCTTTGACCGCGTCGGCGGTGAACGGCGTCCCGTCATGGAACTTGACCCCTTCACGCAATTGGAGCGTGAAGGTGGTGTGGTCGGGTGACTCGGTCCAGCTGGTCGCCAGGGCCGGAGCGAGTTTCGCGGTTTTGGTCCCCGCTTCGAACGTCAGCAGGCCCTCGTAGACGTTGGTGGTCAGCAGCAGGCCCTGGGTGCCGTAGAACACGTCCGGGTCCGGCGGCTGGCCGGGATCCTGCAGGAAGGACAGTTGCAGCGTGGTGCCCGTCGGTGCGGCATTGGGGGTGCCGGACTCGCTGGAACTACAACCCGCGATCGCCAGTACCGCGATCGCTGTGAGGGCTGCCGCTATGCGTCGTGATGCCATCTGCGAGGTTCTCCTGCCATCAGGTAAATCGATTAACCTGAATCTTGAGGGGACCGCACCGTGCTGTCAAGTCGTGGCGGAGTCGGGCTCTGTGGGCATGCGGTAGGTTCTGGCTGTGGTCACGATGAAAGACGTCGCATCGGCCGCCGGCGTTTCAGCCGCCACCGTGTCGAACGCATTCAGTGGGCGCACCGGTCGGCTGTCTGAGGCGCAGCGAGTGCATATCCTCTCTGTGGCAAGCCAATTGGGCTATCACGGGCCGAACCCGGCCGGCAGCGCGCTGCGGACCGGTGTGGTCGGGGCGATCGGGGTGATGTTCACCGAGACGCTGTCCTTCGCGTTCGACGACGCCTCGGCGGTCCTGCTGCTGAAGGGCATCGCCCAGGCCTGCGAACGCGCCGATGTGCTGATGGCACTGCTGCCCTTCCCGCCGACGGTCGACGGCGAGGACCTGGCCCAGCGCCATCAGCGCGACGCCCAAGTGGTGCGCCGCAGCCTGGTCGGCAGCTTTCTGGCCTATTCCATGCCCGATAACCATCCGGCAGTGGTCGCGGCCGTCGCGCGCGGGCTACCCACCGTCATCATCGATGCGCCGTTCAGCCACGACGTCCACTACGTCGGGATCCGGGACCGCGCGACGGCACGAAACGCGGCAGAACACCTGTTGTCCCTGGGCCACAAGAAGTTCGGCGTCCTGGTCGATCGGCTGGCGCCGGACAGCCACCGGGGGTTCGTCTCCGCGGCCCGGCTCAAGGACAGCCAGGAAGCGGTGCCGCGGGAGCGACTTCGGGGTTACCGTGATGCGCTGCGCAAGGCTGGCATCGATTGGAACTCGGTGGCGGTGTTCGAGGCAGGTGGGTTGACCGCGCCGGGCTTCGATATCGCTGCCGACACGCTGCTGGACTCATCCGATGTCACCGCCATCCTTGCGACCAAGGATGAATTGGCACTCGCCGTGCTGCGCGCCTGCCGGCGCCGCGGCATCGCCGTGCCCGAACAGATGTCGGTGGTGGGGTTCGATGACGTACCCGCATCGGCGGAGGCCGGCCTGACCACGGTGCACCGGGACTTCGTCGAAGAAGGCAGGGTGGCCGCCCAATTGCTCGTGGACAACGATCCGGCCGCACCGCCGCGCAAGGTGCTGTTCCCGACGACGTTCGTGGTGCGCAGTTCGACGGCCCCGCCGCAGGGTGATCAAGAACGCCCTCTGTCGGGTTGACGTTCGACACCTGTCTGGCACAAGCTGTTCGGGTGGCTGACTTGAGCGAACAGGCGGCATTGGAAGACCTGGAGAGACGGTTGACCAGCGCATATGCCGCGATACCGCGGGACAGGGTGTCGACGGCTATCCACGACGCACACGCTCGGTTCCAACAGAGCCCCATCCGGGATTTCATCCCGCTGCTCGTTGAGCGGCGCGTGCGCGACGATCTGGCTGAACTGAGCTGGCTGCTGGAGTCCGCTCACTAGCCTGTGCGCAGGACTCGGGATCGAGCCGTCACGCGTCTAACAGCAGACTGCCCCACTCCAAGCGGGCGATCGCCACTTCCACCAACGGCGAGTCCGTCGCATCGTCGTCGCCGGTGGCGAGATTTACCAACGCTGAGGCGATCGCGGACGTGGTCATGTCGTGCCGGTGCGCCACCGTGACCAGTTCGGCGAAGGCCGCCTCGGCCGAGTAGCGACGCAAGCCGATGAGGATTCCCTCGGCCAGGTCGAGAATCCGTCGACCTTCCGGCGCGCGGCTGCGACCTAGGCCGGGTCTGTTACGAATCAAGCTGCGATCAGGCATCACTCCAGCATGGCACTGCGACCGTGTCCGTTAGCCGAACGACAGATGTCTAAACGCTGACAGTGCGACGCCACTCGGCGCAGACCTGTCGAGGAAGGGCGACCAGTGGAATACCAAGCAGGGCCCGGCAGCGAGGGGATCCGTGGTTCCAGGTCCCCGCAGACCCTCCCTCGCCCGACCGATGCCGCCTAACGTCGAAGGATGAGCATCCCCACCTTCACGTTGAACAACGGCATCGAAATGCCGGCCATCGGGTTCGGCGTGTTCCAGACCCCGCCGGAGGAAACCATCACAGCCGTCCACGCCGCGCTGGACGTCGGCTACCGCCACATCGACACCGCAGCGGCATACGGCAACGAGCGCGAGGTCGGCGACGCGCTGCGCCGCTCCGGGGTACCCCGCGACGATGTCTTCCTCGAAACCAAGATCTGGATCACCGATTACGGCTACGACAGCACCCTGCATGCCTTCGACAAGGCCGCAGGCAAACTGGGTGTCGACACGATCGACCTGCTGATCCTCCATCAGGCGCTGCCGGGCGAATTCGAGCTCACGGTGGGCGCGTACCGTGCGCTGGAAAAGCTCTATGCCGACGGCAAAGTGCGCGCGATCGGTGTCTCCAACTTCATGCCCACCCATCTCGACCACCTACTCGCCGAGACCGACGTGGTGCCCGCGGTGAACCAGATCGAGGTGCACCCGTACTTCCGGCAGTCGGAATTGCTCGCGGTCGACGAACAGCACGGCATCCTCAATCAGGCCTGGTCGCCGATCGGTGGGATCACCTTCTACCGCGACGGCAGTCACGGCTCCACGCTGAAAGACCCCGTGATCGCCCAACTCGCCGACGCCCACGGGAAGACGCCTGCGCAGGTGATGTTGCGCTGGCATCTGCAGCAGGGCCGCCAGTCCATCCCCAAGTCCGTGACGCCGTCGCGCATCGCGGAGAACTTCGACATCTTCGATTTCGAGCTCACCGCAGCACAACTCGCGGCCATCGACGCGTTGGACACCGGCATCCGGGGCGGACCAGCACCAGAGGACGTCACCCGGGAGAAGTACTACCGCCTCATTCCCGAGGCCTGAACAGGAGATCTGCAATGTCCACCTGGCTCATCACCGGCTGCTCCACCGGCCTCGGTCGGTCCCTCGCCCAAGCATGCGTCGCGGCCGGTCACAACGTCGTGGCCACCGCCCGGGACGCGGGCAAAGTCGCCGACCTCGCCGCCAGCGCGCCTGACCGCGTGCTCGCGGTGGCTCTCGACGTCACCCAGCCCGCACAGGTCACCGACGCGGTGGCGCAGGCCCAAACGCGGTTCGGCGGCGTCGACGTGCTGGTCAACAACGCCGGCTACGGCTATCGCGCGGCGGTCGAAGAAGGCGAAGACGCCGATGTGCGAACACTTTTCGAGACCCACGTGTTCGGCGCGGTAGCGATGATCAAGGCAGTGCTACCCGAGATGCGAGCCCGCCGCTCAGGAGCGATCGTCAACGTGTCTTCCATCGGTGCTCAGGTGACGCCGGTGGGATCGGGATACTACGCGGCGGCCAAGGCTGCGCTGGAGGGCCTCAGCGGCTCCCTGCATGCCGAGCTCGCACCGCTGGGCATCTCGGTCACCATCGTCGAGCCAGGAGGATTCCGCACCGACTTCGCCGGACGTTCGCTGACCCAATCCAGTACGCCCATCGCTGATTACGCCGACACCGCGGGCAAACGGCGCAAGGAGCACGACACCGTGCACGGCACCCAACCCGGCGACCCGGACAAGGCCGGCACCGCGATCATCGCCGCCGTCGAAGCCAGCGAGCCACCCTCATTTCTCCTGCTGGGCACCGATGCACTCAGCAATTACCGGCGCGTCGCCGACGGACGCGCAGCCGAGATCGCCAAGTGGGAAAGTGTCACCACCGGAACCGATTTCGACGCATGACGGGGCGGCGAGTGTGGAGTTGAGGCACGTTTCACGCGCTGGGGCGTGGAGGTAGTCCACACTCGGCGGCAAAGACCCGGGTTAGGTCCAGACCCAGACCGACGGGTCGGCGGGCGGGTAGGTGTTGCAGACGTCGGTGGAGTGGGCCGCGACGCCCTTGTTGTTGAAGAACAGTTTGGCCCAGTTGCCCCAGTGGGTGGC
>JBEVHL010000241.1:0-17701 GCA_040511255.1 Mycobacterium sp. | reverse complement strand
ACTGCGACCCAGACCACCTGACCCTCCAGTAACGAACCAGTGGCGGACGGCCTTATCGGCGATTCCCGGCATCAATACTCCTTAAATGTGTGCTCCATGTACTGGACGTACCGGATCTTGCCGTTGCTGACCTGTGCCAGCACGGCGCGTGGTCGGACGTGTCGTGCCACTGCCCGCCGATCCACAAACGGGCCAATTCGGTTGCCATGAAGCTAATCTCGTTGACTCCTCGGAGCGGTCGACGTTGCTGGGCAAATCGAATTGTGTCATTGTGGTCGGGGCGCCGTGGTCGCGACGATGACGCTGTTTGATGACGATCGCGGTCATCGTGCGTGTCACTGCCTCACTGGCCGCCGCTGCGCCGAAGTTCCCGCGTCCGAGTTCCTCCGCGCGGGCGATGACAGCGGAGTTCCAGGGGATCTGCGGATGAAATTGCGGTAGCGCGCCACTTCCCCAGAGCAGGGCGGCCAGCGCGGCGACACGCGGTGTCGGCGTGGCATGTTCGACGAGCACCGCACGGACATCCCTCATGAGATCGGCGCGTCGCGTGGACCCGCCGTCGATCAGGGTGTTGATCGTAAAGAGGCCCAGTGCCTTGCGCTTCTTTTCGCGGACATCGCCGCGAGCGATCAGACGCTCCAATACGGGCCGACGCAGCGTCGGACCGATCGCGGCAAGGGTGGCCTGAATTGCGCGTGGTCGTTCGGACACGTATTCCCAGGCTGAGTGGAACAGCTTGTCTGACGGCCGATCCCGTTCTACCGCAGCCACGGTCACAGTGCCATTGCGTTCCGTCGTGGCCGTGATGTCATCGCCGAGTGCCATCTCGGCGAGCACCGCTGCGCCGAGTACGTAATACAGGGTGGTCTCCCCGGCGATCGTTCCTGACTCCGGCTGGAACAGTAGGAGAAGTAGGTCCTCGGCCAGGGTGGGCGGGTTCATTTCTGCGGGCGAATGCGCGGTGTCGGTCACCTGTGTGGCACTCCTTTCGGCGTTCAACGTGTCAGAACTGACTAACGCCACCGTCGACGTAGACCTCCGAGCCCGTCATGAACGAACTCCCGTCGGAGGCCAGGAAGGTGATGACATCGCCGATCTCCTCTGGGCGCGCACGGCGCTGCATAGGCACAGTGGAGGTCAAATCGGCCAGCGCGGCGTCGGCCCCGGTGAAGAGGTCGGCCAGGCCCGGTGTCTCAGTGAGACCCGGAGCGACGACGTTGACGCGGATCTTGCGGTCGACGAGTTCTGCGGCCCAGCTGCGTGCCAGGGATCGGATCGCGGCCTTGGAAGCGGCATACACGCTCGCCCCAGGAGCCGCCTTGATGTCGCCGTTGGAGCCGCACAGGATGATCGACGCGCCCTCGTTCAGCAGCGGAAGGGCGGCCTGTACCGCGAAGATCACCCCGCCGACGTTGGTGTCGAAGATCTTCCTGTGGTGCTCCCACGTGAGGATGCCCAATGTCGCGAACTCGTTGATTCCCGCATTGGCGAAGACGATGTCAAGCCGGCGTCCCGTGGCTTCGATGGTGGCCGCGACACGGTCGAGATCGGCCTGCTCGGTCACGTCGGCGCGAATGGCCTGGGCCTGAGCTGGGCCGATGCTGGAAACGGCGTCGTCGAGGGCGTCTTGGCGACGTCCGACCAGGAAGACATAGGCCCCTTGCTTCGCGAGCGCCCGTGCGGCGGCGAGGCCAATCCCGGATGTGGCTCCGGTGACGAGGGCGGTCTTTCCGGGCAGGGCCGACATAAATCCTCCAGTTTTGTACCAATCGGTTGCAGCACACCATACCAGTTTTGTACCGTTAGGTAGGAGAATTGAGGTCCGGGGATAGGATGGTCCGCATGGGTGCAGAGCAACGGCACGCGGGAGGCCGGCCGCGCTCGTTCGACGAGGGCCAGGCGCTCGATGGGGCCATCGACATTTTCTGGCGTCTTGGTTACGAAGGCGCGTCCCTGGCCGAACTCACCGGGGCGATGGGCATCAATAAGCCGAGTATGTATGCCGTGTTCGGCAGCAAAGAGGAACTCTTCGTCCATGCCCTGGGGCGTTACGGCCAGCGCTACCATGAGCATCTGCGTCAGGTGCTGGCAAAACCCCGCGCCTACGACATCCTCGAGTCGTATTTGCGTGACACCGCCAAGGCTGTGCGTGCCGGGAATTCGCTGGGGTGTCTGTCCATTCAAGGCGGCATTTCCTGCGGGCCGAACAACGCGCGCATACCGCAGCTGCTCGCCGAGTATCGCCACGGGATCGAACAAGCCATCGCCAAAGCCCTTGCGGCGGCTGACGATGCGCCACATATCGACACTGAGGCGCTGGCGGGATTCGCCGTGACGATCGGACAAGGGCTTGCGGTCCACGCCGCCGCAGAAGTGCCGCAGGCTAGACTCGACGCCGCCGTCGACGTGGCTCTTGCCGGCCTGGCCATGTTACTGGTCTCAGATCTGCGAACTGACGACGCGGACGGCCGCGCGCGCCGACGACCTGCGACCACGTTGTGAACACGCCCATAGCGGTGGCATCGGTCCCGACACGGACTTTCCGCGGTCACCCGCGCCGGTAACTCGATTCCCGTTGTGCCACAGCGGCTTATCTCCACCGTTGTGGCGCTGGGTGGCATTAGCCATGACGAGCCGGACGCGGAGTTTCAGAAGCCACAGCTGATCATCAGCGGCAAAAAGAAGCCTCGGGCATGGCCGCTGCGCGTGACGAAGTAACCCAGGCGGTGTACGAATCATGGTCGGGCAATGACCACGCGACGGCGCTGACAATCACCGTGTTATGGCTAGCCGGTATGCCGAGTTTACGGCGGACGTCCACACAAGGTGGTGGCTAACGGCGAGGACAACACCCGCCGATGCGAGCAGTCTATAAAACGTAAAACAACCCGCCGGAACCACTTACAGATGTTCCGGCCTCACAAAGGAGAAATCATGAAGCTTGGATATGTCGTATCCGCAGTTATCGCCGGCTCGGCAGTAGCCGCAATCGGTTTCGCGCCGATCGCCTTAGCTGACAGCACCGTGCAGAGCCCGGGCAATGCCCAGATCGTCGCGACCCCCGGGCAGTCCGCGGCGAACGCCGCCAATCTGCAGCAGCCGTTCGGCGGTGACTCGGCCGCGTTGTTGTTCCACAATCACTGACATTCACCATGCGTTCTACGGCAAGGCGCAGTCCCTGCTCCGCCCTCCGCCGGGGCGGGCAGGGGCGCTAAACCGCTTGGCGCGCTTTCCCGGTTCGATTGTGGCGGCGCCGGGCCACGATATCGCTCGTACCGTTGGAGTAACGAATGAACAGCTGCGCCAAACCGATTGCCTACGAAGACTCTGTGTGCCCAGCTTGGCGTCGGTGGGTAATCGCGTTGGTCATCGCTACGTTCGCCATCGGCTTCAGCATCGTCTTTCCCACCGGTAGCGCCCTGGCCGCATGTTTTCAACAAGGCGGCTATAACCCCCCGATGTGCGCGCCCAGCGCCCAGGGGGCCGGCAACGACCAGACCCCGGCCGGCTCCGCCGGCGGCAATCCAAGTGCTCAGCAGAATGCATCAGGCGCGTCGTCGACTGGTGCGTCGAACACCAGTCAGGGCAAAAGCAACCCACCACCAGATGCCGGCGTCACCGCGTGTCAGAACCAAAGTGCGATGGCCACGGCGATCGGCTTGCAGCCCACCACGTGCCGGGCAACTCAGGGCCCCAACACCCCACCGGACTCCGGCGTCACCGCGTGCCAGAACCAAAGTGCGATGGCCACGGCTATTGGCTTGCAGCCCACCACGTGCCGCGCCACCCAAGGTCCCAACACCCCACCGGATGCTGGCGTCACTGCCTGCCAGAACCAAAGTGCGATGGCCACTGCCATCGGCTTGCAGCCCATCACGTGCCGCGCCACCCAAGGTCCCAACACCCCACCGGACTCCGGCGTCACCGCCTGCCAAAATCAAAATGCGATGGGCAACGCGCTCGGCCTGCAACCCGCTGTCTGCCCGCCGAGTGCACGTGGCTAGGAAACGTGTGTGCTCGATATGGCGGAGCCGAAGGGGGTAGCGCGTGCTGCGCGCCAACGGTCAGTCCACAGCGATGACGCTGGTGGCCGATAACCGTTCACCTGAACACCGGTACGCACCCTGGCCATGGGCCACCAGGGTTGCCTACGGGTCCGGCTACATCCGCTGATGAGTGAAGCTGGGACGGTGTTGCAACTCAGCACCGGCGTGCCGCGGCGTTGTTCGCGTTGAGGAAGGAGTTCCGATGAAAGCTGTGGTGATGAACGGCGCAGGGGGCCGAGATGTGCTGGAGTACGCAGAGTGGCCCGACCCGGTCGCTGCCCCCGGCCAGGCACTGGTGCAGATCTCCGTTGCCGGGGTGAACTTCATGGATATCGGTGTCCGACAGGGCATGCCATGGACCCAACCGCCGGTTTATCCCCAGGTGATCGGTGTGGAAGGCGCGGGTGTGGTCCAGGAGATCGGCGACGGGGTCGACGACGTGACCGTCGGCGATCGTGTCAGTTGGGTGTATGCACCAGGCAGCTACGCCGACCGCATCGCCATCCCTGCGTCGAAGCTGGTACGCGTTCCCGATGCGATCGATGACCGCACCGCCGCCGCGGTGATGATGCAGGGCCTGACCGCGAGTCACTTCGCGACGGATTTCTATCCCGTCCGGGCCGGGGACATCGCGTTCGTACATGCGGCTGCCGGCGGTCTCGGCTTGTTGTTGACGCAGATCATCAAGATGCGCGGCGGGTCCGTGATCGGGCGGGTTTCGTCCGAGCGCAAGGCGGCGTTGGCACGAGAAGCCGGTGCTGACCACGTGATCATCGATACCGCAGGCGATTTCGCTGAGGAGGCGCGTCGGATGACCTACGGTGAGGGCGTGCACGTCGTCTACGACGGTTCGGGACCGACCACGTTTCAAGGCTCCCTCGACGTGCTACGCCGGTCGGGCACCTTCTGCTGGTACGGGCCCGTGCTTGGCGGACCAGACCCGATCACTATCGGAAGCCTGCCAAAAAGCATCAAGATCGGCTTCGCGAACTACAACGACCACGTTCCCACACCGGAGCTGCTGCGCGCGCACACTGCTCAGCTCTTCGACTGGGTGCTGGAAGGGCGACTCAAGATTCGGATCGGTGGTGAATATCCCCTGGGTGAGGCGGCGCGCGCACATGGCGATATGGAGGACCGCCTCAGTACGGGGAAGTTGTTGCTCTTTCCTTGACCGCGCGAAGCGAGCCGTCCCAACTAATGAGTCAGTCCGATACGCGGATGATGAGCTTGCCGAAGTTCTTTCCCTGAAGGAGGCCGGCGAAGGCATCAGGTGTGTTGTCGAAGCCGTCGATGATGTCTTCGCGGTAGTGGATCTTGCCGTCACGAATACCCGCGCCGACCACTTCGAGGAACGAGTCGAAGTGGTTCCAATAATCGCGCACGATGAAGCCTTGAATGGTGAGTCGCTTACTCAGCACTGAGGTCATCAACGATCCAGGCAGCGGAGGCGCCGGTTGGGTGTCGTTGTATCCGGAGATGAGACCGCAGACCGGGATCCGCGCGTGATCATTGAGCAGCGGGAAAACCGCATCGAAGACTTTCCCGCCGACGCTTTCGAAGTACACGTCGACACCGGTGGGCGCTGCCGCGGCCAACTCATCGATGAAACCGGGCGACCGATGGTCGACGGCGGCGTCGAATTTGAGCTGCGACACAAGAAAATCGGTCTTGGCTTCGCCGCCGGCAATACCAACCGCACGTGCACCCTTGAGTTTGGCAAGTTGTCCGACGAGGGACCCGACGGGACCGGTGGCTGCCGCCACCACCACGGTTTCCCCCGGTTCGGGGTCACTGAGTGTTATCAGGCCGGTATAAGCGGTCAATCCGGGCATACCTAGTACGCCCAGGGCGGTCGTCACGGGCGCGAACGTTGGGTCGAGTTTCCGAACGTGGGCTGCGGCCACGATTCCGTATGTCTGCCAGCCGATGTCGGCAATCACGGTGTCGCCAGGGGAGATCGAGGCATCGTTGCTGGCTTCGACGACGCCCACTGTGTCCCCGGGTGGCGGCGAGCCCAGCGGTGTCGGCGCCGCGTACGAGGCCACTCCGCTGATCCGGCCACGCACATACGGATCCAGTGACAAGTACTGCACCCGGACCAGGACCTCACCCGGGCCGGGGTCCGCAACACGTACGGTTTCCAGCTGAAAATCATCAGCCGTAGGTTCGCCCTCGGGATGTCGGCGTAGCGCGAATCGTTGTGCGTCAACGGTCATGGTGGCTGTGGGTCCTTCCTAATCCCTTGCGAACGAGTCGGCCATATGGGCAAGGAGACTGAGACGGGCCCTGCGACCTTCGGGAACGGGAAGCAGAGGGTAGATATGGATAGCGCCCGGCTCTTCGTGGTAACGGATTGCGCCTTCTCCGAGTTGATCCCGAAGCAGTCGGCAATCGGGCATGAAGATGTCCCGAGTACCGACGTAGAGATCGACGGGAGGCAGGCCGGCCGAGTTGCCGAACAGGGGGCTCACCCGCGCGTCGTCGTCGCGGAGGTCGCCGGCCCAGTTCCGCCCGATGTAGCGCAGTCCCTCGGGGCTGAGCCAGGGGTCGCGCAACGCCACCACGGGCACGTCGGGATTGCGTAACGCGATGTCAATCCATGGCGAGATCAGGGTGATCCCCTGCAGCGCTGCCTGACCCGCACGCATTGCGCTCTGCGCAGCGGCCAAGGCTAGCCCACCGCCAGACGAGTCGCCGACAAGATAGACCGGGCCGGTGGTCGCGGCGCTGTGGATGACCTCCTGAACGAAGTCGCCGGCCTCGCAGGCGCGGTGTTCGGGCGCCAGCCCGTAGATCGGGAGATGTACGGGTCGATGGCAGGCATCGGCTATATCGGCTGCGAGATCCCAATGTGCAGAGTGGATTTCGTTGACGTACCCGCCACCGTGCAGATAGACGATACTGCCCCGGTCGGCCACCGCGATTTCTCGGCCACCGGGTCGTAACGTGTAACAGTCAAAGGCGCCAAAGGTGTTACGGGACAGTCGATGTTCCATTTTGTCGCCGAGCATGCTGGGCAGTCGCGGAGAGGCTTTGGGTCGAGCAAGAAAAGCCGCAGCGGCGCGGGCCGACCCGTAAGTCCTGGGCTTCCGCAGCACCCGGGTGTAGGCGGCCGCGGCGTGCATCTGCCAGGACATCTCAGCGCTCTCCTGTCGCCGGGCTCATCGCCCGGCAGATTCTTGAGCGGCCGGACGTCGAACGTCGTGATGTTCACCGACACTGAACGCCAGCTGTTGTGGAACCCGACCCCCGAGGAGACCGATCAGATGAGCTAGACGGGCGTCGAGACGTCGCCCCAACGTGAATTCCGAGCTGTCACAGGACGCGAATTGCAGACTGGGCTGATCGACGGTCAGTCGGGTCACCCCCGCGGAATCAACGTAGATCAACGTCCGCAGGCGACTATTGAGCACCGTCGACGGCTGGTGGCGAAAATGTGTCTCGGTGATCGCATAGTTGCCCATCAGATATTCGGTGGCCTCCCAGCGTGATGGCGAGCCGTGAAAAGTCGCTGCCAGGTCATCTCGGTAGTAGCGGAGGAAGCCGTGAGGTGCGTTAGCTTGGGCGACCAGGAGCTTCTGATGCCAGGACCTGGCTCCCGCGAAGGCGATGTCATCGAGTCCGGGCACCAGTAGCTCGTAGCGTCGGCGCGCTGACTCGTAGGAATCTGGGAGTGCGACCACTAATCGACGTCGATGGTGGTCATCCACGGCACCAGGCTCCTGCGATCACGACAGAGCCGGCGCACCCACCGTGAAGGGCGGAACCGGGGGACTCAGACACGGATTCGAGTCAAGCAGCCAGCGACCCGCGTTAACCAGCACGGGCGACCCGGGTTGTTTGTTCCCGGGGATGAGCACGGGTACGAGAAGGTGCCCCGCAAGGCGATCGTAACTACATGCCTACCCTCGCAACAACCGATGTCGACATTTTCTATAAAGATTGGGGCGCAGGACAACCCATCGTCTTCAGCCACGGCTGGCCGTTGTCAAGCGACGACTGGGACAACCAGATGTTGTTCTTCTTGTCCCACGGCTACCGCGTCATCGCCCACGATCGCCGCGGCCACGGCCGCTCCACGCAAACGCCTACCGGGCACGACCTGGACCACTATGCCGACGATCTGGCGGCCCTCGTCGAGCACCTCGACTTGCACGATGCCATCCACGTCGGGCACTCCACCGGAGGCGGGGAAGTGGTGCGATATCTCGCTCGGCACGGCGAAGGTCGCGCGGCGAGGGCTGCGCTGATCAGCGCAGTGGCGCCGCTGATGGTCCGCACCGCTGACAACCCGGAAGGCCAGCCCAAAAGCGTATTCGACGGCCTGCAGGCCCAGCTCGCAGCCAACCGCTCCGAGTTCTACCAGGCGCTGGCCTCAGGCCCGTTCTACAACTTCGACCATCCGGCCGTGAAGTCCTCAACGGCGATCATCGAGAACTGGTGGCGCCAGGGAATGATGGGCGACGCGCTGTCCCATTACGACGGTATCGTCGCGTTCTCCCAAACCGACCTCACCGACGACCTCACCAAGATCACCATCCCCACGCTGGTGATGCACAGCGTCGACGACCAGATCGTGCCCTACGTCGCCGCCGGCCCGAAATCGGCTCGGCTGCTGAAGAACGGCACGCTGAAGACCTACCACCACAACTACCCGCACGGCATGCCAACGACCCACGCCGACGTCATCAACGCTGACCTGCTCGCCTTTCTGTCGAGGTAGCCACCATGTTCAAGGTCTGCGTGCGCCGAGACATCGACCTCCCGGGAGGTGACCTGACGGCCATCGTCGGCAGACTGTCTGAGCTATCCCGCTGCAGCAGGGCGTCGGATCGGCTACCTGTGGATACGGTGGTCGACTACACCGCGGGGATCGAGGTCTACGACGTCGTCGACACCGGTCGCGTCCTGGTGGTATGGACGGTGTCGTTTTGCGCACCGGACGCTCGCGGGGAGGTCGCAGAGCTCTTGGAGCATAGAGTATTTCGGGAATTCATCGACCAGCTGACCCACGAGTTGCGACCTACGGGGCGCCAAGACCGGTGTTGCTTACGGGTTCGGTGAGCGCGACCCGACTGAGACCCTCCTAGGACCGCACGTAACAGCGTCGGGGAAGGACGCACCGTGTCATCAGATCTCTCCCAGAACAATTCGCCGCACCGCACCACGGGCAGCGATAGCGAGAACCCAGTCATCGCCTCACCGGCGCCGACGCCGCGCACGGAGTCTCGCGCGTCACTGACGAATCAGGATTGGTGGCCCGACCAGATCGACATGGCCACACTGCACCCGCATTCTCCCGCGGCCAACCCGTTGGGCGAGGACTACGACTACGCGAAGGAGTTCGCCACCCTCGACGTCAACGAGCTCAAGGCCGATGTCATAGCTTTGATGACCCAGTCGCAGGAGTGGTGGCCAGCGGATTATGGCCATTACGGCGGCTTGTTCATCCGGATGAGCTGGCATGGCGCCGGCACGTACCGCATCTATGACGGCCGCGGTGGCGGCGCGCAAGGCATGCAGCGCTTCGCCCCGCTGAACAGCTGGCCCGACAATGCCAACCTCGACAAGGCCCGGCGGCTGCTCTGGCCGATCAAACAGAAGTACGGAACCGCGATCAGCTGGGCCGACCTGCTGATTTTCACCGGCAACTGCGCGTTGGAAGCCATGGGTTTCACGACGTTCGGCTTCGGCTTCGGCCGCCACGATGTCTGGGAGCCCGAAGAGATTCTCTTCGGTCAGGAGGATAAGTGGCTGGGCACCGATAAGCGCTACTCCAGTGACCACCAGCTCGCTGAACCCTACGGTGCCACCACATTGGGCCTGATTTACGTCAATCCCGAAGGGCCCGACGGCAAGCCGGACCCCGTGGCAGCAGCCCGCGACATCCGGGAGACGTTCGGGCGGATGGCCATGAACGACGAGGAAACCGCCGCGCTGATCGTGGGTGGCCACAGTTTCGGCAAGACTCACGGAGCGGGTCCCGGCGATCTGGTCGGTCGCGAACCCGAAGCCGCGCCGATCGAGCAGCAGGGTCTGGGCTGGAAGAACGCTTTCGGCTCGGGCAACGCCGGCGACACCACCACCAGCGGTCTGGAGGTGGTCTGGACCTCGACACCGACCCGGTGGGGCAACGGTTTCCTGCAGAACCTGTACGGCTATGACTGGGAGCTGACCAAAAGCCCGGGCGGCGCTTGGCAATTCGTCGCCACCAACGCCGGACAGACCATCCCGGACCCGTTCGACTCGACCAAGAAACGCACCCCCACGATGCTGGTGACCGACCTTGCCCTACGCGAGGATCCCGCATATCGGCTGATCACCCGCCGCTGGCTCGGCCATCCCCAAGAGCTCGCCGACGCGTTCGCCAAGGCCTGGTACAAACTCTTGCACCGCGACATGGGCCCGCTGTCGCGCTACTTGGGCCCATGGGTTGCCGAACCGCAGCTGTGGCAGGACCCGGTGCCTGCCGTAGACCATCCACTCGTCGACGACGCCGACGTGTGCGCTCTCAAGACCACGATCGCGCAGTCCAGCTTGTCACCGGCACAACTGGTCAAGACGGCGTGGGCGTCGGCGGCCAGTTTCAGAAGCACCGACAAGCGTGGCGGCGCCAACGGCGCGCGGATACGGCTTGAGCCGCAGCGGAGCTGGGACGTCAACGAGCCGGCCGAGCTCGACCAGGTACTGCAGGTGCTGACGGACCTCCAAGAGGCGTTCAATGCTTCCGCTGTTGGCGGCAAACAGATTTCGTTGGCCGACCTGATTGTCCTCGCTGGCGGTGTCGGCATTGAAAAGGCTGCCCGCGACGGCGGCCATGAGGTCGTCGTGCCGTTTACCCCCGGCCGCACTGACGCGACCCAGGAGAACACCGACGTGCACTCGTTCGCGGTCCTGGAACCGCGCTCCGACGGCTTCCGCAACTACATGCGCAAAGGTGAGCAGGCGCCACTGGAACACCTGCTCTTGGAACGGGCGTACTTCCTGGGCGTGACGGGGCCGGAAATGGCGGTGCTGATCGGCGGACTCAGGGCGTTGGGCGCCAATCACGGCGGCACGGCGCATGGGGTGTTGACTGATCGACCGGGTGTCCTCACCAATGACTTCTTCGTCAACCTGCTCGACATGGGCACCGAGTGGACGGCCTCGCCGACGGTGGAGCACGTCTACGTGGGTCGTGACCGCCGCACGGATCACGTCAGGTGGACAGCCACCGCCAACGATCTGGTCTTCGGGTCGCATTCGGTACTTCGCCCAGTCGCCGAGGTGTACGCCCAACGCGGCGGCCACCAGCGATTCGTCGACGACTTCGTTCGTGCCTGGGTCAAGGTCATGAACAATGACCGCTTCGATGTTCAGTGACACCTCGCCGCGACGTAATGCTCAGCTGCCCAACGCGTCAGGCTGAACTATCGAAAGTGGAGCTCCGTAATTCTCTGCGCGAGGAGATACCGAGCTTGGTGAAGATATTGCGCAGGTGCCATTCCACGGTGCGGGGGCTGAGAAAGAGCCGCTCGGCGACCTCGGGAGTGGTGTAGCCGTCGCGGACCAGTCGCGCAATGTGGCTTTCCTGTGCGGTCAGATCGATCGTTGCGCCCGCGGCCTCCGTCGACACGACTGTGCCTGCGGCCGTCAGCTCGCGCCGGGTCCGTTCACCGAATCCACCTGCACCGATATCGACAAACATGTCGCGCGCGATCCGTAGATGACGTTGTGCAGCGCGAGTGCGCTGCGCGCGCCGCAACCACTCGCCGTATACAAGGTGCGTACGCGCTTGGAAAACGATGTTGTCGGTCGCGTCAAGGTGACTGATCGCGTGCCGGTAGTCGGTTTCCGCAGACGGCGAATCACCGTTGACGAGTGCTGCCGAACGGGCGGCGAGGCCCAGTGCGGTCTCCGTGCGACTGGCGGCGGCACGCTCATGTAGCTGGGCAAGCGCGTCTACCGCCGTTGCTTCATCGCCGCAGCGTGTCGCTGCTTCGACCATCTCCACCAGCATGTAGCCATACAGTCCGAGATCGTCGAGGTCGGTGACGGACCGACAGGCCACGAGCGCCTCGGCGTATTGTCCAAGTCCGTTGTACAGAATGGCTTTTGACCACTGAGCTACCGTGATCTCGGCGCCTTCCCCGCGTGCGGTCGCCTCCTCCGTTGACAACTGCAGCAGCTTGTGGCACAAGGCCTCCTGCCCGCGGTGGGCGGCGAGGTAGGCCCGGATAGCACTGTGAGGCGGGGCACCTGTCGCTGCGACGATGGCGTCGGCGTCACCGATCAACCCGGCAGCGGCCTCGAATCTGCCGGACATCACGCACAGGGCTGCGGATTGGTAGTAGACCGCCGGGAGAATGGTCAATTCACCTGCGGTGGAGAGCATTTCGATCTGATGAGTCGCGAGCAGATTGCTCGCCTCGTGGTCGAACAAGTCAAGACAGACGCGGTGGGTGATGACATGCCAGCGCGGATCGGCCGTACCGGCAGCGTCCTCGTGAAGGAACTCGTCGAGCGCTCTGCGCAGTAACGGGGCGGCTGAACGGTATCCCTCGGTGAAGCGGATGATCAGGCCGTCCAGCATGAGATCGATTGCCCGACTTGGACTGACGGCCGGGGGAGCGTGGCGTGCAGCTTCGGCGATGAAGCGGGGAGAGTCGTGCGGATCGGCCGCTGATCGCCCCACGGCCAGCGACGCCATCAGCGCCTCAAGATAGGTCTCTCGGGCCAGTGGAGGATCAACACGCGTGAGCCGCTCGGCGGCGGTCAACAGCAGCCGGGGTGCATCACGGCCACGGCGGATGGCGAAGGCCAACTTCGCCCGCAACAGGGCAATTCGGGCCATGACGGATTCGGCATCGCTGTCGGCGCTGGCCCTGACCATCAACTGCGAGGCGGCGGCTGGTGCTCCAGCGTCCAACTTGGCACTCGCGGCGTCGAGCAAGCGGTGCGCGCGTGACGACGGGTCGGGCGTCAGATCGGCTGCATAGGCGAGAAAGGCTGCAGCGGCGGCGACACCTCCCCGTGCCCGGGCTCGATGCGAGGATGCTACGAGCTCTGCGGCCAAACGCTCATCCGGTCTCGAAGCAGCCCGGGCTCGGTGCCAAGCGCGCCGGTCGTCCGCATCCGATCCGAGTATGGACCGTGCCAGGGCCGCATGCGCCCGACGCCGCTCGGATAGCGGCGCACTGCGGTAGACAGCTGAGCGAATCAGGGGGTGAGAGAACCTGATACCGTCGTCGACCGTCACCAGGCCGGCCGCCACCGCGGGCTCCGCCGAGCCTACGTCGATGCCCAAGCCGCGAGCTGCGGCCCATAGCCACTCTGGTCTGGCAGCAGGCTCCGTCGCAGCGACGAGCAGCAATCCTGCTGTCTGGGGCGGGAGTTGGCGCACACGCCGCTCAAAGCTGGAAACGATCAGCGATGTTCTCGACGTCGCGTTCACCAGACCGTAGCCCCCTGCCAGCTCGTCGGCATCGATCGCGCCGTGCAATTCCAAAAGGGCGAGGGGGTTCCCCCCGGCCTCGGCGATAACGGTCTCCCGCACGTGCTCATCGAACCGGCCGGGCACCATCGTTGCCAACAGTGCGCGGGCATCGGCGTCCCCGAGGCCGGTTAAACCCAACTCCGGCAAACCGGCGAGCTCGCCTTCTGGTTCCCGCCCACGGGCAGCGAACATCATCACAAGGGGATCGGAGAAGACCTGGCGCGCCACGAAGCCGAACGCGGTTATCGAAGCAGCGTCGACCCATTGGGCGTCATCGATAACACAGAGGATCGGTCGACTGCTGCTCGCTTCGCTGAGCAGTGTGAGCAGAGCCAATCCCACCATGAGGTGCTCCGGTGTCTGCTGTCTGGTGTTCTCCCGCAGCCCCAAGGCGACTTGGAGCGCCAGTTTCTGTCGCTGAGGTAGCCGGTCGACGCCCGCCAGCAGAGGAGCGCACAACTGCTGCACTCCTGCGTAGGCCAGTTCCATCTCGGATTCTGCTCCGTTGAGCGCTATCACCTGGAAATCAACGGCGTGCTGTACTGCATCAGCGAGGAGCGCAGTTTTCCCAATGCCTGCCTCGCCCCGAATGGCTATCACTCCGCTACGGCCTTGGCGTGCGTCAGTCAACAGCTCGGTTAGCACCTGCTGCTCGCGCTGCCTCCCGATCAGCAACGCGCGGCCGAGGTTCTCGCTCACGGCTCTCATCGTGCCAGGTCATGCTGAGGCGCAGACCCGTAGAGCTTCCTGGACCCGTTGGGCCGGCGGTCGCATGCTCGACCTAAGACATCGGTCCAGAGTCGCTGGGCACTAGACGGCTTCGACGCATCAGGGGGCTTCGAACAACACAACACGCAGCTGCCGGCGCGACGTCACATTCAGCTTGGCGAAGATTTTGCCCAGGTGCCACTCCACGGTCCGTCGACTGAGAAACAGCGTGCTGCCGATCTCGCGGCTGGTGTGTCCGTCACTTGCCAACGTTGCGATGTGGAACTCCTGAGTCGTGAGATCCATACTCCGGCGGCGAGACCCGTTACCGACTGCTGCTCCGGTTGCCCGGAGCCCGCGACGCGCTCGGTCTGCGAAGCCTTCCGCGCCCATCACGGTGAACATCTCGACGGCGTGACGTAGTTCCTCCTGGGCCTCGTTCTGTCTTCCCTCCCCCTGCAACCATTCCCCGTACAACAGATGAGTTCGAGGCAACTGCACCAGTGCGTCGTTACACTCAGTGATGCGAGCGATAGCGGTGCGGTAGAGCAGTTCGGCCGCATCGCCGTGACCGACGAGCGCTGCGCAGCGGGCAGCGACTGCCGCAGCGTAGGCGGTGGGGCTCGACTCGGTGCGCTCGAGCAGTCGATTCGTCGCCTCGGTGGCCGTCGACATCTCACCACACTTGCTCGCCGCTTCAACCAGCTCGATGAGCGCAACCCCGCACATCGCGATGTCGTCGTAGGCCGCGGCCGAGACCGCGGCGGACAACGCCTCGTGGTATTTCCCCAGCCCGTTGAGCAGTACGGCCTGGGCGTGCAGTGCACCCGCGATCTCGGACCCGGCCCCGCGGGCCGTTCCGTTGGCAATCGTGGCTTTGATGATGCGTTGGCAGCGGTCCTCCTGGCCCCGGTAGGCCTCAAGATGGCAGTGCACGCCTGTGATGGGCAGTGGTGCACCCGTTGTGGCAGTGACGATCCCGTTCGCCTCTTCGAGCAGAACGGCCGCCTCGTCGAATCTCGCCTTGGTCACGAGCAGGCTGGCGTTCGTCAACAGAGCCGTCGGTAGAACCGACAGCGCTCCGGCGGCACGCAGCGATTCAAGTTGGCGTCCTGCCAAGTAGCTGTACGTTTCTCGGTCGAACAAATCCAGACTCACCCGGTGAGTGGTGTCATGCCACCGAGGGTCTGCGGTGCCCGCTGCCTCCTCTCGGAGGTAAAGGTCGATTGCCCTGCGAAGTAACGGAGCCGCCGCAGTGAAGCCCTCGGTGAGCCGGACTATCAAGCCGTCCAACAGAAGATCTACTGAGGTGATCGACTCGGCGGTTGGTGCGGTGCGGGCAATCTCGGCCACGGCAGCAGCCGAATTGCCCTGCTCGGTTGCAAGCCTGCCCGCGTGTACCGCCGCCATCACAGCTTGCAGGTAGGTCTCACGAGCCGAAGTAGCGTCAAAATGGGCAAGGCGTTGTGCAGAAGCTAGGAGCAGTTGCGGCGCGTCGGTGATGGGCGTCGTCGATAGCGCTAGTTGTGTGCGCAGCAGTTCGATTCGTGCATCTGCGAATTCATCGGGTGGGGCCTGCAGCGCCATCGCCAGCAGCTGGCCGGCTGCTTCTTGCGCGCCTGCATCTAATTTGGCGGCGGCGGCGGAGAGAGCGCGTTGTGTACGGTGGCGCGCTTCGGGAGTCAGGCTGGCAGCTGTGGCAAGAAATGTTGCCGCAGCAGCACTTCCGCCACGCGCCCCGGCACGTGCGGCGCAGTATTCAAGCTCCGCCGCGACGTCCTCGTCGGGCGCGGCCGCCGCTTGGGCGCGGTGCCACGCCCGGTGTTCACGGGCGTCGTCGTCACCGATGGCAGAAGCAAGGGCGGCGTGTACTCGACGTCGGTCAGGAAGGGAGGCGTGTTGGTACACGACGGACCGGATCAACGGATGGCGAAAGCTGATCCCGCCGTTCGCCGTAACGAGTTTGACGCCCTCCGCGGGGGCCGCCGTGGCGATGCCGACGCCGAGGAGGTCAGCGGCCGCCCACAGCCAGGCTGGCCGGCCGGCCGGCTCTGCCGCCGCGATGAGCAACAGCAGCCTTGTCGCGGAGGGTAATTCACGAATCTGTCGTCCGTAGGTTTGTTCGATGCGGGCGAGCCGCGATGATGCGGTGGTCAACCCGTAGCCACCGGCCAACTCTTCCGGCGTCAGCGCCCTGTGGAGTTCGAGCAGGGCCAATGGGCTGCCCCCAGCCTCGGTGATCACCGTTTCCCTCACGCGCTCATCGATCTGGCCGGGAAACACGTCGTTGAGCAGGTTCCGGGCTTCGGTAGCCGAGAGGCCGTCCAACCGAAGCTCGGGAAATCCCGGTAGCACCTGAGCGCCTTCGCGATCCCGAGCGGCGAAAATCATGGCGACCCGATCAGCTACCAGCCGTCGTGCCACGATCGCCAGCACCTTCAGCGACGCATCGTCGACCCACTGGGCATCATCGATGAGGCACATCATCGCGTGGTCGTTGCCCGCCTCGGAGACCAGGGTCAAGACGGCTAAGCCGACCAGAAGACGATCAGGAACTGGGCCGCTTCGCAGTCCCAGGGCCACCTCAAGAGCTGTCCGTTGTGGCGACGGAATTCGACTGCTGAACTCCATCAACGGGTCGCATAGCTGCTGGACACCGGAGTATGCGAGTTCCATTTCGGTCTCCGCACCGTTGATGCGAATCACGCGAAAATCGCGGTGCCGCGTCGCGACGTCGCCCAGCAGAGCCGTCTTGCCGATGCCGGGTTCGCCTCGCACCACCACGACCCCGCTTCGCCCGTGTCGCACGCCGTCGACCAGCTCGCCAAGCAGCCGCTGTTCCCCCTGCCTACCGATCAGGGCGCCGGCAAGGGGAACGTCCATGCTCACGTTTGCCATCGTCGCACGCACTCGGGCGTGCTACCACCGAGAGCTAGGCGTATTCAGGCAATTCCAAGAGACGCCAGTTATTGACCGCCGTTATCGGCGCGGGTGCCGGCGGCGCGCTGGACACGGGCGATCACCGTGCCGAAACTGTTGTCTTGCAACGACAACGAGGTGACCGACAGTGCGTTCGCAGAGTTGAGCCGGGTGAGGACATGGCCGGGTTGGACCTCGACGGCGCAGGTGACGCCGAGCTCGGGCATCAGGCGCGTGGCGTCATACCACTGGACGGGATGTACCACCGCCTGAGCGAGGTCGTTCAAGACAGCCTCGGCGGTGGCGACCGCGCGGCCCCGCGTGTTGGTCATGTAGCGGGCTGTCGGCGGACGTAGCGGTACTGCGGCCAAATGCTCGGTGAGCGTATGGGCGGTGTTGGCCTGCAGCGGACAGTGCGATGCCACCGTGACGTCGAGCTGTTCGTAGGCGGCTGCGCCGGCTGCCTTCGCGAGGCGCGACATGTTCTGCAGGGCCCGGATCGATCCGCTGAATACGGTCTGGGTGGCGCTGTTGATATTGGCCACCCACA
>JBEVHL010000240.1:0-15625 GCA_040511255.1 Mycobacterium sp. | reverse complement strand
GCAGCGACGCGAACATCGACTCGATTGGACCAAAGATCATGAATCCGTTGGCCATTGAAGACCCGCGTGCCAACGACGCTACTGTGGGGATGCGTCAGGTGCAGTTCACCCGACTGGGCGGACCCGAGGTGTTGGAGATGGTGCCGTTGCAGCTGTCTGCGCTGCAGCCCGGCCATGTGCGGGTGGAGGTCCACACCATCGGATTGAACCGCTTCGAGGCGCTGTTTCGCCGCGATCACTACGTGATCGCACCCACGCTGCCGGCGACGCTAGGTGTCGAAGCAGCCGGAAGCATCGTCGAGACCGCGCCAGACGTCGATGGGTTCCAGGTCGGGGACCGGGTGGCGATCCTGCCGATCCAGTCACCAACGGTGGGTACCGGCACCTACGCCACGCACGCCGACGTTCCGGTCGAAGCCCTCGTCCACATCGCCGCCGACCGGTCCGACGAGGAGGAAGCCGCGACGTGGATGGCCAGCCTGCAGGCCTACACCTTGGCCACGAAGGTGGCAATTGCACCGGGTGACACCGTGATCGTGACCGCTGGGACGTCCTCGGTCGGCTCCGCGTTGACCCAGATCCTGCGCGACCTCGGCGCCACCGTGATCGCGACGACCCGCACCGGGGCACGCAAGCCCGAACTGCTCGCGCTGGGGGCCGATCACGCGGTCGCCACCGACGACGAGGACCTCGCCGCGGTGGTCGACACGGTCACCGGCGGGCGCGGCGCAAAAGTCGTCTACGACACCGTGGGCGGACCCCTGCTGGCGGCGCTAGTCGCCGCGACCGCGCCTTTCGGACACGTCCTGTGCTACGGCGCACAAACCTCACCGGATATCCGAGCCGCCCGGGTGGACGTACCCCTGGTCGCGCTGGACCGCAAGTCCGTGTCGTTCGTAGACCTCTTCGAACTCGTCGAGTTCCCCGATCGCCTCGCGGCCGCCAAAAGATACATCGGCGACGCCCGCGACCGCGGAGCGCTGAACATCGGCATCGACCGCGTGCTCTCATTCGACGACGTCCAAGAAGCCCACCGCATCCTCGAAACAGGCAAGATGGCAGGGAAACTCCTGCTCCGTGTGACCTAGAACTGCAGACAGCGCTCTCACTGAACCACCGCCCGGTCTGGCTGACTGTGCTCGTCTGGCGAATGACACGCAATTCTTTGCTGGCACACGCTCGCGACCTGGCCTCAACAGTTTGTCCGCCACCGCCGACGACGACGACGACATGCAAGTCGTCGTCGCGACCGAACGGGCATTGCCATTGCGACGACGTCCTCGGCCCGGACGAACCCTGAGCTGGTCGAGGTGCGTACCCATCGAGGGTCGATAGTGAGTGAGCAACAGCAAGGCACGAAGCCCGTTGCTGCGTAAGGTTATTCAGTCTGCCCGGTCGGGCGTAGTTCCTTGACCGTCACATGGCGAAATCCCGTGTGAGGATCGTCAGGGCGAAAAGAGCGCGGCGCGCGGTTAGAACGCGTGCCTAGACGAGTGGCATGAACGTGCGAATTCTCGGTGTGGACATCACGTGAGAACGCTTACATCCCCGCAGATCAGAGGATTGTCAGTGGACATAAAGTTTGAGAAGCCACAAGGTGCTGCGGACTACCTTCTGCCACGACGCGACTGCGGCGGACCCGTCGGGCGTGTAGCGCCACGGTAGTCCGCCGTCGGCGACGACCGTTCCCACCCCAGCGGGGGTGAAAAGGCGGGAATGCCCCGCGCCACCGGCGCGTAGCCGTTCGGCGAGGGTGCCCTGTGGCGTCAACTCCAATTCGTTTTGACCGCAGAGGTATTGGCGGGCGGATTCCTAATTCTCCTCGACGTACGAGCTGATGGTGTGCCCATTCGGCAGCGTTCCAAGAGGCGGCCCAGGCCGATCCCGTCGACACCGCAGTTGTTGCTCACCGTCTCCAGACTTGTCGCCTTGGTGAGGATGGCCCGGATGAGCACGTCGGGGGTTCCGCACAACCCGAAGCCGCCGACGGCAGCGGCGGGGGTGGCAGCAACCTTGTTGATCACGCCAGCAGAGTAGGTAGCTCCGACGTGTCGCGGCGAGGACCGGCTCGGAGTTCGCCGTCCAAACCGCGCATCATGTGCAGATCGCACATTCGGATGCGCTGTTTGTGGGGTGTTCACCCGTGTCATGGGTCTCAGATCGGGCCTAGCGTGTGATGACGAGCACAACCCCAGCCTGGGCGCTCACCGAACATCGCCCAAGCCGCACGCGGCTCGATCGCAGAAGGAAATCACCGGACATGGTTCACGATCCCGCGGCATCACCGCCGCCGCACCGCTCGGCGCTCGGTCCACCGGTCGATCAGCTCCCGACCCCTGTGGGCACCAAGCCCGGCTTGTTGATCCGTGGGGTGAATCGTCGGGCGTGGCAGGTGACGCTGCTGGCGTTGGGGGGCTGGCTGCTGGTCAACATGGACGGCAGCTTGTTCAACCTGAACTACACGCTGATCCAGGACGAGCTCGGGCTGTCCAACAACGACATCGGCAACCTGTACGCCATCATCTATGCCGTCGGCGCACTCTCGACGCTGCTGTCGGGACCGTTCATGGATCGCTTTGGCCGCAAACCGGTCTTCCAGCTTTGTATGTTCGCCGCCGCCGCGGGCAGCATCCTCACTGCCGGTGCCGGTGGCTTCATGATCCTGCTCCTGGCGCGCAGCATCACCCAGGCCGGCGCCACGACCGAGTGGATGGCCGGGCAGGTGATGGTCGCCGAAGAGGCACCCGCCGCCAGCCGCGGACGACTCATCGGATTCGCCCAGATCGGCTACCCACTGGGCTTCTTCGCCGGATCACTGCTGTCCTGGCTGATCGTCCCGCACTTCGGGTGGCGGGTGCTGTTCGTCGTCGGCGTGGTGCCGATCTTCTTGATGCTGTGGGCACGGCGCGGGGTGGACGAGACCGAGCGTTTCCGCGCTGAAGCCCTGGCAGAAAAGCAAGATAAAGCGCTGCGCCGCAACCGATTTGCCCAGCTGTTCGCTGCCGACCTACGCCGCCCGGCCATCCTGGCCGCGATCTGGCACCTGGTCTACGCGTTCGGAGTAGCCGGCATCCTGAGCTTCCTGCCCTGGGTGTACCAGCACTTCGGTATCTCGCTGGAACACACCTACATCTCCTCGGCCATCGCCACCGGCCTGGCCGCCGTCGGCTACTACCTGTGTGCCTACCTCGGGGAACGCATCGGGCGGCGCGAAGCCGCCGCGCTGTGGCTGGTCCTGGGTGCCGGCTCCGGAGCATTGCTGGCCTTCGAGGGACATACCGTGGTGCTGCTGACGGTGTTCTATTCGATGGTGTACTTCTTCACGATCGGCCACATCACCGCCGCGGCCGGGTTCGCCGCCGAGGTGTTCCCCACCCGTGTGCGGGCGACAGGGGCCAACCTGGTCGCCGGCATGGAATGGGTCGGATTCGTGGCTGCCGCGCTGGCCGGCCCGCGGATGTTCGCCGGGATCGGCTACACCTGGACGCTGACCATCTGGCTGGTCGTCTGCCCCCTCATCGCCGCCGCCTGCGCTATGGGCATGCGACGCGTTGCGCCAGGCACGGCACTGGAGGACATCGCCCGGTGACCCGAAATCACTGGCTCGCACGACATCTCATCCGAGTTTGAAAGGACTGACATGACCGACACCGACGTCGTACTCACCGGCCTGCACTTCGCCGAATCACCCAACACCGGCCCCGACGGGCAGCTCTACGTCTCCGACTTTTACGCCCACCAACTTCTCCGAGTGGATCCCAAGACCTATGACGTCGCCGTCGCCGCGACAGTTCCCGGGCAGCCCTCGGGAATGGGGTGGCTACCCGATGGCACGATGCTCGTGGTGTCGATGCGCGACCAGCAACTGCTCGCCGTGCACGATGACGGAACCACCCACTGCTACGCCGACCTCGCCGACGTCTCCCGCGGAGCGGCCAACGACATGCTCGTCGACTCACTCGGGCGGGCGTGGGTGGGGTCCTTCGGATTCGACTTCTACGCCGAACTGGAAGCCGACCCGACCGCGGATCCCCTGTTCGGGCCGGGGGCCAATCCGCCGACCGCGGATCTGGCTCGCGTCGACCTCGACGGCAGCGTGCATCGCGCCGCCACCGGTCTGCGCTTCCCCAACGGCACGGTGCAACTCGCCGACGGGACCCTCGTCATCGCCGAGACCGTCGGAGGATGCCTGGTCGGGTTCAGCATCAATGACGATGGGACGCTGGAGAACCGGCGTGTCATCATCGACCTGTCCACCGCGGGCGCTGACCGAGGCACGCTGCTGCCCGACGGCATCTGCATCGACGTCGAGGACGGCATCTGGGTGTCGGACCCGTTGGGGTCACGGGCGGTACGCATCGACGCCGCCACCGGGGTGACCACCGACGTCGTGCACACCTCGCAGCCGTGCTTCGCCGTCGGGTTCAGCGGTGACAGCGCCACCACTCTGGTGTGCTGCACTGCTGAGAGTTCCAACCCCAACGTCGCCGGGGTTCGCCGCACCGGCAAGCTTGAGGCGATCGACGTCACCGTCCGCGGACGGTGACCCCTGAAGCGCCTCTCCGGCCGTCGGGATCGGGCACCCTGAACGTCATGGATAAGGAGTCGACTGCTGCGGTAGTGGCCCGGCTGATCGACGCCGTAGTCAGCGGCGTGGATCCTGCTGGGGCCGGCGCGACGAGCGAACTCGATGGCACCGACGCGCAGAAGTCCGCCGTCGGGGCCGGACTCAACCGACTGCGGGGGGAACTGGCCCGGCTACGCCGCCGCGAGCACGAACTGGCCGCGCTGTTCTCCAGCGCCCGCGAGCTGGCAGAGGTCCGTGACCTGGACACGTTGCTCGGTCGATTGGTCACCCGTGCTCACGAGATGATGGGCACCGACGTCACCTACCTGTCCCAGTTCGACCCGGACACAAGAGAACTGCAGGTTCGAAAGACGGCCGGGGCGGTCACCCCGCAGTTTCAGCACCTGCGGGTCCCGCCAGGAATGGGGATGGCCTCGGGCATCGCGCAGTCCCGCACCGCGCAGTGGGCCTTGCGTTACAGCGACTACGCCGGTGACCCACACGAACCCGCGATCGACGAAGCCGTCCAAGCCGAGGACATCGTGTCGATCCTGGGGGTGCCGATGCTCGCCGAGGGCACGGTACTCGGTGTCCTGTTCGCTGCCACGCGCACCGAGCATGCCTTCACCGCCGACGAGATCGCCCTGCTCTCGGCGTTGGCCGATCATGCCTCGGTGGTCGTGCAAACCGCGAACATGGTCGATCAGCTCCGCCAGTCCGAGGAGGAATCCCGGCACGCCTTGGAACGGCTCTCGGCACACCTGCGCGAACGTGACCGGTCCAACGTGGTGCACCAGGAACTGGTGCAGACGGTGCTGCTAGGTGGCGGATTCCAGAAGCTGGCCGCCACCGTCTCGGGCACCCTGGGGCGCAGCGTGACTATCATCGACGCCCACGCCCGCGCCATCGCCAGCTCGGCTACCCCCAACACCTCGGGGGCCTCGGTCCGCCTGAGCGTCGGGGTGCAGGAGGCGATCGACACCAGCAGGGCCACCGGCCACTGCTGCTTCGTCACCCCCGCCGACGGGCCGATTGAGGTCGTCGCTGCCATCACCGCCGGCGAGCACTATTACGGAGCATTCCTGCTCAGCCAAGGAACCCTCGAACTGGGTCCCGTCGACGAACGCACCCTGGAACGCGCCGCACAGGTCAGCGCGCTGCTCACCCTGCAACAAGACGCTGCCGACGACGCCGACCGCCGCACCAAGGGGGAGCTGGTGGCCGACGCCCTGGCCGCCGCCCCCGAACGACGACGCGACCTGGAACGCCGGATCCGCAACCACGGCCTGTCACTGCCGGACCTGAACACCGTCATCACGACGTTCGTCGCGGCCGAACATCGCAGCGCCGCAGCCCGATACGTCGACACTGCGCTTCGCGGCCACGGACTGGTCGCCGAATACGCCGGCACCGTCGTGGCCGTGCTGCACTGCACCGACGCCCAGGCCACGGCCACCGATCTGCGCGCCCGGCTCGCCGAGCACCTACATCAGCCGGTGCTCACGGTGACACCGCCCAGCACCACCACCCCCGAGGACCTGCCCGAAGCGTTCGAGGTCGCCCTGCGCACGGCGCGACTGCTTGATGCCCTCGGCGTGGACAACGCCGCGGTGAGCACAGAGGCCTACGAGCCGTACGCGATCCTTTTTGCCCACGACCCGCACGCCCTGCACCGCTACATCGACACCACCATCGGGGTGGTCCTGGCCTACGACGCCGACCACGACACCGACCTCGCGGCCACCCTGCGCGCCTTTGTCCGCAACGAGGCCAGCCCCACCAAGACCGCACGGGCGCTGAACTACCACCCCAACACGATCCTGCAGCGCCTGGAACGGCTCAAGGCGCTGTTGGGACCGGACTGGCGCAGCGACGAACATCTCTACCGCATCTCCACCGCCGTACGACTCGACGAATTGCGCGCCCAGAGCGTGCGGCAGCACCCAAGCGGCACCGGGTAATCACCACATGCATTGACCCGACTTATGGGCTTTCGCCACATGGTGTGACGACACAATCCTCTCGTAGCGTGATGGGCGACACACCAACTGGGGTCTCTCGCGGAACACGCGTTCCCACCCCCTGTCGCGGAGGAACAATCCAGTGAGCGTCAACAGCCGAATCTCAGGTTTCAAGGATCGCAACGTCACCGAGCGCCGCGCCATCGTCGCCGAACGCACCGGCCTGGATCCCCGCGATCTGGTCGCCCTGGACCCCGAGTCCGGCTTGTCGTTAGGGGCCGCCGATCACATGGTGGAGAACGTGCTGGGCGTCATCGGCATCCCCGTCGGGGTGGCCACCAACTTCGTCGTCAACGGCCGCGACTACCTGGTGCCGATGGCCACCGAGGAACCGTCGGTGATCGCTGCGGCCAGCAATGCCGCCCGGATGGCCCGCGATCATGGCGGCTTCCACACCTCCCACACCGGCCCGGTGATGCAGGCCCAGATCCAGCTGCTGGAGGTCACCGACCCCGAGGCGGCGCGGTTCCGCATCCTGGAAGCGCGCGAAGAGATCATCGCCGCCGCCAACGACATCGACCCGATGCTGGTCAAGTTCGGCGGCGGCGCCATCGACGTCGCCGTGCGCCTCGTCCCGACCCGAACCGGCACCCACGTGATCACCCACCTCGTCGTCGACGTACGAGATGCCATGGGCGCCAACGCCGTCAACACCATGGCCGAGGCCCTGGCACCGCGCCTGGCCGAGATTGCCGGCGGGCGTTCCCTGCTGCGCATCCTGACCAACAAGGCCGACCTACGCCTGACGCGGGTGCGCGCGGTGTTCGACAAGGACCTCCTCGGCGGAGCGGACATCGTCGACAACATCGTGCACGCCTCGGCGTTCGCCGAGGCCGATCCCTACCGGGCCGCGACCCACAACAAGGGCATCATGAACGGCATCACCGCCGCGGTCATGGCCACCGGCAACGACACCCGCGCCGTGGAAGCGGGTTGCCATTCCCACGCCGTGGGCCCCGACGGGCGCTACACCGCACTGTCGCACTTCGAGCGCACCGGCGACGGACACCTCTCGGGCACGCTGGAGGTCCCGCTGGCCGTCGGACTGGTCGGCGGTGCCACCAAGGTGCACCCGGCCGCGGAGGCCGCGGTGAAGATCCTCGGCGTCAGCACCGCCACCGAACTCGCCGACGTGATCGCCGCGGTCGGGCTGGCCCAGAACCTGGGTGCCTGCCGCGCCCTGGCCGCCGAAGGCATCCAACGCGGCCACATGGGACTGCACGCCCGCAACATCGCCGCCAGTGCCGGTGCCCGCCCCGACGAACTCGACGTCGTCGTCAAGCAACTGGTGGCTGATCACAACATCCGCGTCGAGCACGCCGAACGGGTGCTGGCCGAACTGCGCTGCGGAAACTAACCATGACCGCCACCACGATGTGGGCACCGAGCCCGCACGTCTACACGAATCCTGCCCTGCCGCAGCGGGTCCGGGTGTATGAGGTCGGTCCCCGCGACGGCTTGCAGGCCGAACGGGTCCAGGTCCCGGTGGCGGTGAAGGCGGAGTTCTGCCGACGACTGGTCGCCGCCGGTGTCACCAACATCGAGCTCACCAGCTTCGTGTCGCCCAAGTGGATCCCCCAACTCGCCGACGCCGAAGAACTGATGGGTCTGCTCCAGGAGACCAGCTTCATCGGTGCGGTGCGGTCGGTGGTGCTGGCCCCCAATCAGCGGGGCCTGGACCGCGCCCTGGCCGCCGGCGCCACCGAGATCGCCGTGTTCGTCTCGGCGACCGAGACCTTCGCCGCCCGCAACCTCAACACCACCATCGAGGGAGCCCTGCAATCCGCGGAGCCGGTCATCTCCGGCGCCGCGGCTGCGGGACTACCCGTGCGCGGGTACGTCTCGATGTGCTTCGGGGATCCGTGGGAAGGCCCGGTGGCACCGGAGGCCACCGCCGCGATCGCCGAGCGGCTGCTGGGCATGGGGTGCACATCGCTGTCACTGGGAGACACCATCGGGGTGGCCACCCCCGGTCACGTCCGCAATCTGGTGGAGGTGCTGGCGCGCCGCGGTGTCGAGGGGTCACAGCTGGCAATGCACTTCCACGACACCTACGGCCAAGCGCTAGCCAACGTGTACGCCGCCCTACTGGAGGGCATCACCGAGTTCGACAGTGCCGCAGGCGGTCTCGGCCGATGCCCCTACGCCAAGGGAGCCACGGGCAACCTCGCCACCGAAGATCTGATCTGGATGCTGCACGGCCTGGGCATCCACACCGGCATCGACCTGGACGCGTTGGCCGTCACGTCGTCGTGGATGGCCGAACACGTCGGACATCCCAGTCCTTCGCGCTTGGTCACGGCCCTCGCCGCCGCCCGCAGCTGAGAAATCGACGGAACCGTGATGGACTCCAACACCACCGCCGACGCCTATGACGAGGGGCTGACGGTCCGCCGCGAGGTGATGGGCGCCGAATACGTCGACGCTGCCCTCGCCCGCACCGAGAGCACCGAATCCGCAGCCCTGCAACGACACATCACCCAATCGGTGTGGGGCGGCATCTGGACCCGACCCGGATTGGACGGCGCACCCGCAGCCTGCTCAACGTCGCCATCCTGAGCGCCCTGCGCGCCCAGGACGAACTCGCCGGCCACGTCCGCGGCGCCCTGACCAACGGCGCCAGCCGCACCGAGATCACCGAAGCAATCATCCACACCTCGGGCTATGCCGGCGCCCCAGCGGGCCCTGGCAGCGATGCGCACCGCTCAGATGGTGTTCGACGCCATCCCCACCCACTGACCAACCCCGACACGAAGGCCAACGACGATGACCACCACACCCACCGGCCCGCGACCGCCAGGAACCACGCCCCCGACCCTCGGCGACCACCCTCCCAACGACAACCCGCGCACGAGCACCACGGACGACGGGCAGCCCTACGTGCTGGTGTGGAACGATCCCGTCGACCTCAAACAACTCTCCGTCTCGATCGTCGTGTGTTCAGTTTTAAGTCTCACCACGTTCCTGCTGGCCAAGACCTTCATCGGCCGCGTCGTGAGCACCGACTCCCTCACCGGCGGTTACGCCCTGCTCGCCGGACTGGTGGCATGCGTTGGCGCAGCGGCGATCTGCGCCAAACTGTTCGCCCCGAAACGCACCTTCACCGACGAGGGCGACGACCGGCGATCGACGGCAGTCGCCGAACTTGAGGCCATGGGCGGCACCACCGAACTCTTCGACCACCTCCCCGAGACGGTCAAGGCCGAGATGACCGAACTCGGGTTGACACCCGTCTCGACCACGCCAAACGCGGAGACCCGGCCATGATCGTCCACGACCTCCTCTGGGCCCTGGGAATGGGCCTCACCGGCGCCCTGCTGTTCGGCGCCATCGGTCTGGTCTCGGGCACCGACGAAACCTCCACCCTGGCGCCCATCACCCTGCTCGTTGTGCTCCTGGGCGTCCCGCCCGTCGGTGTCCTGACCTTCTTCATCGCCGCCGCGGTGTCCAAGCACATGGCCCACGCCATCCCCACCACACTGCTCGGCATCCCCGGCGACACCACCGCGGTCCCACTCCTGGACGACGCGAACGCACTGCGCCACCTCGGCGCACCTCACATCGCGCTACGAAAGGCCCTGGCCGGCGGGTTGATTGCGGCACTCATTGCCGTGCCCGTGTCCGTCGGCGTCGCCTTCATCCTGGGTCCCCTTGCCGAGCCCATCAAGGCCGGCGCGCCGTATGTGTTCCTCGTTGCCGCGATCGCGGTGGGCTACTTCTCGCCGGGACGTTGGGCCAGCATCGCCGCGATCATCCCCTTCGTGCTGCTGGTCACCGCGCTGAACTCAGTGGCCAGCGAGCACCTGGGAAAGAACTTGTCCATCACGTTCTTCCTCGGCATCGCCATCGGCCCCCTGATCCTGGATCTGCTCGCGGCTTCGTCGCGTGTCGGTCGGGCCAACCTGCCGCGGGTCGGCCCGCGCGCCTTCTGGTTGGCACCCGACACCAGCAAGACCGATTCGTGGTTCCCCAACCCGCTGCGCGTCCTGGACAAACGGCAAAGCCTCACCACTGTCGCCGCTGCCGGGGTCACCTCCACCACGTTCGTCCTGAGCCCCATCGCCGCCACCGTCCTCGTCGGCGAATTCGTGGGATCCCGCATCCGCCATCCTTATCAGCGACTGACCACCCTGATGGCCGCCAAGAACGGCACCACCGAATCCACCTATCTGGCCGAGACGCTCATCCCGCTGGTCGCCTTCGGCCTGCCGTTGAGCGAGGTCGCCGCCGGCCCCGCCGCAGCCCTGTTCAACGCCCCACCGGTCTACTCCGTCACCGGCGGCCCCGACGGCGGCGTGAACAACCTGCACTCCATGCTGGAGACCTGGCAGTTCCTCGTCTTCGCCCTCGTTGGTGTCGTCCTCGCCGCGCTCGTCACCTACCCGCTGGCCATGCGCCACGCCCGCGCCGCGGCCCTCTGGGTCGCCAAGCACATCAGCCAGGAAGCCATCATCGGCGGATTCGCCGGCCTCATCGTCGTGGTCACCTGGTACGAGGGCGGCCTCCTCGCGCTCGCCATCAGCATCACCGTCGGTGCCATCGCAGGCCTCCTCAACCGCGCCCTCGGCATGACGTCCGGCGTCCAATTCATGGCTTACTACGTCGCGGTGCTCCTGGTGCCCGTGGTGTTGACTTAGTTAGTCGAGCCCGCACAAACGGCAGCCAACAGCGTGCCCCGCCAACGTCGCTCGCACCGTGTGGGCGTGGTTGTGCTGTGACCAAAACGTCGACGCCGTGGCCCGCGAACTGCACATCCGCCGCAACACGATGCGCTACCGGATCACCCGCCATCCACTTTCCGACACTCGATACCGCGTTGGCAAACTGCGCAACGGACTTGCCGGGCCGTCGTAATGATCTGCACAACAACGGAATTGGGTCATATCGCGATGTGATAGCCGTCGCGCGTCAGGCGTCTACGGGCTGGATTCGCTGGAAGCGTCATGGTGACGAAACGTATTCGCCGCAGCTCCTGCACCTGACTACGAAACAGGGAACGACCGGTTCCGTCACCGCTGAACAAATGACACAAAAACTGAGACAGAACATCGATGACACAGGATGGAACAACACAAATCACCGCAGCTCAAGCAACAACGATATGACACGGAGTTTGAGAACTGACATGGCGAAACGCGCTGCAGTCAGTGCTGACTACCGCCCCAATGGAGCCTGACGGACGGCGGGGTTATCGGTGCATATGTAGGTTCCCAGGTCCCGTGTCGCTTTCGCAAGCGCGATCTCCTCAGCCCCGAGCCAAAGGCCCGACCGGCCGCGCCACCTACACAACTACCACCAATGCTAACTGCGCGACACTGGGGGGGTTAACCCCCAAGAAGGTCTACCGAAAACGCCATGGGCACAATGCATTCGAGCTCATAGCGTTATGGCACCGGGAGCATCAGGCTCCCCGCCGACAAGGGAGATCAGTCGTGAAATCTTATCTTAAAGAAGCATTCATTTCCGCCGCCGTCATGGCCGCGGCGCTGGGCTCCGCCGGCGTCGCCAATGCCGCGCCCAGTGGCCCGTCGCGGGTCGAGGACACGCTGCGGGCGCTGGAGGCCGACGGATACCAAGTTATCGTCAATCGCGTTGGCAACGAACAGCTCTCGTTGTGCACCGTCGAATCTGTTCATCCGGGTCAGGCGTTCTCCACGCTTGATTCGCGGGGCGGCTCGTCACCGGCCGTCACCGTCATCTCCAAGACGGTGTACGTAGACCTGTCGTGTTGATCGGACATCCGACAACGGCCACTTGCAGCGTGCTGCAGGTGGCCATTCGCGTATGCGGACTATCGGCGGGTGTCGATCGCGATGTCGCCGTCGGTGGACCGCACCGTCACCTCCGAGGCAGACAGCGCCGGGTCGGTCGTCTCCGGCACCACGACCGAGGTGTCGCCGCCGGAGCGTGTCCTGACCAGGTAGGGACCTGTCTGGGGCAGTGTGATCGCGACGTCACCGCTGCGGGTCGCGGCGGTGATCTTGCGGGGAGCGGGGTCGACGAATGCCACCGCAATGTCACCATCGGCGGATTCGGCGACAAAGGACTCGGTGACCCGCAGCGGCTTCCGTGAGGCGACGTCACCGTCGCGCGTCCTAACGTCGACGACACGCACCGACCCGTTCAGCACGACGTCGCCGTCGCCGTCAGCGCTGCGGGCGACCAAGCTGTTCAGGTCGGCATCGACGGTCAAGGTGCCGTCCTTTTGCTGGGTGGTGACCAACAGGGCGGACGCCAGCTTCGGCGGAACGGTTACCGTGAGGTCGCTCGCCCCGAAGTCGAAGTCGACGACGTGGCGGGAGCCGGGGGTTACGCGTATCTGCGTCCCACCTACATCGGTGGTCACGTCCAGGCCCTGCTGAACACCCTGTGTGGAGCCCACCGAGCGCAGTACGGCGCGAGGAGTGGTGACATTCGGATCGGACGTCACGTGGACCGACACGTCGGACCCGTTGGACACGTCGATCGCGAGGGAACGCATGTTGCCGGGGAGATCCCTCCCGTCGGTTCTCACGCGCGCCGAGTTGATCCCCCATGCCGTCACGCCGAGGGTCGCGACAGTGCCGACGACCAGGACCGACGCAGCGACGACCAGCAGGGCGCGCAACGTGGTGCGGGTGCCGGGGGTGAGTGGTGGCGGAGCCGATGGGGGAGCGATGGTCGTCATGGCGAAAGGCCTTTCCGTGGTTCAGGATTCGAGGTAGCGGAGGACGGCGAGGACGCGCCGGTTCTCGCTCTCGTCTGGCGTCAGGTTCAACTTCGTGAAGATCGAGGCGATGTGCTTTTCGGCCGAGCCCACCGAGACGTGCATGGAGACGGCGATGGCGGAGTTGGCCCGTCCCTCCGCCATAAGTTGGAGCACCTCGAGTTCGCGCGGGGTGAGCGAGTCGAGGGTGGAGCGCCGCCGCGAACGGACGAGGATCTGGGACACCACCTCGGGGTCGAGCACGGTGCCGCCCCCGCCCACGACGGCGACCGCGTCGAGGAACGACGGCACGTCGGCGACGCGGTCCTTGAGCAGATAGCCGAAACCCCTGGTGTCCGAAGCGATCAACTCGGCCGCGTAGCGCTCCTCGACATAGTGCGACAGGACCAGTACCGGCGACTCCGGATTCTGGCTGCGCAGCAGCGCCGCGGCGCGGATGCCCTCGTCGGTGAACGTCGGCGGCATGCGGACGTCGAGGATGGCAAGGTCGGGCCGCAGCTCGTTGACGAGGCGCAGCAGGTCGGTGGCGTCGGACACTCCGGCCACCACCTCGTGCCCCGCGTCGGTCAGGATGCGTTCGATTCCCGCCCGCAGCAGCGCGGAGTCCTCGGCGATCACGATCCGCATGGCAGCACCGCCGTCACGATGGTGGATCCGGTGACCGGGCTGGACACCTCGAACGTGCCACGCGCGGCAGCGACCCGCTCGCGCAGGCCACGCAGACCCGTCGCGTCGTCGTCGGCGGTGGCCGTCGCACCACCCACGCCGTCGTCGTAGACCGACACGAAGAGCGCGTCAGTCGCCTCCTCCAACCGGACCGTGACGACCGCCTGGGTGGCCCGTGAGTGTTTGGCCACGTTGGTCAGCGCCTCGGCGACGACGAAGTACGCGCACGCCTCCACTTCGTCGGGCAGCCGCCGCGGGAGGTCGACGTTCAACGTCGTTGGCACGCCCGAGGTTTCGATGCGCTGCACGACCGAGGACAACGCAGCATCGAGGCCGCGGTCAGGCAGGATGGTCGGCGCGATGCCGCGGACCACGTTGCGCAGTTCGACCAGAGCGCTCTTGGCGTCGTCGTGCGCTTCGCCGATGAGCTTCTTGGCCTGTGGCAGGTCGGTGTCGAGCTTGGTCTGGGCGAGACCGATCGTCATGGCCAGTGACACCAGCCGCGGCTGCACGCTGTCGTGCAGGTCGCGCTCGATGCGGTGGCGTTCGGTCTGCGCCGAGGACACCGCGCCGCGGCGGGCGTCGGAGAGAGCACTGACCTCGTGTTGAAGTGCGGCGGTGGCCGACGGTGGCAGCAACCGGCGGTCGATGGCGGCGTCGACGATCGGGGCGTAGACAACGATGGCGGCGGCGGCGATCAACGCGACGACGGCCAGCACCCAGGCCAGCGGCGGTGAGAGGAACCAGAGGCCGGCGTCGGCCTCGCTGCGGTTGACTGCCGTCGCGATCGCCGGACCGGTGATGGCGAATATCAACAGCGCCAACGCAATACCGGATGCCATCAGGTCGTAGACCAGCCGCAGATAGTGGTGCGCGACGACCTTCCAGAACTGGACGCTACTGACGTCGAGCCACAGTTGGTGGGCCCACCGCTGGAGGCCGTCGTACGGCGAGGTGCGGCGCGGTGGTACCGGGATGCCGAAACCGAACACCGCCTCGCTGCGGACGCGTTCCACCCGGTCGACTCCACGAATCAGATAGACGAAGACGACACCTGCAGCGAAGAATCCGACGACCGACGGGACCGACGCGATGGCGGCGACGGCGACCGCCAGGGGTATCCAGAACCAGACGACACCCAGCGCGGCGCCGGTCAGCATCGAGGCCGACGGCACCACGCCGATGCGACGGACGGCGGTGGAGTCGTCGTCCCGTTGGGGCAGCGGCATGTCGAGGGTCGGTGCAACCATGCCTTCAACCTAGGAGTCGCGGCGCCCTGCGGGTATGGCGTTTTCCGCAGACCTTCGTGGGGGATAACCCCCCACCGGTTCAGGCCGCGTTGTCGGCGGTCCTGCGCGGGCTGGTGCGAAACCAGACCACCACAAAGAACACCCACGTCAGCGCCAACGGGGTGAGTCCGACGAACCAGCTCAGAGCCAGCGGGGGTCCTGGCTGTTTGAGCACGTCGACGGCCAGGTCGCCGGTGCCTTCGCCCTGCGGACCGTCGATCGTGAACCGCTGCGTCCACGTCCCCGAGGATTCGAGCGACTCCACGTCGAGGCCCCACACCTCGCGATTGCGGGGATGCCGCGACAGTCGATCCGCGTCCTGCCGGCCATCGGGGGCGATCGCCGCGACGATGCCGGACTTGTCTGCGATCCCGCC
>JBEVHL010000239.1:0-17040 GCA_040511255.1 Mycobacterium sp. | reverse complement strand
GGATCGGTCTCGCCTGCGACCTGCGCCGGACTCTCACCACGCGCGCCGCCCCAACCGACACCCGGCTCGGCGTAGAACAGCGCGTCACGATGGGCGAACGCCGAACCACCCGACGGTGCACTGTCCCGGACCGCGCCACCGAAGGCATTGGTGAAGTAGTTGCACTGCGGCGTAGGCGATTTCGCCAGGTACTCGACGATCAATGCGATCGCCTCGGCCGGGTACGGCTCGGAGATGAACTGCGATCTGAACTTCCAATTCACGGGCTCGTCGGGGGTCGGTACCTGAAAGCCCGCATAGATGTCGACCCAATTCGCATCCTGGATCGACACCTCGGGAGTGCCCACCGACAAGACCGGCGCCAGTAGCTCGGCCGCTTCCGCCGCCGACCCGCCGACCAGGGCACCGACCAGCTGGAACTCGCCCGGGGTGATCTCCAGCTGGGTGGTCAGCCGGTTGTCGGTGTACGGAGCGCTGCGCTGCCAGGCCTCGAAGACTGCGGGCAGGTCGGCCTGACGCGGCCAGGTCGCGACGACGTAGCTGGCCTGGGTCAGTGGATGAATGCGGTAGGTCAGGGAGGTGACGATGCCGAAATTGCCGTTGCCCGCGCCGCGCAGCGCCCACAGCAGATCTGCATTGGTGCACTCGTCGACCAGGATCGCCTCGGCCCCACCGTCTTTCGACGCCACCACGATCTCGGCCGCCAGCAGGTTGTCCGAGGCCATGCCGAAGGCCCTGGTCAGCAGCCCGAAGCCGCCGCCAAGCGTCGCCCCGACCAACCCGACCGTGCCTTCGGTACCGGTCGGCGCCGCAAATCCGAACTCGCCCAGGGCCGTCACGGCTTCGAGCTGCTTGAGCCCGGCCCCGACCGTCGCGGTGCCCGCTGCGGTGTCGACGACGACAGATTTCAGCTCACTGACGTCGATGACCAGCCCGTCGTCGACGGTGGACCAGCCCTCCAGGCAGTGACCACCACTGCGGACCCGAACCGGGACCTCGTTCTGCCGCGCCCAGGCCAGGGCGTTGACGACATCCTGGGTCTGTTGGGCGAACACGATCGCCATCGGTTGGTGGGAGTAGTACAGATTCCAGCTGCGCCGCGCCGCCGGATAGTCGGCATCCCCCGGGCGGACGACGCGGCCGGTCAGCTGGGCTGAATGTGCTGCGGTGGAGGTCATTTGGCCACTTCCGGTGCCGTCGTGGTGTCCTCCCCCGGTTCGTGGTCGAACACCGTGCGGTTGAAGATCATCAGGTAGGCGAAGTACACCCCACCCAACCCCAACAGGCCGACCACGATCACCAGCGGGACATGCGCGTTGGCCGGTGACAGCAGGATCAAGAGCACGGCAAAGGACCAGATCAGCGCCGCGATGGCGATGGGCACTTCGAAGCGCCCGAGGCTGAAGCCACCTTCTTTGTGGTCGAGGCGCTTGCGCACCGCGAGGTAGAGCACGACGATCCCGCCGTAGGCCAGCGCAATCACCACGGTTCCGGACGTGATCAACTCCAGCAGCGCATCACCCGGCAGCGCCACCAGCGTGACCGTGCCGAGAACGACCGGCAGGATGGTGGCCGGAATCGGGGTCTGGGTGCGGCTGTCCACCTTCGCCATCAGTTTGGCTGCGGGAAAACGGTTGTCGCGCGACATCGCATAGATCATGCGAGAACAACTGGTCAACGTCACCATGCCGCCGCCGAAGAATGCGATCGCGATGGCGACCAGGAAGATGCGCTCGGTCACGGTGCCGAGTTGATCACCCATGATCATCGCGACCGGCGATTGGGCGGCAGTCACCTTCGGAATGTCGTCGATCGCGACGGTGAGAGCGATCAGGAACAACATGCCCAGAACACCGGCCGCGACCACTGACCCCACGATGGCGCGCGGGACACTGCGGAACGGATCCTTGGCCTCCTCGGCCATGTTCGCCGCCGCGTCGAAACCGACCAGGGTGGCCAGGCCGACGATCATCACGGCCATCAACCCGCCGCCGAGTGCGAAGTAGCCCGGTGCGCCTTCGGCAGTACCCAGCGACGTGAGGTTGTCGACCGAACCCTTCCCGGTCACCGCCACCGCGACCAGCAGCGCGATCACCAGCACCGCCACGATGGTGAACTCGACGCCGACGGCCACCGAGTTGAGCACGGCGACAATCCTTGTCGACGCAATGGCCAGGACGGCCTGGATCACCATCAGCCCCACGGTGATGATCCGCGCCGTCGTCTCGTTGGGCGTCATGTTGAACAGCGGCATCAGGCACTGGCTGGCCATCGCACTGTTGATGGCCATCAGGCCGGTGATCAGATAGCAGAAGGTCAGCCAGCCGAAGAACCAGCCGATCTTGGGATTCGCCAGGCGCGACGCCCATTGATACGACGACCCCGATAGGGCAATACGGGCCGCGAACTGCGCGATCACCAAGGCGACCAGCAACTGGCCCAGCGTCGCAACGATCCACGTCCAGATGCCAACCGGTCCGGAGTTACGCAGCAAGTCGTCGTAGGTGCCGAAAATCCCGACGGCCACCGAGATGAATGCGAAAGAGATTGCGAATACTTGAAACGACCCGAGGGTTCGCTTCAGCTCCGGTTCGTAGCCACTGTCTCGGCTCTCGTCGTCTGCGGCAGCGGGATCCGCCACGTTTTCTGCCGTCATCGAACGTCCGATCTTCCGTGGCTGGTGTTGCCCGGAACATTAGAGGACGGAGCAAACACTTTCACGACGAAATGTGCGATTGCGTAAAATTTGCTGTCTATTGTCTGCGTCGACCGATGTGAGGGGTGAGCCGGGGCCTATCGGCGCCTTCTGATCTTCGCGACGGCCGCGCACGGCTGCCGCCGACCGCTATTCGGCGGCCAGCACCGAGTAGGCCGCCGCCAGCAGCGACGGGTCCGGCCCCTCCAGGCGGCCCGGCTTCGCCAGCCCGTCGAGGACCACGAACCGCAGGATGCCTGCGCGAGTCTTCTTGTCGCCCACCATGTATTCGAGAAGCTGCGGCAGCGCATCGGGGTCGTAGGTGACCGGCAACCCCAGTGCGGACAGCACCGTGCGGTGCCGATCGGCAGTCGCGTCGTCCAGCCGGCCGGCGAGCCGACCCAGTTCGGCGGCGAACATCAAGCCCACCGACACCGCCGCACCGTGGCGCCACTTGTAGCGCTCGCGGCGTTCGATCGCGTGGGCCAGGGTGTGCCCGTAGTTCAGGATTTCCCGCAGCGACGACTCTTTCTCGTCGGCGGCCACCACCTCGGCCTTGACCGCGATGGAACGGCGGATCAATTCCGCCAGCACATCCCCGTTCGGATCGACGGCCGCTTCGGGGTCGGCTTCGATCAGGTCGAGGATCACCGGGTCGGCGATGAAGCCCGCCTTGACGATCTCGGCCATGCCTGCGACCAGTTCGTTGCGCGGCAACGTCGCCAGCATCGCCAGGTCGACGAGCACCGCGGCGGGCTGGTGGAATGCGCCGACCAGGTTCTTGCCCGCGTCGGTGTTGATGCCGGTCTTGCCACCGACCGCGGCGTCGACCATGGCCAGCAGGGTGGTCGGCACATGCACCACGGGTACTCCGCGCAACCACGTCGCGGCGGCGAACCCGGCGACATCGGTGGCGGCGCCGCCGCCGAGGCTGACCACGGCGTCCTTGCGGCCGATGCCGATCCGCCCGAGAACTTCCCACAGGAAGCCGAGCACCGGCAGGTCCTTGCCCGCCTCGGCATCGGGAATCTCGATGCGGTGCGCGTCAATACCCTTGTCGGCCAAGTGCTTTCGGATGACCTCTGCGGTCTTGGCCAGCGTCGGCTGGTGCAGGATGGCCACCCGGTGGCTGCCCGCGAGCAACTCCCCGAGCTCGCCGAGCAGACCGGTCCCGATGATGACGGGGTACGGCGGGTCGACGGCCACCTCGATGGTGACCGGCGGTGAGATCTCAGTCATTTACGGGCCTCTGTGCGACGGGCCGCCAGCGCCGCGGGCGTAGCCGGGGTCGGCGGGGTGGATGGACCTTGGTCGGCGCCGTCGGTGCCGCACTTCTTGGTCGGTGTCGGCGACAACCGCCACGGCGAACGGCGTCGGCGGCGCATCTGCTTGCCCGCCGTGGGATTCTCCAACCGCGCGGCAAGATAGCGGACCACTGCGCCGGGGTTGCGGCGGTTGGTGTTGACCCGCAGGGTGGCGGCCCGCCGGTAGAGCGGCACCCGCGCCGACATCAGTTCGCGGTATCTCTCCGCCGGGTCGGGACCGGCCAGCAGCGGGCGGAGGTTTCCGCTCGTCGTGCGCCGAATACCTTCGGCCGCACTGATTTCCAGGTAGACCACGGTGTGCCCGGCCAGCGCTTCGCGTACCCCGGGGCTGGTGATCGCGCCGCCGCCGAGCGAGACGATGCCGTCGTGCTCGGCCAGCGCGGTCCGCACGACTTCTTCCTCGATCCGCCGGAACTCCTGCTCGCCGTCTTCGGTGAAGATATCGGCGATGGTGCGGCCGGTGGTCTCGATGATCTGGAGATCGGTGTCCAGGATCGGGACGTCCATCGCCTTGGCCAGGCGCCGGCCGATCGTCGACTTGCCCGATCCCGGCATGCCGACCAGAACGGCTTTGGGCGCCATCGCCAACCGCCTAACCCGTAACCCGGGCCGGTTCGACGGACCCGTCGGTGGCCGGCTCGAGCTCGGCCACCGCGTGCAGGTAGGAGTCGATGTTGCGCTTGGTCTCCGGCAGCGAATCGCCGCCGAACTTCTCCAGCACCGCCCGGGCCAGCACCAGCGCCACCATGGTCTCGACCACCACACCGGCGGCGGGTACCGCGCAGACATCGGAGCGCTGGTGGATGGCGACCGCTTCGTCACCGGTGGTCATGTCGACCGTGGCCAGAGCGCGCGGCACCGTGGAAATGGGTTTCATCGCAGCGCGCACCCGCAGCGGCTGTCCGTTGGTCATGCCGCCTTCGAGACCGCCTGCGCGGTTGGTGGAGCGCACCACGCCGTCGGGCCCCGGGTACATCTCGTCGTGGGCCAGGCTGCCGCGGCGGCGGGCGGTTTCGAATCCGTCGCCGATCTCGACGCCCTTGATGGCTTGAATGCCCATCACCGCGGCCGCGAGCTGCCCGTCGAGGCGGGCGTCGCCACTGATGAACGAACCGAGTCCGACCGGCAGGCCCAGTGCGACGACTTCGACGACGCCGCCAAGGGTATCGCCGTCCTTCTTGGCGGCCTCGATTTCGGCGATCATCGATTCCTCGGCGGCCTTGTCGAAGGCGCGGACCGGGCTGTCGTCGATCGCCGCGAGATCGCCGGCCTGCGGCGGCGGACCGACGTAGGGGTCGGAGGCGCCGATGGAGATGATGTGTGAGAGCACCTCGACACCGAGGGCCTGGCGGAGGAATTCCCGTGCCACGGTGCCTGCGGCCACCCGCGCCGCGGTCTCGCGGGCGCTGGCCCGCTCCAACACCGGGCGGGCATCGTCGAAGCCGTATTTGAGCATGCCCGCGTAGTCGGCATGGCCGGGCCGCGGCCTGGTCAGCGGGGCGTTGCGCGCGACGTCCAGTTCGGCGGCCTCGACCGGGTCCGGTGCCATCACCGTTTCCCACTTGGGCCATTCGGTGTTGCCGATCTCGATGGCGATCGGGCCGCCCAGTGTGCTGCCGTGCCGAACCCCGGCCAGCACGGTCACCTGGTCCTTCTCGAACTTCATCCGGGCACCGCGGCCATAACCGAGGCGGCGCCGGGCCAGCTGGTCGGCGATGTCGTCGGTGGTGACCTGCACACCGGCGACCATGCCCTCGACCACGGTCACCAACGCGCGACCGTGGGATTCGCCTGCAGTGGTCCATCGCAACACGCGTCCCATCTTCCCACGTGGGCTATTGCAGAACGTAATCCGCCGTCAACCTGTGATTTGGGCGCGCGCCGGACCGCGCACCGGCGATCACCGCGCCGAAGTCACCAGCAGGACGGCGACGAGCGTGGCCAGACACATCGACGGGCCGTGCGGCACGCGCCGCAGGCGGCCGATCAGCCCCCACACCGCGGTCAGCACCGGTGCGCCCAGCGCGGCCAGGGCCCACACGTCGACGCCGAAGGCTCCGGTCAGCGCCCCGAGACTCACCGCCAGCTTGACGTCCCCGGCGCCCATCGCTGCGGGTGAGACGAGGTGCACGACGAAGTAGACCCCGGCCAGCGCCGCGGCCCCGCCGACCGCGGGCAGGCCGTGCCCGCACATCGCGGCACCGGCGGGGATCGCCACCGCCGCAGGCACGGTCAGCGCGTTCGGCAGCCGGTGCTCGCGGATATCGGTGACGCTCAGCGCGGCCATCCACGCGAGCACCGCGACGCCGGCGACGAGGTAACCCCAACCAGTCCCCATGCGGCGGCAGGCTAGCGCAGCGCGGCCGCCATCTGTGCTCGCGGAGCCGGATGCCCTGTGAATTGTTCGACCTGCGCGAAAGCCTGATGCAACAGCATCTGCAGCCCGCTGATCACCGCGCCGCCCCCGGCGGACACCGCGGCGGCCAGCGGCGTGGGCCACGGGTCGTAGATGGCATCGAGCAGCACCGGGGCGGCGGCGACGGCCTGGGTATAGCCGGCGGCGACGTCGGCGGGCAGGGTGTTGACCACCACCGCCGCCTCGGCCACCCGCTGCGCCAGCGCCGGTCCGTCGAGCGCGCAGTACTGCGCCGCCACCCCGGCCGCCTGGGCGACGCCGAGCGGTTGGGCCGCTCGTTCGGGATTGCGGCTGGCCAGCGTCACCTGCTCGAAGCCCAGCGCGGCCAGCGCGACGACGACGGCCGGCGCGGTGCCGCCGGCGCCGAGAATCACCGCGTTCGACCGCGGGGGAACCTGACCTGCGGTGCCCAGCGCCCCGATCACCCCGTCGACGTCGGTGTTGTCCGCCCGCCAGCCGTCCGCGGTGCGCAGTAGCGTGTTCGCCGATCCGACGAGGGCGGCCCGCGGGGTGCGTTCGTCGGCGAACGCCAGCGCGGCGAACTTCCCCGGCATCGTGACAGAGAAGCCGATCCACTCGGGACCGAGACTGCCGACCAGCGAAGGCAATTGATCGGCGGTGCATTCGATGCGCTCGTAGGTCCAGTCGAGCAGTCCCAGCGCCCGGTAGGCGGCCAGGTGCAGCTGCGGGGAGCGCGAATGAGCGATCGGGAACCCGAGTACCGCTGCTCTGCGGGGCCCCGTCAGCGGGTCAGCGGACACTGTCCAGGACACCGTTGCGCTTGGCCAACTCGATATTGGCCAGGTGCTGTTCGTAGTCCCTGGTGAACAGGGTGGTGCCCTGCAGGTCGATGGTGACGAAATACAGCCAGTCCCCCGGCTCCGGCCGTTCCGCCGCGGCCAACGCCTGGTCGCCCGGCGAGCAGATCGGCGTGACCGGCAATCCCTCGGAGGCGTAGGTGTTCCACGGCGTGGGCTGCGCCCGGTCCCCGTCGGTGGTCGCCACCTCCTGGCGGTCCAGCGGGTAGTTCACGGTCGAGTCGAACTCGAGTTTGCGCCGCTCGTTGAGCCGGTTGTAGATGACGCGGGCCACCTTGGTGAAGTCCTCGGGTTTGGCTTCCCTCTGCACCAGGGAGGCGACGACGAGGATGTTGTACGGCGACATGTTCATCGCCGTCGCGGTGTTCAGCAGCCCGCCCTTGGTGTACTTGGCGGCGCTGGCGTCGATCAGGGATGCCAGGGTGTTCGCTGGGGATGCCGCCGGGTCGACGTTCCAGGTGCCCGGTGCGATCAACCCTTCGATCCTGCGGTGGTCGGTACCCATCTTCATCACCGGCTCGAGCGCCCACTGCGGCACCTTGAGCGATTCGGGTGTGCCGGTGCCCGCGGCTGTCCGCAGGTCATCGGCGGACATGCATTTCTTCTGGCCGTCGAGGTCCACACAGCTGGCCTGCGAGATCAGACTGAAGATGCCCGCGGTCACGTCGTTGGTCTTGGCGTCGGTGATGTCGTCGAGCTGGCGGCCCTCCGGGATGGTCAGCTTGCCCACCCGGTTCTGCGGGTCGACGAGGCGGTCCACCGCTGACGCTGCCGGGATCTCGGTGCGCACCTTGTAGAAGCCCGGCTGGATGGCCTCCATCGCGGCGCTGCCCTGCGCAGCATCGAGGAAGCCTTTGACGGTCGCGACCACCTTGTGGTCCAGCAGGGTCTGCCCGATGGTGGTCGTCGAATCACCATCGTGCACCTGGATCACCACGTCGGCGCCACCGTCACCGGTGTAGTCCGTCGGCGAGCCGAACATGCCGTTCCACAGCCGTGAGCCGAGGAACACCGTCGCGACGCCGATCACCAGGAGCACCACCACGGCCACCGCGCCCATGGTGCGTCGACGCTGACGGCGACGTTGGGCCCGCATCCGCGCGGCGCGGCTGAGACGGTAACGGGGTGGCCCGACGGCCACCGGGTGCGCACGGTCCTGGTCGTCCCAGTCGTCAGCCATCGACGGCCTCCCGCGGCGGCGACGTCAGCGCACGACGCTGATCGAGCCAGCTCTGCAGGATGGCCACCGCGGCTGCCTGGTCGACGACGCTGCGCTGGCCTTTGGCCCGCACACCGGCCTCCCGCAGCGAGCGCTGCGCGGTGACAGTGGTCAGCCGTTCGTCGGCCAGTCGCACCGGAACAGGTGAAATGCGTTGCGCCAGAAGCTCTGCCATCCCGATCGCGTCCTGTGCCGCCGGACCGGTGCGATCGGCGAGGGTCCGCGGCAGGCCGACGATCACTTCCACGGCGTCATACTCGGCGACGAGCCGGGCCAGCCTGCGCACATGCTTGCCGGACCGGTCGCGCTGCACCGTCTCCACTGGGGTGGCCAAGATCCCGTCGGGGTCGCTGGCGGCCACGCCGATCCGGACACTGCCGACGTCGATCCCGATGCGCCGACCCCGCCCGGGGTCGTCACCACCTGGCCGATCGGGCAGCCGGTGCTCGCTTGAGGTCACTCGGGCTAGCTCCGGGCGACGGCCGCACGAAGCGCGGCCAGCCCAGTGTCGATGCCAGCCGGGTCCTTGCCCGAGCCCTGCGCGAGGTCGGCCTTGCCGCCGCCGCGCCCGTTGACCGCTGACGAAAGTTCGGCGAGCAACTCCCCTGCGCTCAGCCCGAGGTCCTGAGCGGCGGAGTTCACCCCGACGACATACGGCACGGAGCCGCTGTCGCCTTCGGCGATCAGGGCCACCACACCGGGTTCGGCGCCGAGCTTTCCGCGGATATCGCCGACCAGGGAACGAAGGTCTGCCGCCGTTGTCGCGTCCCCATTTTTTGAGGACAGCCGTTGCGCCACGACACGCACCTTACCCACTCGTTCCGCACCGGCGGCAGCATTGGAAGCGGCGGCCTGTGCCGTCGCCCGGCGCATCCGCTCGATTTCCTTCTCCGCGACCTTCAACTTGTCGACCAGGTTGGCCACCCGAGCGGGCACCTCGTCAGACGGCACCTTCAGCGAGGACGCCAGGCCGGCCAGCAGCGCACGTTCCTTGGCCAGGTGCCGGAACGAGTCCAGCCCGACGTAGGCCTCGACCCGGCGCACACCCGACCCGACCGACGACTCACCGAGCACGGTGACCGGCCCGATCTGCGCGGAGTTGTGCACATGGGTACCGCCGCACAGTTCCAGTGAGAACGGGCCGCCGATCTCCACCAGGCGGACGTCTTCGGGATACGCCTCCCCGAACAACGCCATCGCACCCATGGCTTTGGCCTTGTCGAGCTTGGTGTAAATGGTGTTGACCGCGTAATCCGCTTCGACGGCTTCGTTGGCGACGATCTCGATCTCGTCGCGCTGTTGTTCGCTGAGCGGGCCCTGCCAGTTGAAGTCGAACCGTAGATAGCCGGGGCGGTTCAGCGACCCGGCCTGAACGGCGTTGGGACCGAGCACCTGTCGCAGCGCGGCGTGCACCATATGGGTTCCGGAGTGGCCCTGGGTGGCCCCGTGGCGCCACTTCGGATCGACCTCGGCGGTGACGACGTCGCCCTCGACGAACTCGCCGGACTCCACGTTGACGCGGTGCACGAACAGGGACTTGGCGATCTTCTGCACATCGGTCACCTGCGCTCTGGCGGCGCCGCCGGTGCCGGAGATCGCACCGATGTCGGCGATCTGACCGCCGGACTCCGCATACAGCGGAGTGCGGTCCAAGACGATCTCGACACGATCGGGAACGGCACCGCCGGACCCGTCGCTGCCGTGCGCCACCACGGGCACCCGCTTGCCGTCCACGAAGATGCCGAGAATCGTTGCCTGCGAAGTCAACTCGTCAAACCCGGTGAACTCCGTCGGTCCCGCGTCGACCAGTTCGCGGTAGGCGGTGAGGTCGGCGTGCGCGTGCTTGCGGGCGGCGGCATCGGCCTTGGCCCGGTTGCGCTGCTCGTTCATCAGCTCGCGGAAACCGGACTCGTCGACCGAAAGGCCCGCCTCGGAAGCCATTTCCAGGGTGAGATCGATCGGGAAGCCGTAGGTGTCGTGCAAGGTGAAGGCGGCCGACCCCGACAACACGCTGGCGCCAGCGGATTTGGTGGACTCGGCGGCGTCGTCGAACAACCGGGAGCCCGCGGCCAGGGTGCGGTTGAACGCCGTCTCCTCGGCCACCGCGATGCGGTTGATCCGATCGAAATCGGTGACCAGTTCGGGATAGGACGGGCCCATCGCGTCGCGGACGGTGGCCATCAGCTCACCGACGATCGGGGTGTCGATCCCGAGCAGCTTTGCCGAGCGGATCACCGTCGCAGCAGTCGGCGCAATACGTAGCCGCGGCCGTCGTTGCCCGGGCTGACGCCGTCGCCGATGATGATCGCGGCGGTGCGCATGTGGTCGGCGATGATCCGGTAGCGGACATCGTCGTCGTGGCTGCCGGTGCCGTAGCCGCGGGGCGCGATGGCCGCGACGGTGTCGATGACCGGTCGCATCAGGTCGGTTTCGTAGACGTTGTCGACGCCCTGGAGCAAGCAGGCGACGCGCTCGATCCCCATCCCGGTGTCGATGTTCTGCCGCGGCAGCGGGCCGAGGATCTCGAAATTCTCTTTACTGGTGCCCGCGCCGCGTTCGTTCTGCATGAACACGAGATTCCAGATCTCGATGTAGCGGTCCTCGTTGGCTTCCGGGCCGCCTTCGATGCCGTACTCGGGACCGCGGTCGTAGTAGATCTCCGACGACGGACCGCACGGCCCGGGGATGCCCATCGACCAGTAGTTGTCGGCCATGCCGCGCCGCTGGATGCGCTCGGACGGCAGATCGGCGATCTCGCGCCACAGGTCGGCGGCCTCGTCGTCATCGAGATAGACCGTCGCCCAGAGCCTTTCGGGGTCGAAGCCGTATCCGCCCTCGGACACCGAATTGGTCAGCAGATCCCAGGCCAGGGCGATGGCACCGCGTTTGAAGTAGTCGCCGAAGGAGAAGTTGCCCGCCATCTGGAAGAAGGTGTTGTGGCGGGTGGTGATGCCGACTTCTTCGATATCGGGGGTGCGGATGCATTTCTGGATGCTGGTCGCCGTGGCGTACGGCGGCGTGCGCTGCCCCAGGAAGAACGGCACGAACTGCACCATGCCGGCGTTGACGAACAGCAGGTTGGGGTCGTCGAGGATCACCGAGGCGCTCGGTACCTCGGTGTGGCCCGCTCGCACGAAATGATCGAGGAACCGCTTCCTGATCTCGTGGGTCTGCACGTCGTCTCTTTTCTGACTGTCCTGGATCGGTGGCTTTCAACCGCTCCACAGTACCGGTCCGCTGACAGCGGCCGGTTACGCGTTGACGAAGCTCAGCCGCACCGAACGCCGCGGGTTGTCGCGGTTCAGGTCCACCAGCACGATGCTCTGCCAGGTGCCGAGCAGTGGCTGACCGTCCTGGACCGGGATGGTCGCCGACGGCGAGACGATGCCCGGCAGCACATGGTCGGCACCGTGTCCGACGGAGCCGTGCGAGTGCCGATACCGGTCGTCGCGCGGCAACAGCCGCTCCAGGGTATCCAGCAGGTCGTGGTCGGAACCCGCCCCGGTCTCGATGATCGCCACGCCCGCGGTGGCGTGCGGCACGAAGACGTTGCACAGTCCGTCGGCATGGCCCGCGCAGAACTGGCGCACCTCGGCGGTCAGGTCGACGATTCTTCTGCGCGCCGTATCGACGTCGAGCACCTCGGTATCCACGGCATCAGACTACGGACCCCGTCAGGACATGCCGATGGGACGCGGCGCGGAGGGGCATGCCACCAGCAGGACGTGGACTGCGGCCGAGAATCTTTCGCCCGCGGCGAGCTCGGCGGGATCCACCGAGGGCAGGACGGCATCGAACGGGTCCAGTTCCGCCGGCATCGCGGCGCTGTCGAGCTGGGCCTGCGCCGACGATGCGACGGCTTCGGCGAACGCGACCGCCGCGGTGCGCAATTCGGGCAGCGCTATCTCGCGGGCCTGCCGGTGCAGGGTGTCGGCGGTCTGCGCCTCCCCATCGGCCGCTGCGGCCTGCGCCTGCGGTTCGTTCGGTCCGCTCTGTGCGGTAGCGGCCTGAAAGTCCGAATACGTGTGCATCATCTCGCCCACCACCGCGCAGTCGGCGGGTGGCCGGTCGACCAGGACGAACGCTCCCCCGCCTGCGCAGGTGACCAGCACGACGCCCAGCGCGAGCCTGCGCGCCCATACTCGTTGTTCTCCGGCCATCGGCATCGTCTCCATTGTGCGCGCGGCCCGAGAGTCCGCTGGTAGCAACAGGTAGCGGCGCGGAAATTGACGCCCTCGTTTAACCGAGATCTGACAGGGGTATGTGAGCTGCATCGCGTGACCCACACGCATCACTCACTTGGAGGAACACATGACCATCACCGGAATCGTCACCGCAATCCTTGTCGGCATCGTCGTCGGTGTGCTCGGCCGGCTGCTGCTGCCCGGCAAGCAGCCCATCGGTTTCCTGGTCACCGTCCTGGTCGGCATCGTCGCCGCCTTCGTCGGTACCTTCCTGGCCCGGGCCCTGGGAATCCCGACCGCCACCAACGGAATTGACTGGCTCGAGCTGCTGGTCCAGGTAATCGTGGCCGCCGCCGGTGTCGCCCTGGTAGCCTCGCTCATGGGTCGGCGTCGTACCGGAATGCTGCGCCGCTAGGCACCCCCGCAGAACCCGATCCCGGCTGACCACCCCCCCGGTCAGCCGGGATCGCTGTGTGTGCCGGTCCTGCGTCAATCACTGTGGGAGCAAAGGCTTTTCGGACGTTCGTCGACGTGGTGTCGCCAGCATGGAGTCGGCCAGGGCCGGGAACGCCCAGATCAGGGCCGACGGCGCACGATCGCGCGCAGCTTTTCCAGGCGACCGGCGATCTCCCGCTCGACGCCGCGGGAGGTGGGCCGGTAATAATCGACCCCCACCAATTCGTTGGGCGGAAATTGTTGTGGCACAACCCCGTCGGGATAGTCGTGGGCGTATTTGTAGCCCTGTGCGTTGCCCAGCGCGGCCGCGCCCGAGTAGTGGCCGTCGCGCAGGTGGGTCGGCACCAGCCCCGCCTTGCCTGCCTTGATATCCGCCATCGCCGCGCCGAGTGCCGTCGTCACCGCGTTCGATTTCGGCGCCGTGGCCAGATGGACGGTGGCATGGGCCAGCGTCAGCTGGGCTTCCGGCATGCCGATCAGCGCGACCGTCTGCGCCGCCGCGACGGCGGTCAGCAGCGCGGTCGGGTCGGCCATCCCGACGTCTTCGCTGGCCAGGATCACCAGCCGCCGCGCCAGGAAGCGCGGATCCTCCCCCGCCGTCAGCATCCTGGCCAGATAGTGCAGCGCGGCGTCGACATCGGATCCGCGCACCGATTTGATGAAGGCGCTGACCACGTCGTAGTGCTGATCGCCGTCGCGGTCGTAGCGCACCGCAGCCTTGTCCAGCGACTGCTCGATGATCTCGACAGTGACCGCTTCACCAGTCTCGGAGGCGACCTCGAGTGCGGTCAGCGCCCGCCGGGCATCGCCTGCGGCGAGTTGCACCAGCAGTTCGACGGCCTCGGGTGCGACGGTCACCGCGCCGTTCAGCCCGCGCGGGTCGCTGATCGCCCGCAGCACGACGGCACGCACCGCCTCGGAGGTCAGCGGCTGCAACTGCAGGATCAGCGACCGGGACAACAGCGGCGCCACCACGGAGAACGACGGGTTCTCGGTGGTGGCCGCGACCAGCAGCACCACGCGGTTCTCCACCGCGGCCAGCAGCGCGTCCTGCTGGGTCTTGGAGAAGCGGTGTACCTCGTCGATGAACAGCACGGTCTGTTCGCCGTGCACCGCCGCGCGCCGGGCCACGTCGATGACGGCGCGCACTTCCTTCACCCCGGCCGACAGGGCCGACAACGCTTCGAACCGCCTGCCCGTCGCGCCGGAGATCAGCGAGGCCAGTGTGGTCTTACCGGTGCCCGGCGGGCCGTAGAGGATGACCGAGGCCGCGCCGGAGCCGTCCACCAGCCGGCGCAGTGGTGACCCTTGGCGCAGCAGGTGGTCCTGCCCCACGACCTCGTCGAGGGACTGCGGCCGCATCCGGACCGCCAGCGGCGCCGAAGGCGGCGGCCGATCCGAGAGCCGCGAACCGCTGAACTCGTCCGGCGTGGACACGTCGAACAAACCGTCGGACACTGCATCTGCTTACCACGGCAGCCGGACAGCCGCCGCACTCAACCGGCGTGCTCCTAGAATTTTTCCGTGCTGCTCAACCGCGCGACCGCAGACGGGATCGCTGACGGCAGTATCTCCCTGGTGCTGCGCAGCTGGGATGCGCCGCGAGCCAAAGTCGGCGGCACGCAGCGGACCCAGGCCGGCACGGTGCGGATCGACGCCGTCACCGAGTACGCGGGTGATCACCGGGTGTCAGCGGCGCAGGCCAAGGCCGCAGGCTACCCCGACGCCGCGGCGGCGCAGGCAGCCCTGGCGCGCCGGCCCGCCCGGCACATCTACGCCATCGCGGTGTCCTATCTGGGGCCCGACGAGCGCCCGGCACTCGCGGCCGACGACAAGCTCACCACCGCCGACATCGACACCATCACGGCCAAGCTCGACCGCTTGGACACCGCCAGCACCGACGGCCCATGGACGCGGGAGTATTTGGGGCTGATCGCCGCGAACGAGGCGGTCCGGGCACCGGATCTGGCGGCGCGGGTCGGATTGGACACCGCCCGGTTCAAACGTCGGGTCCGCCAGCTCAAGGCGCTGGGCCTGACCCTCAGCCTGGACGTGGGCTACCGGCTGTCCGCCAGGGGTCACGCCTACCTGGCTGCGCGGCTTTCCCAGCAACCTCCACACCACATGGGCCCGAGGTGATAAACCTTAGGCATGACCGTCTTTCGCCGGCTCGGCGCGGTGTTCTGTGTCGCTGCCGTGGTCGCCGTGGCCGCCGCCGCACCGGCCGCCGCGATCGTCCCCCCGGCTGACGGGTACTACAACTTCAGCCAGGAGGGCGCGCTCCCGGCCACCTGGCAGATGCAGAGCATCTGCATGCAGGCCAACGGCACCAGGGCGCAGTCGGATTACAGCGACGAGACCATCCAGACCCTGGGCTGCGGCGTGATCCTGGCGAGCATGACCCCGTCAAAGCTCACCCGGGCAGAACGCATGGTGAACTTCAACGCCAGGGCCGTGCTGACCGGCGGTCTGTGGACGTTCCAGTACGACTCCAGCGAAGGCACGCTGTGCCCGGACGGCAGCACCGCGCCCAGCACCGAGAAGTACGCGTTCGACAGCGCCACCTTGATGGGCACCCATTCGAGCATTCACGGCGCGGTGTGTGGCGGTGCGGCCGGCATGGTGAAGACCCCGTTCACGCTGTCCTTCACCGGCGGGCTGGTCCCTCCGGTGGACAACCGCTTCCCGGACCACTGCAACTATCTGGCGGGCCGGCCCAGCATCTGCTCCTAGGCGGGCTGGGTGACGGTGCTGGATTGTCCCGCTTCTCAGCCGGACACTCCGCAAGCTACGCGTCCGGCATCGTCGCCGTGACGAAGTCGATCAGTTCCTCGACCCGCCCGATCAGCGCGGGTTCGAGGTCGGTCCAGTCCCGTACCCGGGAGCGAATCTTCTGCCAGGCCCTGGCGATATCGGCCTGATCGGCGTGGGGCCAGCCCAGCGCCTCGCAGATCCCGTGTTTCCACTCGATGCTGCGCGGGATGACCGGCCAGGCTGTCAGCCCCAACCGCTCGGGCTTCACGGCCTGCCAGATGTCGATGTAGGGGTGGCCGACCACCAGCGTGTGCGCACCACCCGGCCCGCGCCGGACGGTGTCGGCGATCCGGGCCTCCTTCGAGTTCGCCACGAGGTGGTCGACCAGCACGCCGAGTCGTCGGTTCGGGTCGGGGGCGAAGTCGGCGACGATGCTGGGCAGGTCGTCCACCCCGCCCAGGTACTCCACCACCACGCCTTCGATCCGCAGGTCGGCGCCCCAGACCTGTTCGACCAGTTCGGCGTCGTGCCTGCCTTCGACGTAGATGCGGCTGGCCAGCGCCGTCCTGGCGCGCGCACCGGTCACCGCGACTGAACCCGAAGCCGTCCGCTTGGGGGCGGCCGCAGCGGTCTTGCGGACGGGCGGGGTGAGGATGACCGGGCGGCCCTCCAGCAGAAAACCGGGGCCCAGGGAGAAGCGCCGCCTGCGGCGGTGTCGGTCCTCCAGCTCGATGCGGGTGCCGTCGATCACGACGACTTCCCCGACGTAGCCGCTCTCGGCGTCCTCGACGACCATGCCGAGTTCGATCGCGTGCTCGGTCGAGCGGGGGCGGTTCGGCTGTCGTGGGGCGGCCAGTACATCGCGTCCGTAGCGGTCAGTCACGCAGGCGATCCTAGAAACTCTCGACCGGATCGCCGGTCTGCCACACCGGGTCGGTGGTCACAGCTTGACTTGAAGCGCTTCAAGTTCGGCATCATGGCTGTCATGGCCACCACCGTGACAGTCGACTCCCCCGCGTTGACGATTCAGCAGTTGGCGCGGCGCACCGGCCTGGCCGAATCCGCCCTGCGCTATTACGAACGGATCGGTCTGATCGACCCGGTGCCCCGCGACGACAGCAGCGGACACCGGCGCTATCCACCCGCGCTGGTATCGGCGATCGAGTCGTTGAG
>JBEVHL010000238.1:0-6500 GCA_040511255.1 Mycobacterium sp. | reverse complement strand
AGCGTGGCTGACGCCCCGAACGTTCGTGGGCGCTGGTGTTCCAGCTGCACCAGCGCCAGTGGTTACGGGGCGGCGGGGGCAGCGCCAGGAGCACCATCGGTGCCGTTGCCACCGTCGGTGCCCGCAGTGCTTCCGGTGCCACCCTTGCCGCCGGTGCCGCCCTTGCCGCCGGTACCGGGTGTGCCGGCCGTCCCGTTCAACGTGGCATCGGTGGCGTTGATGCCGCCGGCTCCACCGGCGCCGCCTGCTCCGCCGTTGCCACCGACACCACCGTTGCCGCCCTTGCCGGCTGTGCCGGAACCGCCCAAGAACGGGATGAAGCCGCCTGAACCGGCAGCACCGCCGTTGCCACCATTGGCACCTTTACCGCCGGCGCCACCGGTACCGCCGGCGCCACCTGCACCTGCATTCTCAGTGGCACTGTCGTTGCTGCCGCCGATGCCACCGGCGCCGCCGGTGCCGCCGTTGGCACCGCTGCCACCGTTGCCGCCGTTGCCGCCACTGCCGCCGAAGCCGAACAGGAAGCCGCCGCTGCCGCCCGCACCACCGTTACCGCCGGGAGTGCCGTCCACACCGGGAGCGCCGTTGCCGCCGGCGCCACCATTGGCGCCGTAGCCGCCGAAGAGGTCGCCGCCGCCGGCGCCGCCGGCGCCGCCGTTTCCGCCGCCGAAGACCGCCGAGCCGCCGGCCCCGCCAGCGGAGGCGAACAAGGCGGCTGTACCCTCCCCGCCCGCGCCACCGGCACCACCGTTACCGCCCAGCGGCCCGCCGGCTCCGCCGGGAGCCCCGGGGAACTCGCCGATGAAGTCGCCGAGATCGGCTCCCGCAGCGCCGTTTCCGCCGTTGCCGCCGTTCTGCAGGCCCACACCGCCCAAGCCAGAGGTGGCCTGCGCGGGAACCAGCGGGAGGGCGTCCAAACCGTTGAGCGCCGAGGTGGCCGTGGTCGGGTTGACGCCGTTGAGGCCGTTGGCACCGTTGCCACCGTTGCCGCCGTTACCGATGAACAGGCCGGCGTTGCCGCCATTACCGCCGGAGGCACCCGGGATCAGCGGCGAGAAGCCGTTCCCGCCGTTACCTGCGAACAAACCGGCGTTGCCGCCGTTGGGGCTGGCCAGTGTGCCGTCGAGGCCGTTCCCGATAAAGATATTCAATACCGGAATGGCCCCGAAAATGTCGAACAGCGGATCCAGCAGCGATCCACTCACACCACCGGAGCCGATGAAATCCAACCCCGCCAGATCGAGCGGCGCTGCATGAGCCTCTGGCGCCAACAGCAACGGTGCTGCCGGTGCCGCCATGATCACCCCGGCGCTACCGATGACGGCCACTGCAGCCATCAACGGCTTACCTGGACCACTCCCCCTACGACTGATTTTAGACATGAGATCCCCTTTACATTCGACGTCGATCCCCAGCGGTAGCAACATAGCAACCCCATTCGCGAATGTCCGTGCAGGTAAATCAACTTTCGTTGTGGAATGTTGCGTTGTGAACTAATCCCTTTTTGGTGCGCCGGGAGGCACTAGGCCCATCCGGAGCCTTTTGGTCGTTCGACAGTTAGTTGCTGAATGAGCATAATTGCTGCTCATTAGCGTTCATAAAGTTGCCGCGGATTTGTCGCGGCGGCTAATGAATATAGATCCTTTGATCCGGATCGTCCGTCTATCAGGTTGTCCTCAGGTTTCAAAATATGAATCCGACTTTTTTGTCGTTCTCAAATACTTTCCTGGCACGTTGCTAGGACCTCGCGCCAGCAAATGTTTGCAACATCCCACAAGCGCTGTGGTGACGAGTCCGCCGGCAGGCCGATAACGCGCCGTCACTCCGCGGGAAGCCACGACGGAACCCCACGTCGGCGGCGGACGTCAGCTACCAACGGGCGAGCGGGCGGGCGACAGATCGCCGTCGATTCAACTACCGGTAAGAGCGGAATCCCACCGGTGCCGACGCGTCGACACGTTTGATCACGCTGAGACCGAATAAGCCTGGCGTGCAACAGAATTCAAAACACGCTCCCGCGTGCTAGCCGCGCAGCATCTCCGCGACCAGAAACGCCAGCTCGAGGCTCTGCTGGGTGTTGAGCCGCGGGTCGCAGGCGGTCTCATACCGGCCGGCCAGGTCGCTGTCCGAAATGTCCTGTGCCCCACCGAGGCACTCGGTGACGTTCTCGCCGGTGATCTCGACGTGGATGCCACCGGGATGGGTACCCAGCGACCGGTGCACCTCGAAGAAGCCCTGCACCTCGTCGACAATCCGGTCGAAGTGGCGGGTCTTGTATCCGGTGGACGACTCATGGGTGTTGCCGTGCATCGGGTCGCACTGCCAGATCACCTGATGACCGGTTGCCTGCACCTTCTCGATGATGGGCGGCAAAAGATCGCGAACCTTGTTGTTGCCCAACCGGGTTACCAACGTCAACCGGCCGGGCACGTTCTGCGGATCCAGCCGCTCGACGTACTCGACCGCGACCTCCGGCGACATCGACGGCCCGATCTTGACGCCGATCGGGTTGGCGATCACCTCGGCGAACGCGATATGCGCACCGTCGAGCTGACGGGTGCGCTCGCCGACCCAGACGAAGTGGGCCGACAGGTCATACAGTTTCGGGTCGCCCTCGCCGTCGTGGGCCATCCGCAGCATCGCGCGCTCGTAGTCGAGCACCAGCGCCTCGTGGCTGGCGAAGATCTCCGCGGTCTGCAGGCTGGGATCGGTGACACCACAGGCATTCATGAACCGCAGACCGCGATCGATCTCACCGGCCAGCGCTTCGTAGCGTGCGCCTGCCGGCGAGGTACGGACGAATTCGCGGTTCCAGTCGTGCACCGACTCCAGCGAGGCCAACCCGCCGGAAGTCAGCGCGCGCATCAGGTTCATCGCGGCGCTGGCGTTGGCGTATGCCCGCACCAGTCGCGACGCATCGTGCTGGCGGACAGCCGCATCGGGGGCGAAACCGTTGATCATGTCGCCGCGGTAGGACTTCAGCCCCAGCGCGTCGGTGTCGGACGACCGCGGCTTGGCGTACTGCCCGGCAATCCGCGCGACCTTGATCACCGGTGTGCTGGCGCCGTAGGTCAGGACCACTGCCATCTGCAGCAGCGTGCGGATGTTGCCGCGGATGTGCGGTTCGGTGTTGTCGGCGAACGTCTCGGCGCAGTCGCCACCCTGCAGCAGAAAGGCCTCGCCGCGGGCGACCTGCGCGAGTAGGCCCTTGAGGCGCTCGATCTCGGTGGGCACGGTGACCGGCGGAACGCTCTCCAGAACAGTGCGCATCGCCTTCGCCTGATCGGCGTCCCAGCTCGGCTGTTGTGCAGCGGGCTTCGCGAGCGCGGTGTCCAGGCGTTGCCGCAGGTCATCGGGCAGCGGCGGCAACGACGGCAGCTGATCGATGGGTACGTCGACAGTCCAGTTCACCCGTCTATGGTAACCGGGCCCTTAACGTGCTCTGACCAGCCCGATCAGGCAGCTACGCCTGTTCCCAGCTCTGGTAACCGGCCTGCAGCTCCGTCATGATCTGGTAGCGCACCAGGTTGTGCTGGGCGTCCACCAGAGCGTCGTGGGTATCGCGCGGTCGCGGTGGCATTCGGGGGCAGCCCCGGTCCTCCCAGAACTGCCGCAGCTCGCGGGTGAATCTCGGGATCGCCGGCGGCAGGCTGGTCATCGGCCCCCACAGCTGGCACAGCACCACGTGGTCGTAGGCCGCCACCCACGCCCACAGCTCGATCGACTCGTCGCCGTCGATGCCGAAGAACTCTTCGAGATCCTCCCGGATGGTCCTGCGCGACTTCCACAATTTCGACGACGGCGGCGGCAACTTGGGCAGCACGTGGGTGCGGACCCACCGCCCTGCCTGCTCGGGCGGGAATTCGGTTGACACCGCGTAGTATTCGCGGCCATCCTCGGCCGCGACCCCGATGGAGATCAGTTCGATCGTGCGCCCGTTGTCGATGAACTCGGTGTCGTAGAAGTAGCGCACGGCTTACCTTATCCAGCCGTCTCGACGGTCCGGTCGGTCGGCGTGTCGACCGGCGGCGTGTCGAGCGACGGCGGCGGCGCCGCGGCATGGATCTCCTTGTCGAGTTCGGCCTCCACCGCGGTGTCGTCGGGGAATCTCGGCATCCCCGCGATCGCCCCCTGCAGCCACAGGTTCGCCTGGACGAACGGACGGCGCATATACCGCTCGCGTTCCAGCGCGCGGTGCATCTTCTTGGGTCGGGTGGTGTAGCGCCAGCGTGCCCACGGCGCGTGCGGTCGCGACAGCCGGATGGCCCCGATGATGAGCAACGGGTTGACGAACATGCCGATCAACCCGGTCCACACCTTGCCTTTGAGCAACACGATCACCGCCATCGTCAGCGTGTAGATGGCCCCGCCGACGACCAGCGTCCGGGACAGGACCGAGTCGTCGTCACGCCAGATGGTGATGTCGAAGAATGACAGCGGATTGAATCCGAGTACCAGCAGCCCGGCCACCGCGACCGCGGCGAACACCGCATCAACCGAGGTCCGGCCGTCTTCGGACCAGTAGACGTCCTGCAGGTGCAGGATCAGGGCGAACTCGTCGAGCACCAACGCCGCGCCCACCCCGAAAAAGATTGCCGCTGCCGTGAATTCGGGTACTCCCCCGTCAACGGCCAAGGTCACCATCGTCAGTCCGGAGACCATGACCAGGATCACACCGATCACCACATGGTGGATGTGCACCGTGCCGTGACCCATATTGCGCGGTTGCCACCATTTTTTGGGCGCGTCGCTGTCCGCATGCGCCCGGATGTACCGCACGATCGTCCGCGTCACGAAAAACGTCAGGAGAAATGCGATCAGGCACCACATCAGCGGCACCCGCGCCGGCGGTATGGCCAGATCGAAGTCGATATCGGGATTCCACGAGTCGAGCACGGCCAAAAGATACGCCCACCAGGGCGGAGATTTCTCGAAGGTGGAATACCACCCGCAGCCAACCGCACCGATAGGCTGTCCGGGTCATGAGTAAACGGCGGTGGCCCGACGCGGGCAGTTGGCTCGGACAGCACTGGCGTCGCATCATCTGGCGCATCTTCCAGCTGGCATCGGTGGCCCTGTTCGTCTACGCCGCATGGCAGGTGCTGCGCCACATCCCCTACCGGATCGATATCGAGGTCTACCGGATGGGCGGCCAGGCCTGGCTCAACGGGCAGCCACTGTATGCCGACGACGTCATGTTCCACACCATGATCGGGCTCGATCTGCCCTTCACCTACCCACCGCTGGCGGCGATCTTGTTCAGCCCGTTCGCCTGGATGTCGTTCCCGGTGGCCAGCGTCGCCATCACCTGCACCACACTGGTGCTGCTGGTGGTGTCCACGGTGATCGTCCTGACCCGGCTCGACATCTGGACCGGGCCTGCCACCTTCACCTCCGAACCCGCCTGGGCGCGACGCAGCTGGCTGGCATTGGCGCTGGTCGCGCTGTCGATGATCTACCTAGAACCGATCCAGGCCAACTTCGATTTCGGTCAGATCAACGTCGTCCTGATGACCCTGGTGATCGCGGACTGCGTGCCGCGCCGCACCCCGTGGCCCAGGGGTGTGTTGGTGGGGCTGGCGATCGCCCTGAAACTGACGCCCGCGGTGTTCCTGGTCTATTTCGTGCTGCGCCGTGACGGCCGCGCCGCCCTGACCGCGGTGCTGTCCTTCGTGGTCGCGTCACTGGCCGGTTTCGTGCTGGCGTGGCAGGACTCGTTGGAGTACTGGATTCACACTCTGGGCGATACCGGCCGGATCGGCAGCGCCATGCTGAACACGAACCAGAACATCGCCGGCGCGTTGGCTCGCCTGGAACTCGGCGACACTCTGCAGTTCGCGCTGTGGACCGCTGCGTGTTTCGTCGCGCTCGGGGTGACGGTGTGGTCCGCGCGGCGGGTGGTGCACGCCGACGAACCGGTACTTGCCCTGAGCCTCGTCGCGCTGTTCGGCCTGGTGGTCTCACCGGTGTCGTGGTCACACCACTGGGTGTGGGTGCTGCCGACGCTGATTGTCACCAGCGTGCTCGCCTACCGCAGGCGCAACGCGGCCCTGGCCGTGCTCACGGTGGCCGGGATAGCGCTACTGGTGTGGACCCCGATCGACCTGCTGCCCAAGCATCACGAGTCCACGGCGTCGTGGTGGCGCCAACTGGTCGGCGGGTCGTACGTGTGGTGGGCGCTGGCCGTCATCGCCGTCGCGGGACTGACCGTCTCCGCCCGCGCAGTCAACCCGCCGCGGACTCGGGAATCCGGGCAGCCGGCTGATCAGGAGCAGCCGGCCGGGAGTCAGGCGCTGCACCCGCTTTGAGCTCTTTGAGGCTGGCGGCATACAGGTCGACGTACTCCTGCCCGGACAGCTGCATCAGCTCGTAGATCACCTCGTCGATGACGGCACGCTCGATGAAGCGGTTACCGGCCAGACCCTCGAAGCGGGAGAAGTCCATCGGTTTGCCGAATCGCACCGTCACCTGCCCGAATCGCCACATCTTGCTGCCGGGCG
>JBEVHL010000237.1:0-3667 GCA_040511255.1 Mycobacterium sp. | reverse complement strand
CTCGCGGACGTCATGACCGCGCGTATCGGAATCGAACCCTACGCCGCACGGCTATTGGCGGACCACGGGACGAAGAAGGCGCACCAGGAATTGAGGCGCCTCGTTGATGCGGTTCCAGCGGCGAGGGAGGCGGGAACCGTTGCTCAGGCGTCCGCGGCACTGCACCGCCGGCTCGTCGAACTATCCGGCAACGACACCCTGGCGATGCTCGCCGGAATGCTGCACGAGATCTCCGAACGCCACACCACAGCCGCAATTCTCAGAGACGAGGCTGTACTTCCGGGGCCGGCCTACACCAAATTGATCCGGTCTTACGGCCGCCTCGCGAGTTTGGTTACCGACCGGAAAGGCGCTGAGGCCGAAGGGCATTGGCGTAGGCACATGGAGAACGCCAGCGCCGCGTTGTTGAAGGGTTACGAGAAGACGCAGGTTCGCGACATTCTCTACTGATAGCCACACCGGGCCAGCCCCGCTACGGCGTCACGTTCGAATACAAGGCCGTCGATTGTGACCGGCATCTCGCGCGCACACACCTCGAATGATACTGTCGCAGTCATAGGTCGCAGAGATGAGTCGTCTTCTGCCATTGATCGCACAACGGAGGGCCAATGACACAGGCGCTGTCTCCTAACCCAGCGACCGAGCAGAACGCTCGAGGTCACACGGACACGAGTCCGCGCCGCCGACAACCATCGCCGTCAGCGAGTGTTGCGTAATGCAAAAGCCGCTCAACGGAGTTCGCGTGCTCGAGGTGGCGCAATTCACCTTCGTGCCGTCTGCCGGTGCCGTCCTTGCGGATTGGGGCGCCGAAGTCGTGAAAATCGAGCATCCCGTCACCGGAGACGCACAACGAGGCCTGGTCAAGGTTCTCGGGGCGTCCGCGAGTAAACCCGGGTCGTCCTTCGCACCGATCATGGAGGCCCCCAATCGCGGCAAGCGCAGCGTGGGGCTCGCGCTCGATCATCCCGACGCGCGCACGGCATTCGACGAACTCATCCGGCGCAGCGACGTGCTTCTGACGAACTATCTCCCTGCGGCGCGGCAGAAGCTGAACATCGATGTGGATCACGTCCGCGAGGTCAACCCGGACATCATCTACGTGGCCGGTAGCGGCTTCGGCATGAAGGGCCCCGATCGCGATGCGGGGGCGTACGACGCAACGGCGTTCTGGGCGCGCGGCGGCAGTGCCGACGGCCTCAACCCACCCGATGCCGAACACTCCGCTTTCATGCCCGCGGGTGCGTACGGAGACAATATCGGCGGTCTCGCCATCGCCGGGGGCGTGGCGGCCGCGCTCTACGGGCGGCGCGCAACCGGGGAGCCGTCGGTTCTCGACGTGTCACTACTTGCGGTCGGCGCATGGACAACTCAGTTCAGCATCAATATGGCGATGCTCATGGGGGGCCCACTGCCGAAGGTCGAGCGCCGAACTCAGGCGCCGGGCAATCCGCTGACCGGGGCGTACCGCACCTCCGACGGCCGGTTCGTGCAGTTGTCGATGCTCCAGCCCACCCGGTACTGGCCGGAGTTCTGCCGGCTGATGGGGTTGGACGAGTTCGCAGAGGATCCGCGGTTCGCATCGCTGCAGACAATGGCTGAGAACGCCGACACCTCGTACGGCATCGTTCACGATGCGATCGCGAAGTTGACCTTCGCCGAATGTCAGGACGTCTTGAGCCGCGGAACCGGACAGTGGGCACCCGTGCAGGATGCCTGGGAACTAGCGAATGATGAGTCCCTGATAGCCAACGGCAGGATCGCCGGCGTCGTCGACGCAGAAGGCAACCGGCAGCAGTTGGTGGCGAGCCCGGTCAAGTTCGAGGACAACCCCATCGATCTCGAGCGGGCCCCACAGTTCGCCGAACACACCGATGAAGTGCTGCGCGAACTGGGAATAGACGACGATGAACTCATCAGCCTGAAGATTTCCGGTGCCATCACGTAATCTCAGCGCCGTGACCGCCGTCGACACCAGCGCAGCCGACGACGGCACCGTGAAGGACCGGTTGATCCGAGCGGCCGATGCTGAGATCGCAGCGCGGGGCGTGAACGCGGTGCAGATGGAAGTGGTGGCCAAGAGCGCGGGGGTTTCGCGAGCTACCGCTTTCCGCCAACTCGGCAGCGTGTCCGAGATGCTGGTGCAGGTCGCGTTGCTGCGCGCTCGCCGACACGTCGTGGCCGTTGAGGCGTTAATGGCAACCAAGACAGGGGTGTTCGCGAAGTTGGAAGCGGCACTCGTCTACACGGCGAGCGAATTGCCTTCGGATCCGTCCATTTCAGCCCTTATTGCCCGGCACTCGGCATCGGTGCGCGACCCCCGCGTGCACCAGGTCGCAGTGGACGCCATGGGACCAACGCTTCTCGAAGGTCAGCAGAGCGGTCAGGTACGCACCGATATCGCGATCGACGAGATGATCGATTTTCTGGTTGAGCAGACCTACCTGGCCGCCGAGGACATCCGCCGATCCGACGACGAAACGAGGCGTCGCTTCCGCCATTTCGTCATACCGGGGCTTGCCGCGTCGGACGGACCGGGTGGCGAGCATGTTTCCCGAGCCATTGAGGTCCGCGACGCCGTCGGGGTGGCGATCGAGGCGCTCCAGACCCTGGACGAACAACTTCGCCGAGGTCGCTCCTAGCAGGACCAGTCGGTGCCGCTCACCTCGCTCCGAGCAACTGCTCACTGCGTTGAAGCTCGGACTGCAAAGAATTCAGGTTGCGTTTCGCCGTCGCGACAGCATCGACATTGACACCGCGATCGATCTCAGTTTGGGTAACTGTCAGCGCTGCCCGGTTGTTGGCGATCATCAACTGCAGCCACAGCGTGTCGAACTCCGCACCGCTCAACGACTGCAAACGCGCCATCGTGGCGCCGTCTATGACGCCGAGTCCAGTGGCGTTACCGCGGCCGCCTGGGTCCGGGTTGACTTCTGACTCAGCGTTCCACTGCAGCAGAAGCACTTTCATGACCTCGACGTCGGACTTGTGCTGAGCCCCGATATCGGAGGCGAGTGAGGTCAACGCGTTATCCGAGGATTGGCCGCTTGCGAGGGTGGACAGATCGACGGCCTGGCGGTGATAGGTGATCATGGCCGACGCGAAGGCCACATCGTCGGCGTTGAACGCTGCAGGTGGTCCCGTAATCGCCGGCTGCTCAGACGAAGGCACAACTGGATCCGCCGGTTGGGCGGCGGAGCACGAGGGAAGTATCAGAGCGACGAGGGTCCACACGACCGCGACAATGGCGTACACCGCCCGCGTCTGACGCATGACGCGATCGTAGCGTTGACACGACGCCCGTCGCTTCAGCGGGGACAACGGCTGAACTGATAGGGCCGTGCGCATCCCCAGGCACCGGTACGGACCTGCAGACGTCGAACGCCTCAGGCGGGCGGGAGATACCCGGCGGCTGAGTTTCGGAGTTGCCAGATCTGCGCCGGACACAGGATCCCGACTGCGTAAGACACGACGTAATTCGCCGCCTGCTCGTCGTTTGGTAGGACCTCGCGCTTCACATCGGTCATCACATCGGCGTACGGGACGCCGCGCGCAACCTTGTCGCAGATTCCGAAGCCGTAACCGATTGCGTCGTTGTTCGGGAAATCGAAATGTCGACGCACGATCACGTTGTACGTGTACTCGACTTCCGGACCAGGGACGGCGGCCG
>JBEVHL010000236.1:0-4318 GCA_040511255.1 Mycobacterium sp. | reverse complement strand
CCGCCGCGTAGGCCTGCGGTGTCGGTTTGCCGGTGTGTACGAAGCGATTCCCGATCCGCAGTGACCCGAGCAGACCCAGCACCAGACCGTGCACATGGAACAGCGGCAGCCCGTGCACCAGCTTGTCGTCCGGCGTCCACGCCCAGGCCTGGGCCAGTGCGTCGATCTGGGCGGCGACTGCGCGCCGACTGGTCACCACGCCCTTGGGCGCGCCCGTCGTACCGGAGGTGTACATCACGTAGGCGGGTCGATCGGGGTGCGGTTCGGCGTAGCGGTGCCAGGACCGCGCATGCAGCCGCACCGGCACATGCGCCAGGCCCGCGGTCTCCTCGGGCAGCTCCCCCAGCCAGCCCTGGGCGCCGGAGTCGGTCAGGATGTGCGCGCGCTCGGCGGCACCGACGTCCGCGGGCACCGGGACGAACGGCACCCCGGCAATCAGGCAGCCGGCCACTGCCAGGACGGTCGTCGGGGTGGGGGTGGCCAGGATAGCCACCAGCGACGCCCCGCCGACACGTTCGGCCACCGACGTCGCCGCACCGACCAGGTCGCTTCGGCTCAGGGTGGTCCCGCCGATGGTCACCGCGTCCGCCAGATCGGCGCCTGCAGCGACGGCCGCGGGGTTCAAGGAGGTCAGCAGCACGCCTGTGACGGTACCGCTCACTGCGTAGCGTTCACGTCCACCCGCGATACTGGGCCCGTGAGCATCGAGCGCATCTCGACCAAGGTGGCCTACCGCAACAACTGGCTGACCCTGCGCGAGGATGGCATCCGCCGGCCGGACGGCACCGAAGGGATCTACGGCGTCATCGACAAACCCGCTTACGCGCTGGTGATCGCGGTGGACGGTGACCGGCTGCATCTCGTCGAGCAGTTCCGGTACCCGCTGGGCCTGCGGCGTTGGGAGTTTCCGCAGGGCACCGCCCCCGACCGGGCGGAGATGGATCCGGCCGAACTGGCCGCTCGGGAACTGCAGGAGGAGACCGGTCTGCGGGCCGAGACGATGACGGCACTCGGCATCCTGGACGTGGCGCCGGGGATGAGCAGCCAGCGCGGCCGCGTCTTCCTGGCCACCGGCCTCACCGAAGGCGAGCCGAACCGCGAACACGAAGAGCAGGACATGCGCAGCGCCTGGTTCACCCGCGCCGACTTCGAGCGGATGATCGCCGACGGCGAGATCACCGACGCGCAGTCGATGGCGGCATGGCTGATGCTCCTGCTGCACGAACGCCGCACCGGGTAACCCAAGGGTCATCCGGGCGAGAAGTCGGCGAAACAGCGCACCCCAAAGATTGGGCGATGACGCTCGCGAAGACCCTCTCGCAGGGACGGCAGGCCGACCGCCCCGTCGACGACATCCCCCCGCTGCAGCGGCTGCTTCCACTGGCCATCCAGCACGTGCTCGCGATGTACGCGGGCGCCGTCGCGGTACCGCTGATCGTCGGCGGCGCCATGGTCAGCGCCGGTCAGTTGGAGCAGTCCGACATCGTGCACCTGATCATGGCCGACCTGTTCGTCGCCGGAATCGCGACGATCATCCAGGCAGTCGGCTTCTGGCGCTTCGGAGTTCGACTGCCGCTGATGCAGGGCGTGACGTTCGCCGCCGTCGGGCCGATGATCACCATCGGCGCCAACCACGGCATCGCCGCCATCTACGGCGCGGTGATCGCCTGCGGGTTGTTCATGATGCTGCTCGCCCCGGTGTTCGGCAGGCTGATCAGGTTCTTCCCGCCGCTGGTGACGGGCACCATCATCCTGATCATCGGGGTCTCGCTGATGCGCGTCGCGGCCGGTTGGTTCGGTGGCGGTACCGGCCCGGATTTCGGTGACCCCAAGGCCGTCGGGATGGGCTTCTTCACCCTGGTCGTGATCATCGCCATCGAACGGTTCGCCCCGGAAACCCTGCGGCGGGTGTCGATCCTGCTGGGTCTGATCATCGGGACGGTGGTGGCGGTTCCGCTCGGGATGGCCGACTGGAGTCATCTGGGTGACTACGGCTGGGTCGGGGTGGTGACGCCATTTCAATTCGGGCTGCCCACTTTTCAGGTCAGCTCGATCGTCGCCCTGTTGATCGTGGCCATCGTGATCATGACGGAGACCACCGGCGACATCGTCGCGGTCGGCGAGATCGTGGACGAGAAGATCACCCCGCGCAAGCTGGCCGACGGGCTGCGCGCCGACGGCCTTGGCACCGTGCTGGGCGGCATCTTCAACACGTTCCCGTACACGGCGTTCGCGCAGAACGTGGGGCTGGTCGCGATCACCGGCGTGCGCACCCGCCACGTCGCGACCGCCGCCGGCGTCATCCTGGTGCTCCTGGGTCTGCTGCCGAAGATGGCCGCCGTGGTCGAAGGCATCCCGCTGCCGGTGCTCGGCGGAGCCGGGGTGGCGCTGTTCGGCATGGTGGCCGCCAGCGGAGTGCGCACCCTGTCGAAGGTGAAGTTCAACAACACCAACATCCTCGTCGTCGCCATCTCCGTCGGGGTGGCCATGCTGACCGAGGCCAAGCTGTCCTACACCGACCGGTCGAGCGGCTCGCCGGTCAATGTCTCACTGGACCTCTACAGCCAGTTCCCCGACTGGTTCCAGACCGTCTTCCACTCGGGCATCTCGGCAGGCGCGGTGACGGCGATCCTGCTGAATCTGTTGTTGCGCGGCAACGGCACCGAGTCCGACGACCACCCGGATCTCGCCGCCTTCGACGCGCCCCGCGGCGCGGCACCCGACCCGTTGGACGCGTTACGCGCGGCCGACCCGTCCACTCCCCCTGAGCGGCTACGCGCGCTCGCCGAGGAACGGCCCGAACTGCGCACCATCATCGTGACCAATCCGTCCACGGACGCCGACACCTACACCTGGCTGCGGGAGCAGGGCGACCCCCAGGTCACCGCGGTCTGCGAGAAATGGGACGACGTCACCGAGGGCAGATTCAGCAAAAGGGGCTCCTGAGCTACGCGCCCGACAAGTTCTGGCATCGAGACCATAACGACTCGCGCGGGAGATCAGGTCGGTCGCTAGTTTCGTCGGATCCTGTCGTTAACGTGGTGCTTCCAGCTGAGAGCACCGCAGAGGAACGCCATGTCTGTCCGTCGCCTGCGCACCGCGTTGTCCGGTGCGCTGCTTGTCGTCGGCCTGTGCGCCGGCCTCGTGGCGCAGGTCGACGGCACGGCTGCCGCGGCGGGGCAGCAGTGGAGTGGGCGCTACACGATGGTCACCTACGCGGCGCAGAAAAGCGGCACCAGTGCGGCGGCCAAGCAGCCGGAAGCCGACTTCAGCGCTGTCTTCGTGTTCGCCACGGCGTGTACGACGGCGGCGTGTGTCGCCACCGTCGTCGACGGTCCGGCACCGTCGAATCCGACCATCCCCCAGCCGCAGCGGTACATCTGGGACGGCGCGAAATGGGCGGTCACCTATGACTGGCAGTGGGAATGCTTCCGCGGCGACGGCACGCCCAGGGTCTACAGCTCGGCAACGTCGTGGGTGTACTACGCCCCGCAGCCCGACGGGACCCTGCGGGGCAGTTGGTACACCGATATCGCCGACGGGCCGTGCCGCGGCAGTGTGATGATGCCGGTGGCCGCGGCTCCCGCCTAGCGTTCGGCGAGCGCCCGCAGGAAGAACGTCAGGTTGGCGGGCCGCTCAGCCAGCCGACGCACGAAGTACCCGTACCACTGGGTGCCGAACGGCACATACACCCGCACCTGATTGCCCTCGCCGACCAGGCGCAGCTGTTCGGCGTCGCGGATGCCGTACAGCATCTGGTACTCGAAATCGTCCACCCCGCGGTTGTTTTCCCGCACCAGGGCCGGCACCGCCTCGATGATGGCCGGGTCGTGCGAGGCCACCATCGGATAGCCAGAGCCGCGCATCAGCACCTGCAGACACCGCAGATACGAATCGGTCACCTCGTCGCGATCCCGGTAGGCGACCGAGGCCGGTTCGTCGTAGGCGCCCTTGCACAACCGGATTCGGGCACCGGAGGCGGCGAACTCCTCGCAATCGGCCTGCGTGCGCCGCAGATACGCCTGCAAAACGGTTCCGAGCCAATCGAAGTCGGCCCGCAGGTCCCGCACGATCGACAACGTCGAGTCGGTGGTGGTGTGGTCTTCGGCGTCGACCGTCACCCAGGCGCCGACCTCGCGGGCTTTGGTGCAGATGGTGTGGGCGTTCTCCAGCGCGATCTTCTCACCGTCGCGGGGTAACGCCTGGCCCAACGCGGACAGTTTCAGCGACACCTCCAGCGACCTCGGCGTGGCATCGGCCTCACCACGGCCGCCGAGCGCGTCGAGCAAGCCCAGGTAGGCCTGCACGGTCTTGTCCG
>JBEVHL010000235.1:0-5714 GCA_040511255.1 Mycobacterium sp. | reverse complement strand
CAAGCGGAAATTCATCATCGCCGACACCCCGGGGCACATCCAGTACACCCGCAACATGGTCACCGGTACCTCGACGGCCCAGCTGGCGATCGTGCTCGTCGACGCTCGGCACGGCCTGCTCGAGCAGTCGCGCAGGCACGCGTTCCTGGCCTCGCTGCTGGGGATTCGGCACATCGTGCTCGCGGTCAACAAGATGGACCTGATCGACTGGGACAAAACGAGATTCGAAGAGATTCGCGACGAGTTCCATGCGTTCGCGGCGCGGCTGGACATCCACGACGTGATGACCATCCCGATGTCGGCGCTCAACGGCGACAACGTGGTGACCAAGTCGGCGCGCACCCCGTGGTACGAGGGTCCGGCCCTGCTGTCCCATCTCGAAGAGGTGTACATCGCGGGCGACCGCAACCTGGTCGACGTCCGATTCCCGGTCCAGTACGTGATCCGACCGCAGAGCCTGGACCACACCGATCACCGCAGCTACGCAGGCACCGTCGCCAGCGGTGTGATGCGCCCCGGCGACGAGATCGTGGTGCTACCGACCGGAAAGACCAGTCGGATAACGGAAATCGCCGGACCGTCGGGCCCCGTCGCTGAGGCGTTCCCGCCGATGGCGGTGTCGATCAGCCTGGCCGACGATATCGACATCTCCCGCGGGGACATGATCGCGCGGGCGAACAACCAGCCGGTGGCCACGCAGAACTTCGATGCCACCGTGTGCTGGATGTCCGACGAATCTGCGCTCGAGCCGGGGCGTGGCTATCTGATCAAACACACGACGCGAACCACCCGGGTCAAGGTGGCAGCGCTGGACTACCGCCTGGACGTCAACACGCTGCACCGGGACAAGAGCGCAACGGCGTTGAAGATCAACGAACTTGGCCGCATCACCCTGCGCACGCAGCACCCGCTGTTGCTCGACGAGTATTCGCGCAACGCTGCCACGGGTTCCTTCATCCTGATCGACCCCGTCACCAACGGCACCGTGGCGGCAGGCATGGTGCGCGACACCACGCCGGTGGCCACCCGGGCCGCCACCCCCAACACCGTCCGGCACGAATCGCTGATCACGGCGAACGACCGGTTGTCCAAGGGCCGCACCCTGTGGTTCACCGGGCTCTCCGGGTCGGGCAAGTCCTCCGTCGCCGTACTGGTGGAACAGCAGTTGATCAAAAAGGGTTGCCCCGCTTACATTTTGGATGGTGACAACCTGCGGCACGGACTCAACGCGGACCTCGGGTTCTCGATGGCCGACCGCGCCGAGAATCTGCGCAGGCTGGCGCATGTCGCCACCTTGATGGCCGACTCCGGCCTGACGGTGCTGGTGCCGGTGATCAGCCCGCTGGAGGAACATCGCGATCTGGCTCGAAAGGTGCACACCGAGAAAGGCTTCGACTTCATCGAGGTCTTCATGGACACCCCGCTGGAGGACTGTGAACGCCGCGATCCCAAGGGCCTCTACAAGAAGGCGCGCGCCGGCGAACTCACCCACTTCACCGGTATCGACAGTCCGTATCAGCGTCCGAAGAATCCGGATCTGCGTCTGACGTCCGATCACACGCCGGACGAGTTGGCCCAACGGGTGATCGAACTGTTGGAAACCCGCCCGTGACCGATCACGAACTGGCCGCCCGCCTGGCCACCGAGGCCGGTGAGCTGCTTCTGCGGGTCCGCGAGGAATTGGCGGACGCGACCGCCGAGGAACGAAAAGCAGCGGGCGACAAGCGGTCCCACGATTTCCTGATGGCGGCACTCGGTGCCGAGCGGCCCGATGACGCCGTGCTCTCCGAGGAAGGGGCTGACGACCCGATCCGACTGCGCAGCGAGCGCGTCTGGATCGTCGATCCGCTAGACGGCACCCGGGAGTTCTCCGAACTCGGCCGCGACGACTGGGCCGTGCATGTGGCGCTGTGGCAGGCCGGGGAACTGATCGCCGGTGCGGTGGCGTTACCGGCGCAGGGCATGACGCTCGCGACGCCGGAGGTCGCCTACCCGGCCGCGTTCGACGGCCCGCCGCGGGTGGTGGTGTCGCGGACCAGGCCGCCGGGGGTGGCGTTGGCTGTGCGGGAGGCGCTCGACGGGACGCTGGTGGAGATGGGTTCGGCCGGCGCCAAGGTGGCCGCGGTCATCCAGGGCCGGGCCGACGTCTACGTCCACGCCGGTGGGCAGTACGAATGGGATTCGGCAGCGCCGGTCGCGGTGGCGCGGGCCGCCGGGCTGTTCACCTCGCGGATCGACGGTTCGCCGCTGATCTACAACCAGGCCGACCCGAAGCTGCCGGATCTGATCGTGTGCCGACCCGAATTGGCTGAGGCTGTGCTTGCCGTCACACGGTAGGTTTGGCTTATGGCTGAGCACCCGACGTTGCGTGCCCTATCCGGTCTACCCCTGGAGCCGGTGAGTCTGGCCGAGTCGACCCTGATTCTCATCGACTGCCAGAACACCTACACCGAGGGCGTGTTGGAACTCGACGGGGTGCAGGCCGCGCTGGACGAGACCGCGACGCTCCTGGACCGGGCCCGCACCGCGGGTATCCCGATCGTCCATATCCAGCACTCCGACGGCCCCGGCTCGCTGTATGACGTCGACGGGCACACCGGCGCGATCGTCGACCGAGTTGCACCCCGTGCCGGCGAATCGGTGGTGGTCAAGGCCTATCCGAACTCGTTCGTCGAAACCAATCTCGAAGCCCGGCTCAAGGAGCTGGGGTCGTCGAACCTGGTGCTCACCGGCTTCATGACGCACATGTGCGTCAACTCCACCGCGCGCGGCGCCTTCAATCTCGGCTACGCCCCGACGGTGGTCGCGGCAGCCACCGCCACGCGTGCGCTGCCGGGTCTGAGCGTCGGCGGCGCCGAAGTACCCGCGGCCGCCCTGCAGTCCGCCAGCCTGGCCGCGCTGTCAGACCTGTTCGCCGTCGTGGTGCCCGACGCCGCGGCCATCCCGCAGTGACGCGAGCTGCTCGTCGGGCAATCTCCGGCTGATCTCCACGGAACATCCAAGCTTCTCCCTTCATCTGCGAAGACCCTTGAACCAGCGAGCGGGCACGTCGGCTGCCTGCACATGGAGAGGGTTCGGCAATGAAGATTTACGTGATTTCCACCGCGGCAGCGGGCGCCCTGGCGGCGGTGGGTGCGCTGGCCGCAGCAGCGGCCATCGGCTTCGCAGGCACAGCCTCGGCTCTTCCGTCCCACGGACCTGCCGTGACCGGTGGGTTGTCCCACTGCAATGTGGCAGGCCTGCGCCCGCCGCTCGGCGACTCGGCCACCCTCCAGGAGAAGGCGCACACCGCCGTCTTCGTCGACCTCGCGTGCCCGCCTGAGTAAGCGGCGAAGGTCGGAACCGGCGCCCTCGACAGGGCGCGTGACGGGGCCTTCCGCGGGTCCAATGGCAGAATCCAGTTGATGCGCATGTCGGCCAAGGCGGAATACGCCGTTCGGGCCATGGTCCAACTGGCCACGGTCGACGATGGCGCGTTGGTCAAAACCGAGGATCTGGCGAACGCGCAGGGCATCCCGCCGCAGTTTCTGGTGGATATTCTGTCCGACCTGCGCTCCGACCGGCTGGTCCGCAGTCATCGAGGTCGGGACGGCGGCTACGAACTCGGCCGTCCGGCCGCCCAGATCAGCATCGCGGACGTCTTACGCTGCATCGATGGGCCGCTGGCCAGCGTGCGAGATATCGGCCTGGGCGATCTGCCCTACTCGGGACCCACCGCCGCTCTGACCGATGTCTGGCGCGCCCTGCGGGCCAGCATGCGCTCGGTGCTGGAGGAGACCAGCCTGTCCGATGTGGCGTCCGGCGACCTGCCCGGCCACGTCGCGGCGATGGCCGACGACTACCGCGGTCAGGAAGACGAACGCGGTCACCGCACCGTCAGTTAAAGGGCGCCTGAGCCGTACGGGCGGGTGATGATTTCCAGGTAATGCCCGGCGGGGTCGCGGAAGTACACGCCACGGCCGCCGTCATTCCGGTTGATCTCGTTGGGTCGTGATCCCCGCGGGTCCGCCCAGTGCTCGATGTGGCGGGTCTGGATCTTGGCATAGATGGCGTCGAAATCGCTCTCGGCAACCAGGAACGCGTAGTGCTGCGGCCGGATCGGCTCGTCGGCGGTATCCGCGAAGTCGAGGCTGACCCCGTGGTCCAGAGTCACCGCCAGAAAGGGGCCGGCCGGCGTGGCATCGGGCAGGCCGAACAAGCCGGTGAGAAAGTCCGCCGACGCTTTCTTATCGTGGGCCGCGACGATCGTGTGGTTGAAGCTGATGGTCATACCGGTTGCGGGTCAGGAACTTTCGTCGGACGGCTTGCTGTCCTCGTTGTATTTGGGATTGCCGTCGTCATCGAGCCAATCGCCGACGGCGGTGCCCGCCACTGTGCCGTCGGACCCGGGGAGCACCACGGTGGGTCGATCCTCGTAGGCCTTGGCCATCTCCTTGGCATCTTCTTTTGCCGATTCGGTTACTTCCACTTCCCCTGAGTCAGTCATGTGTCACGGCTGCCCCAAAGTGTGACGCGCGAAACAGCAGCTGGTCGGAAATGTTGCTATCGCGAATTGAAGAAGCCGTTGACCACCGCCGCAGCAGCCTCGTTGGCCTGTGCCCGATGAGTTCCCGGCGCGGGGGCGGTCTGTTCTGATGACCGCACCACCTGCCCCCGGGAGGGACCACATGTCCGCACCATCCACACCGCAGATCGCCACCGAGCCGCAGAAGCGCTCGCGGGCCCGCGTCGTCGGCATCGCGATCAGCGTGCTCGTCGGGGCGTTTCTGGTCTTCGACGCGGTAACCAAACTGATCCCCAACGACGCCGTCAGGGACGGGATGGCGAAACTGGGTTTCCCGGCCGGGCAAGCTGTGGTCATCGGCGTCGTATTGACGATTTGCCTTGTCGTCTATGTCATTCCGCGCACAGCGGTACTCGGTGCCCTGGGTATCACCGCGTACCTCGGCGGCGCGGTCACCGCGAACATGCGCATCGAGGCGCCACTGTTCAGCACGGTGCTGTCCGCGGTCTACGTCGGCGTGCTGCTGTGGATCGGGCTGGTGCTGCGCCGGCCGGAACTGCTGAAAGTCGCCGGGCTGCAGAGCTGAGCCAGCCGGTAACGGCTGGTTGCTGCAGTAACGTCACCGGCGATATGGCTACCACCCGAACCGGTGACGACTCCTCGGCGACGAACAAGCGCGTCCCCTGGTTGTTGTCGTCCCTGCAGTCGCCGGGCCAGGTGCTCGGCAACCTGGGCCCGAACTGGTTCGCCTCGGTGATGGGCACCGGGATCGTCGCGACGGCCGCGGCCTCGCTGCCGGTGCACATCCCCGGCCTGCGGGGTTTCGCCGAAGTGGTCTGGGTGTTGGCCGCGGTGTTGCTGGTCGTCCTGATCGTCGCGGTGTCCGCGCACTGGCTGCGCTATCCGACGGTCGCTCGCAGCCATGTGCACAACCCGCAGATGGCGCACTTCTACGGGGCGGCTCCGATGGCGCTGCTCACCGTCGGTGCGGGCGCACTGCTGGTCGGCAAGGACCTGATCGGCCAGGACGCCGCCGTCACGCTGGACTGGGTGCTGTGGACCGCGGGCACCGTCGGTGGTCTGTTCACCGCGATGACCATCCCGTACCTGATGTTCACCGAGATCAACACCGAACCCGACGCCGCGTTCGGTGGCTGGCTGATGCCGGTGGTGCCGCCGATGGTGTCGGCGGCGACGGGCGCTCTGCTCA
>JBEVHL010000234.1:0-8090 GCA_040511255.1 Mycobacterium sp. | reverse complement strand
ACCAGGGCGGCGATCACCCAGACGACCAGCGTGCCGATGATCAGGGTCGGTTCCTGGGCGGGCAGCTTCTGCCCCGCGCGTTCCAGTTCGGCGCGCCAGGTGCGCACCAGGAAGTACTCGGTGACCATGATGCCGGCGACGGGCGGGATGACGACGCCGAGGACGGTCAGGAAATCGATGAAGTGACTCAGGATGCCCAGGGCGGCAAGGACAGACCCGACGGTGCCGACCAGGATGGTGACGATGCGGCGGTTCACCACCACGCCGAACGAGGTCTCCAGGGCGTTGACGATGCCCAGCGTCGACGAGTAGAGGTTCCAGTCGTTGATCTTCAGGGTGCCCGAGATGATGATCAGGGTGCCGACGAATCCCGAAGAGCTGGTGACGATGTCGACGACGCTGTCGGTTTTCAGCGCGTGGGCCAGCAGCACCCCGGCCACGCACATCACCAGTTCACCCAACGTGACACCGAGCAGTGTCTGCTTGACGACGTCTTTCGCCGACCGGTTGAACCGGGTCATGTCGGGCGTGGTGACCATGCCGACGATGAAGCCACCTGCCACCAGCGTCGCGCCCGCACCCAGGGACAGCACCGGGCCCGCGGGCGCGCTGGCGGCCAGGGTGCCGAGGTCGTACTCGGTGAGCTTCGAGATCACCAGGTAACCGGCCAGCAGGATGAACGCGGGCACGGTCACATAGGCCACCCAGGCCATCGAGCTGAAGCCGTACACCACGATCGCGGTGACGGCCAGCCCGAACAGCAAGGACCACAACCAGATTGGCCCGAACGGAATGATGGTCTTCAGGCTCTCGGCGGAGACCGCGGTCTGCACGCCGAACCAGCCGGTGAGGCTGAGCGCGACGACGATGCCGATCAAGCCCGATCCCCACCGGCCGAATCCGGTCCAGCGGGCGATCACCGATGTCGAGAGGCCCTCACGCTGCCCGATGATGCCGCTGAACACGCCGACGATCTCCAGGATCACCGCGCCGAGCAGGACCGCCAGCATCGCGTTGGCGAAGGTCATCCCGAAGCCGAGGGCGGCGCCGAGCATGAACTGCGACAGGCACGACAGCTGCCCGAAGCGTTGAACGCAGACGCTGAACCAGTGGTAGCGGGCCGACTTCGGCACCCGGGACAGCGCATAGTCGTCGCCGTGTTCGGAGACCGGGACGTCGTCGACGGCGGAATCGCCGGTGTTCGTGGTGGCCATCATCAGCACGCTACGGAGCGCCGGCCGTCCGGTCAGTGGGCACTGTGCACACCGAGCGTGCAGTGTTGAGTGCGGGTCGCGCGCCGCACGTTACCTGCGGTGACGTGCGTGTTGCCCGCTCACAGCGCGCGGCAGGCGATGCGCAACGCCAAGCGGGTGTCGTCGTCATCGAGGTCGGCCCCGAGCAACGTCTGGATGCGGGCGAGCCGTTTGATCACGGAGTTGCGGTGTACGCCGAGGCGCCGGGCGGTGGCCGCGGTGGAGCACTCGCAGAGCAGATAGACGGTCAGGGTGTCGAGCAGCGCGCTGTCGGCTGCCGTGAGCAGCGGTTGGAGCAACAACTCGGCCCGCTGACGGGCCTCGTCGTCGGTGACCGCGGTCAGCAGGTACTGGCGCGGGTTGGAATCGCTGGACGTTTCGACGTGCCGCCGCCCGGCGGCGTGCCCGGCGATCCGGCACAGCCGGGCGGCGTCGCCGACGGCACGCACCAGACCGGACAGACCGTATTCGGCACCGGCCACCCCCGCGGCGATCCGGTACCCGGACAGGTCGGCGACGATCTGGCGAACTTCGTTGCTGCGCAGGGTGATTTGTGCTGGCGTCGGCCGGGTCGGTGAACTCGTCCACCACACCCAGCCGTCCGACCACGGCACCGCGGGCACGGCCAGCCCCGTCGCGACCAAGGCGTTCTGCAACGCGGTGAGCACTGACGAGCGGTCGGTGCCGGGATCTTCCGGGCGCACCATCACCGCGATGTGGAAGCCTTCGAGCTGCCAGCCGAGTGCAACCGCCTGCTCGGCCCGGGGACCGTCGAGGGCACCCGTGGTGAGCAGATGGGTCAGCAACGCGCCCTGGCCCGCCTGGTCCCAAGCGGCGGTCAGCGAGGACCGCGCGGCCCACGCGCTGAGTCGCACGATGGCAAGTTCGGCCACCGCCAGGATCGTCTCGACGTGCGCCGCAGCGATACCGGCGGGTGCCTGCACCACGCAGGTCAGTCGGGCGCCGGAGTCCCGCCCCGGCGCCGTGGACACGAAAACCGTCGTGCCGGAATCGGTATCGAGATGCCCGGCCAGGGCGTTCGGAAGCTGTTCGATGGCAGGCGGTCTCGAACCGGCCAGCAGCACTCCCGACGGACCCAGCACGCTCACGGGGTGCCCGAGCACGCCCGACACGACGGCGGCCACCCGCGACGGGGTGTCCGCCCCGGACAACCTTTCTGCGGCCGCGGCGCATTTGAGGCCGCGGTCCACCAGGGGGTGGCGCAGGTGGATCCGCACCGCAAGTGCCGTTTCCCAGCGGTCGGTGTCCAGACGCACCAACGGGAGGCCGAACCGGTCGGCCAGCCACCGCGTGGACACCAGCACGTCATGGTCGACGATCACCGCGGCGGCTTCCCGCTCGGCGAGCCGGGGCAGCGCGATCTCGGTGCCGAGGCTCTCCGTCGACGTCAGGAACACGACGCTGCCCGACCCGACCTGCCGGACGTCGTCCGGCGCGACGATGTGCGCATCCAGCGCCATCCGGTCGAGTCCGGCTGCGCCGGCCAGTACCTGGGCTCCGGTCAGGTCAGGAAGGCAGAGGACCTCGCGCACCGTCGATCGCCCCGCCTCAGACACCGGTGATCCCGTACGCCGCGGGTGTCACCTTGTCGCGAAAAACCGGTTTCTCCCACAGCGGGGGAGCCGGCAACGCCACGACGTCGACCTCGGTGCCGATCGCCAGCACGGACTCTGCTTGCAGTGGACGGCCGTCCCGCGTGCGCATCAGGCAGATGATTTCCGGTGTGCAGGCGGCGATTTCGCCGTCGACGAGCACCAGCAGGAACTCGTTGCGGGCCTCGACCCGCACCACCGAAGCGTCGCCCGAGGCCCGGAGCACCACCGAGCCGATGCCACCGTCGTGGATCCTGCGCCACCGGGCATCGGCAACGCGGCCGGTGGCGACGCGGCGGGCGCCATGCGCATCGACCAGAGCGTCGACCACCCCACGCGCAGCGGCATTTTCGACAGTTCGACCCAGCTCCAGGGCCCGACGGATGCTGCCCGGGATTCCGGCGGTCCGCAGCGCACCGACCGTCATCGGGTAGCCCGCGAACGCGCACCAGCCGCCCATCTCGACCGTGGCGGCGCGGATGAACTGCTCGGCGGAGCGGCCGCGGATGTCCTCGTACAACACGGTTCGGCCGTAGCTGTCGGTGCAGACGAACGGCGCGATGGATATCCCGGCCACGTCGTAGGTGGTCTGGTCGAGCCAGGACAGCGCCCGGCCCATCCCGTCGGAGTCGACCACCGGAAGCACTCCGGCGGCGGCCACCACCAGGGCCGCGAAGATGTTGGCGCCTGCGCTTTCGTAGTTGCAGACACAGGCGTTCGTGTCGGGGTATTCGCGCAGCACGCGCTGTACCGCACGGGCGAATTCCGAGCCCTGCGGTGAGCGTTCGTGGAAGGCCAGCAGCGATCCGACCAGTCCGGTGCTGACCGCGAGCATGTCTGCGGGTAACTCGTCGGCGTCATGAATCGGGATCGAGGCACGATCACCGAAGGCGTGCACGGCCAGCGCGCTGAACCAGTACGGCTGCCCGCCGCCGCCGGAACCCAGCAGCGCCGAGCCGACAGCGAGGGTCCCCAGCTCGTCACGGCTCAGCTCCCACATTGCATTCCAGCGTATGGGCCTACAGTCCGGACCGCTCGGGCACCAGGATCCGTAACGCGCCCGGCACGGCGCTGATCTCCGCAGGCAGCGGACAGGCGAAGTCGCCGTCGGCGTAGGCGTTGATCCCCGGTGAGTCGACGGTGATGGTTGACGCGCGGTCGGTGGTGACATCGTCGAGATCGATGTGGGTGCCCCGGAACACCGTGGGGAACAACCGGATCAGCCTGGTTCGGGATGCCGAGTGCACCATGGTGATGTCGAGCAGCCCGTCTGAGTGGTCGGCGTTCGGGCAGATCAACATGCCGCCGCCGTAGCTGCGGGTGTTACCGAACGCCACCAGCGTGAGGTCGGTGGTGATCTCGCGGGTGCCGTCGAGCACCAGCCGGAATGGCAGCAGTCGCAGCTTCGACAGCTCGGCGAGCATCGCCACGTTGTAGCGCATCCGCCCGTGCGGCCAGGTCATCCGGTTGGTCCGGTCGCTGACCAGCGAATCAAAACCCGTCGCGACCACGGTGCCGAACCACTTCACCTGGGTTCCGCTGGTAATCCGGCCCAGGTCGACGGTTTCGGCCCAGCCGTCGGCGACGATGTCCGCCGCCGCCTCGGGATCCCCGGTCGGCAGGCGGTACTCGCGGGCGTGGTCGTTGCCGGTGCCCGCGGGGATGATGCCGAGCGGAATCTCACTGGTCGCCAGTGCCTGCAGCGCGATGGAGATGACGCCGTCGCCGCCGGCCACCACCAGTGCGTCGGTGCCGCGGTCCAGGCTGTCGCGCACCAAGCTGGCTGCGTGTTCGGCGTCGCGGCCGACGATTTCGGTGACGTCGACCCCGCGCTGCTGCAGCCGGGCGATGGCGCGTTCGGCGGCATGGGGTGCATTGCCGTGCCCGGACGCCGGGTTGGTCAGCATCGTGACGCGGCTGATCGGCAGCCGGGCCAGGGTCACGGGATGAGCTTGCCGGGGTTCAGGATTCCGGCCGGATCGAGTGACGCCTTGATCGCGCGCAGCACCTGCACCCCGAGATCGCCGACCTCGGCGCTCATCCACGGCCGGTGGTCCGCCCCGACTGCGTGGTGATGGGTGATGGTGCCGCCGGTGCGCACGATGGCGTCCGACGCTGCCGTTTTGGCCTTGTGCCACTGAACTATTGGATTGCCGCGCTGTCCGGCAACCACGGTGAAGTACAGCGACGCGCCGGTGGGGTACACATGCGAAATGTGGCACATCACCAGCGCGGGCGTGCCGGTTTCGGCCAGCGCGGCGGTCAGGGCTTCGGTCACGGCGGTTTTCAGCACCGCGAGATTCGACCAGGTGGTGGCGGTCTCCAGCGTTTCGCAGAGCGCGCCACCGGCCAGCAGCGAATCCCGCAGATAGGGCGCGTTGAATCGGCCGTGCTCCCAGGCGCGGGCGGGCTCGTCGCCCAGCGAGGTGCCGCCGTGGGCTTCCAGCAGCGCCCGCGTCTCGGCGTGCCGGCTCTCAGTGTGCGCGGCGGTGCCTTCGAAGACCGTGATCGCCAGGCAGCCGCCGGTGATCTGCTGCTCGCCGATCTGCTCGGTGGTGGCCAGGTTGACGCCGGTCTCGGCCTCATCGGACAGCCGGATGACGGTGGTGCCGGTGCCGGTCTGGGTAACGACGCGCAACGCGTCGGCGCCGGTGGCGAAGTCGGGGAACGACCAGGCTTCGTAGCGGGTGGTCTCCGGCACGGGATGGACCCGCAGTCGGACGCGGGTGATGATGCCGAAGACACCCTCGGAGCCGACGAGGAGTTCGCGCAGATCCGGTCCGGCCGCTGACGCGGGTGCGCGGCCCAGGTCGAGCACTCCGACCGGGGTGACCACCCGCAGGCCGCGAATCATGTCGTTGAATCGGCCGTACCCCGCCGAATCCTGGCCGGACGATCGGGTCGCGGCGAACCCGCCGATGGTGGCGAACTGGAAGCTCTGCGGGAAATGGCCGAGGGAGAAGCCGCGCTCAGCCAGCAGGCGTTCTGCCTCGGGGCCGGTGACGCCCGCCCCCAGTTCGGCCTCGCCGGACACCTCGTCGAGCACATACAGCGCGTCGAACCGTCGCAGGTCCAGGCAGATGGCGGCGGTGAAGGCCCCGCGGATCGGGTCGACGCCGCCGACCACGCTGGTGCCGCCGCCGAACGGGACCACGGCGATGCCGTGCTCTGAGCAGTACCGCAGCACCGCGGCGACGTCATCCTCGGTTCCCGGCGTGACGACGGCGTCGGGCGCATCCTGTGGTCCGCGATCGGCGCGACGCAGCAGGTCGAGGGTGGATTTGCCGCCGGCGCGCAGCAGCCTGGCCAGGTCGTCCGTGGCGAGGTACTCCGGCCCGACGAGGGCGCGCAGCGCGTCCCGGTCGGCCGGCGACAGTGCCGACGGGGTGAGCTGCACTTCGTCGGCGTTGAGTTCGGCCGAGTCGGCCGGGGTGACCCCGAGGGCCTGCTCAAGCAGTGAGCTGATTCCTGCGGACAGGGGCTTGGCCGCCGCCGGATCGCCCCAGGCATTCCACTTCATCGTCGGATGCTGCATGCGTTACAGTATTACAGATGCTGTCAATCAGTAATGCAACCGACGTGGGCGAGCGGATCCTGACCGCCGCCGCCAGTTGCGTGCTCGACTTCGGTATCGACCGGGTGACCCTGGCCGAAGTGGCCCGCCGGGCGCGGGTGAGCCGGCCGACGATCTACCGGCGCTGGCCCGACACGCAGTCCTTGCTGGCGGCGCTGCTGACCATCCGGGTGACGGACGTCCTGCGGCAGGTACCGCTGACCGGTGCCGACCGCGCGGCGATCGTCGACCGCGTCATCGCGGTGGCCGCCGAACTGCGCCGCGACGAGATCATCATGGCTGTCCTGCATTCGGCACCGGAGCTGGCGATGACCTATATCGCCGACCGCCTCGGCACCAGCCAGCACATCCTGATCGACGCGCTGGCCGCGGATCTGAAAATCGCACAGGCCGGAGGCAGTGTGCGCCCCGGCGACCCGGGCCAACTCGCGGCCATGGTCCTGCTGATCACCCAGTCGACGATCCAGTCGGCACAGATCGTCGAAGACATCCTGCCCACCGAAGCGCTGGCCGCAGAGTTGGCCCGCGCACTGAACGGATACCTGATCTGATGATGCGCTCGACCGCCCTCAACGCCGCCCGCCGCAGTCGTGAACTCAGTGAGCTCGCCGACGCAGGCGGGCCCTTGGACGTGCTGGTCATCGGCGGCGGCATCACCGGCGCCGGTATCGCCCTGGACGCGGCGTCCCGCGGACTGTCGGTGGCCCTGGTGGACAAGCACGATCTGGCGTTCGGCACCAGCCGGTGGAGCTCGAAGCTGGTGCACGGCGGGCTGCGGTATCTGGCCACCGGCAACATCGGGATCGCGCGGCGCAGTGCGATCGAACGCGGAATCCTGATGACGCGCAACGCACCTCACCTGGTGCATGCCATGCCGCAACTGGTTCCGCTGCTGCCCTCGATGGGCACCGCCGAGCGGGCGATGGTGCGCGCCGGCTTTCGGGCCGGGGATGGGCTGCGCCGGCTCGCCGGAACGCCGGCGGCGACGTTGCCGCGTTCGCGACGGGTCGGGGCGGCGCGGGCAATCGAACTCGCACCGACCGTGCGCCGTGACGGCCTGGATGGCGGTCTGCTGGCCTACGACGGCCAACTGATCGACGACGCCCGGCTGGTCACCGCGGTGGCTCGCACCGCCGCGCAGCACGGCGCGCACATCCTGACCTACGTCGCGGCGTCCGCGGTGACCGGCACCTCGGCCCGGCTGACTGATCAGCGCAGCGGCGAATCCTTCGACGTGTCAGCACGTTCCGTCATCAACGCGACCGGGGTGTGGGCGGGCGATATCGACCCCACCTTGAAACTGCGGCCCAGCCGGGGCACGCATCTGGTGTTCGACGCGGCGGCGTTCGGCCACCCGACCGCAGCGCTGACGGTGCCGATTCCCGGCGAGCTCAACCGGTTCGTCTTCGCCATGCCAGAGCAGCTGGGCCGGGTGTACCTCGGCCTCACCGACGAGGCTGCGCCAGGGCCCATTCCCGATGTGCCGCAAGCTACTTCGGCCGAGATCGAGTTCCTGCTGGACACCGTCAACACCGCACTCGGCACCGCAGTGGGGGGCGGCGACGTCATCGGGTCCTACGCCGGATTGCGGCCGCTGATCGATACCGGTGAGGGCCGGACCGCCGATATCTCCCGGGACCACGCGGTCAT
>JBEVHL010000233.1:0-7720 GCA_040511255.1 Mycobacterium sp. | reverse complement strand
ATTCGGTGCGAACATCACGGATCCGTCTCATCTGGTTCTCCGTGTCCGACACGCCCGGGATGTCGCAGCTGCGAGGCCCGAAAACGGCCATACTTGGCCACGAAAGCAGGGCTCAGGATGGCATCAGGGACCTGTCAGAAAGCGTATGCTCGGGACACTCGGGCTCGGGTTGGGGCGGCTGCGAGACGGCCACCGATGACGAGACCGATCGGCGAGAGGATTCACGGTGGGTGATCAGCCACGTCAAGAGCAACTAGATCTTGGCGCCGCGGGTAACTCGGCGTCCCTGGATGACTCGAACTCGGAGGCTGCAGTGACGGAACCGGTACAGGGTGGGCTGTTCCCCGACAATTCGGTTCCCGACGAGTTGGTCGGTTACCGCGGGCCGAGCGCCTGCCAGATCGCCGGCATCACCTATCGGCAGCTGGACTATTGGGCCCGCACCTCACTCGTCGTGCCGTCCATCCGCAGTGCCGCAGGCTCAGGCAGCCAACGCCTTTACTCGTTCAAGGACATCCTGGTCCTCAAGATCGTCAAGCGACTGCTCGATACGGGCATCTCGTTGCACAACATCCGGGTCGCGGTCGACCACCTGCGGCAGCGCGGCGTGTCGGACCTGGCGAACATCACCCTGTTCTCCGATGGCACCACGGTCTACGAGTGCACCTCGGCCGAAGAAGTGGTCGATCTGCTTCAAGGCGGCCAGGGCGTGTTCGGTATCGCCGTCAGCGGCGCGATGCGCGAACTCACCGGCGCGATCGCCGACTTCCCCGGCGAGCGGGCCGACGGTGGCGAGTCCATCGCCACCCCCGAGGACGAGCTGGCGTCGCGGCGCAAGACCCGCGACCGCAAGATCGGCTGACCCCGCTTCGTCGCTATGCCCAACGCCACATCGGCGTCGGGGTCTGATCACGGCTAGAATTCAAGGGCATCGCCCTGTGCGGGAGAGTTCCGTGATTTCCAGTTACGGACGCCGAAGGAGCAACACCTCTCCGTCAACCTCTCAGGCCCCCGGACCGCACCAGGCCACGATGCCTCTGGAAAGCGGTGCACCCTCTCGGTGCGCCCGCCCATGGGGAAAGGCGTGCCCGGCTGCCGGCCGGACTCGCTGAATCTCTCAGGCGCCCGGTTTCGGGTCGACGACAGAGGGAGAGGAACGAGACGTTCCGCCCTGTCGCGCCGAGGAGTCCCGAATTGTCCGAGTCCCGTACGTTTGCCGCCGAATTGCGTTTCGCCGACCGCCACATCGGTCCCGACGGGGGCGATGTCGCCACGATGCTCAACGTCATCGGCGTGGACTCGCTCGACGAACTGGCCGCCAAGGCGCTGCCCGCGGGCATCCTCGACGCGGTGAACGCCGACGGCCTCGCACCCGGCCTGGACAAGCTGCCGCCCGCCGCGTCCGAACATGAGGCCCTGGCCGAACTGCGCGCGATGGCCAACACCAATACCGTCGCGGTCTCGATGATCGGACAGGGCTATTACGACACCCTGACCCCGCCGGTGATCCTGCGCAACGTGCTGGAGAATCCGGCCTGGTACACCGCCTACACGCCGTACCAGCCGGAGATCAGCCAGGGCCGACTCGAAGCGCTGCTGAACTTCCAGACGATGGTCGCCGACCTCACCGGCCTCGAGATCGCCAACGCCTCGATGCTCGACGAGGGCACCGCCGCCGCCGAGGCGATGACGTTGATGCACCGCGCCGTCCGCGGTCCGGCCAACAAGCTGGCGGTCGACGTCGACGTGTTCGCCCAGACTGCGGCCATCGTGGCCACCAGGGCCGAACCGCTGGGCATCGAGATTGTCACCGCCGACCTGCGCGACGGTCTGCCCGAAGGCGACTTCTTCGGCGTCATCACCCAGCTACCGGGTGCCAGCGGTCGGGTCACCGATTGGTCGGCCCTGATCACCGAGGCCCACGAGCGCGGCGCGCTGGTCGCGGTCGGTGCGGATCTGCTGGCGATGACGCTGATCACCCCGCCCGGGGAGATCGGCGCCGACGTCGCATTCGGCAGTGCCCAACGGTTTGGTGTGCCAATGGGATTCGGTGGTCCACACGCCGGGTACCTGGCCGTGCACTCCAAGCAGGCGCGGCAGCTGCCCGGCCGGCTGGTCGGCGTATCGGTCGACTCCGACGGCAACCCGGCCTATCGGCTGAGCCTGCAGACCCGCGAACAGCACATCCGCCGCGACAAGGCGACCAGCAACATCTGTACCGCACAGGTGCTGCTGGCGGTGATGTCCGCCATGTACGCCAGCTACCACGGCGCCGGGGGACTGAGCACCATCGCCAAGCGGGTGCACGGCCACGCCGAGAAGATCGCGGGTGCACTGGGTGACGCGCTGGTGCACGACACCTTCTTCGACACCGTGCTGGCCCACGTGCCCGGCCGTGCCGACGAGATCATCGCCGCCGCCAAGGCCAAGAACATCAACCTGTGGCGCGTCGACGCCGACCACGTGTCGATCGCCTGCGACGAGGCCACCACCGACGCCCAGGTATCCGCCGTACTGGCGGCGTTCGGGGTCCCGGCCGCCGAGCCGGTCAGCTCCGAAATCGTCACGCGCACTTCGGAATTCCTCACCCATCCGGCCTTCACCACGCACCGCACCGAAACCTCCATGATGCGGTACCTGCGGATGCTGTCCGACAAGGACCTGGCACTGGATCGCACGATGATCCCGTTGGGCTCGTGCACGATGAAGCTGAACGCGGTCGCCGAGATGGAATCGGTGACCTGGCCGGAGTTCTCCCGCCAGCACCCGTTCGCCCCGGCCGCCGACACCCCGGGCCTGCGCAAGCTGATCGCCGACGTCGAGCACTGGCTGACCGAGCTGACCGGATACGACGCAGTGTCGTTGCAGCCCAACGCCGGATCGCAGGGGGAGTACGCCGGGCTGCTGGCGATCGCCGACTACCACCGGGAACGCGGGGACACCCATCGCGACGTCTGCCTGATCCCGTCCAGTGCGCACGGCACCAACGCCGCCTCGGCCGCGCTGGCCGGGATGCGGGTGGTCGTGGTGGCCTGCCGCAACAACGGCGACGTGGACCTCGACGATCTGCGCGCCAAGGTCGAGGCGCATGCCGAGAACCTGTCCGCCCTGATGATCACCTACCCGTCGACGCACGGGGTCTACGAGCACGACATCGCCGACATCTGCGCGGCGGTGCACGACGCAGGCGGTCAGGTCTACGTCGACGGCGCCAACCTCAACGCGCTGGTCGGGCTGGCCCGACCCGGCAAGTTCGGCGGCGATGTCAGCCACCTCAATCTGCACAAGACGTTCTGCATTCCGCACGGTGGCGGCGGCCCCGGCGTCGGGCCGGTCGCGGTGCGCTCGCATCTGGCGCCGTTCCTGCCCGGCCACCCGCTGGCCGCCGAACTGCCGCACGGACATCCGGTGTCGTCGGCCCCCTACGGTTCGGCGTCCATCCTGCCGATCACCTGGGCCTACATCCGGATGATGGGTGCGGACGGGCTGCGGGCCGCGACGCTGACGGCCATCGCCTCGGCCAACTACATCGCCCGCCGGCTCGACGAGTACTACCCGGTGCTCTACACCGGTGAGAACGGCATGGTCGCCCACGAGTGCATCCTGGATCTGCGCGGCATCACCAAGGCCACCGGCGTCACAGTCGACGACGTCGCGAAGCGCTTGGCGGACTACGGTTTTCACGCGCCGACGATGAGCTTCCCGGTGTCGGGCACCCTGATGGTGGAGCCGACGGAAAGCGAAAGCCTGGCTGAGGTGGACGCGTTCTGCGAGGCGATGATCGCGATCCGCGCCGAGATCGACAAGGTGGGCTCGGGTCAGTGGACCGTCGAGGACAACCCGCTGCGCGGCGCACCGCACACCGCGGAATGCCTGCTGGTCGACAAGTGGGACCACCCCTATACCCGCGAAGAAGCGGCCTACCCGCTGGGCAAGAACTACCGGCCGAAGGTGTGGCCGCCGGTGCGTCGGATCGACGGCGCCTACGGCGACCGCAACCTGATGTGCTCGTGCCCCCCGGTGGAGGCATTTGCCTGATTTTCCTTGCGCGAGCAGACGCAAAATACGCCCGACACGCGGCGTGTCGGGGGTATTTTGCGTCTGCTCGCGGGGGAAACCTAGCCCAGCATGGAGTTGACGGCGGCGATCAACTCGGGTGAATCGGAGGCGGGTACCCGCTGATAGGTGCCGCCACTGATCTGCGCGACGGACTCCCACGTCGGGCCATCCGGATCGTTGCCGACGTTGATCACGTCGACGGCCACGGGCTTGGCCGGGTCAGCGCCCTGGCGGACCAGGTCCTGCAGTCCGGCGGCGTCCAGCGACTGATCGGTGTGCGGGCCGGACGTGATGACCAGCACCGAATTGTTCTGCCCCGGACGGAAATTCGTCAACGCGTCGTTGTAGACGTTGCGCAGGGTGGTGAACGACACGGCACCGCCGGTGGAGGTCAAACCCTGCAGTGTCGAGGTCAGTGCCTGGCTTCGGGGTCGGCCGTCAACCTGATCGGTGAGCGGTCCCAGCGGGATCGCGGTGGTGCCCGAACTACCGTCGAAAGTAGTCAGGCCGAGCGCCGCGTTCGGCGGCAACGCCGCGATCCTGGCGTTCAGTGCACTGGCGACGGGCGGGAGGTTGAGCGACCGGTCCAACATGATGGTGGTCGCGGGTCCGGTGGCCGGCGCCGACAACGCGTTCGCCAGTGCCGCGCGCGTGCCATCGTCGCCGACGGACAGGGTCGCCGACAGTGGCGAGAAGCTGGTCACCGGACTGGCCGGCGGGTTGCCGCCGCCGTCGGTGCGGAAACCGGCCTTGGCGAATTCGGCGAGCTGTTCGGGCTTGTGCAGGAAACGCTCGAATTCACTGGCCGCACTGGCCTGTTCCTCCGAGAGCCAGTCACCGCCGAGCAGGACTGCCGGGAAATCTGCGACGGCGGTGGGGCCGGGCGGCAGCCACGAGGTGACGGTCTTCTCGGCGTCGGGTAACCCAGCGGCCCGCTTGACGAGCTGTTGTTCGGTGGTGACGACACCGTGCACCGGTGCCGAGGCCGGGTCGCTGTCCTGCAGCAGGGCGTTCATCGCCTCGTCCGCGGAGGTGTTCGCCAGCTTCGGCTGACCGGCGATCAACGTGCTGACCGCACCGGAACCGGCAGTGACGGGTGCGCCCTCCGGAGCCGAAGCGGCGGCGACCGCTTCCGCTGCCAGGTACGACGCATCGCTGCCACCGGTCATCGGCAGCGCCAACCGCAGGCCACCCCAACCGGGCAGGTTCAAGCCGTCGAGTGCGGCCGGATTGCTCTGCAACGCCGGCAACGTCGACCAGTTCTGTTGATCCAGAGCCGATTTCAGTTCCGGGGGCATGGCGATCACCACCGGCGAGGTCACCAGCGACCGGCTGGCGCTGACGGTCTTGGCATCCACCGCGGTCTGCAGCCGGGCCACCGAGACCGAGCTGCCCGGAATCCACAGCGCCGGCTTGTCCCCGAGATCCGACGGCCAGTCGCCGATCAGGCCGCTGACCACCGCGTCCGAATCGGCGGACTTGACCACCACGGTCAAACACTTGTCGCCGACCGGTTTCGCCGAGTCGTTGAACGTCTTGGCCGACTGGCTGACCAGATCGGTCAGCGCCGGATCGGTCAGCACCGCCACATTCGAGGCGCCGCCGAGGCAGGTGGCCGCGGCCGCATCGGAGCGCTGGGACAGCGCGTCGCCGAAGAACCGCCACAGGATCACCCCTGCCACCACGACGACGACGGTGACAAGTGCGGCGATGACGCCGACGCTGACGCCGCGCCGGCCCGGTGCCACCGTGCGGTGGCTGCCGGTCCATTCCCCGTCGTTGCGATGCCCCTGGGTGTCGCCGGGGCCCAGCGGTGGCGGCGGCGTCCGCGGCGGAGCAGCGCCGGGAGTTACCGGCTGGTCGGTGAGATCGCGGGTGTGGTCATCGGTGTACTTCGCGTCGTACAGCGGGTCCCGAGCAGCGCGGTCGCGTTCGTGCGCGCCCGCCTGGTCGACCACGTCATCGTCGGCGTAGTCCTCGTCGTCGGCATAGTCGTCCGCATAGTCGTCGTCGGCATAGTCGTCTTCGGCGTAACCGTCGTCGACATGGTCGTCGCCGGAGTCGTCTGGCCCGGGAATGCTGTGTCTACCCACGCCGATTCACTCCTGGACCTTTCCGTCGACCCGTCACTGCCTTACGTCTGTACAAACCCGCGCCGAGTCTAATCAGCCGGCGACGCTGGCCTTGAACTCACGCCGACGCCGGTGCAGGATCGGCTCGGTGTAACCGTTGGGTTGGGTGGCACCCGAGAGGATCAGTTCCTCGGCGGCCGCGAACGCAATACTCGCATCGAAATCCGGGGCCATCGGCCGGTAGGCGGAATCGCCTTCGTTCTGCCGGTCGACCACGGGCGCCATCCGCTCCAGGCTGGCCCGGACATCCTCGGCCGTGATCACCCCTTGGCGCAACCAGTTGGCCAGCAGCTGACTCGAAATGCGCAGGGTGGCACGGTCTTCCATCAGCGCGATGTCGTGGATATCCGGCACCTTGGAGCAACCGACGCCGGCGTCGATCCAGCGCACGACATACCCGAGGATCGACTGGCAGTTGTTGTCCACTTCCTGGTGGATCTCCTCGGGCGCCCACTTCAGCGACGCATCAGCCAACGGAATCGTCAGCAATTCGTCGATGGTGGTGCGGGTTTCGCCCTCGAGCTCTTTCTGCACGGCGAACACGTCGACCTGGTGATAGTGCAGGGCGTGCAGGGTGGCGGCCGTCGGCGAGGGCACCCAAGCGGTGGTGGCGCCGGCCTTGGGCTGACTGATCTTCTGCTCGACCATGTCGGCCATCAGATCCGGCATCGCCCACATTCCCTTGCCGATCTGCGCCTTGCCGGACAACCCTGCGGCCAGGCCGACGTCGACGTTGGCGTCTTCGTACGCCTTGATCCACGGCTGCGATTTCATCGTGCCCTTGCGGACCATCGGGCCGGCTTCCATCGACGTGTGGATCTCGTCGCCGGTGCGGTCGAGGAACCCGGTGTTGATGAACACCACCCGGTCGGCGGCGGCCTTGATGCAGGCCTTGAGGTTCAGCGTGGTGCGGCGCTCTTCGTCCATGATGCCGACCTTGATGGTGGCCTGCGGCAGCCCCAGGATGTCCTCGACGCGGCTGAACAGCTCGCACGTGAACGCCACCTCGTCGGGCCCGTGCATCTTGGGCTTGACGATGTACACCGAGCCGGTGCGGCTGTTCAGCAGCGGACCGTTGTCGTCGGTCTCTTTCAGGCCATGGATGGCGATCAGGCTGGTGAACACCGCATCCTGGATCCCTTCCGGGATCTCGTTACCGTCGGCGTCGACGATGGCGTCGTTGGTCATCAGATGACCCACGTTGCGCACGAACAGCAGGCTGCGCCCGGGCAAGGTCAGCTCGCCGCCGTCGGGGGCGGTATAGGCGCGGTCCGGGTTGAGCACGCGGGTGAAGGTCTTGCCGCCCTTGCTGACTTCCTCGGACAGGTCGCCGCGGTTGAGGCCGAGCCAGTTGCGGTAGCCGAGCACTTTGTCCTCGGCGTCGACGGCGGCCACGGAGTCTTCGAAATCCATGATCGTGGTGACGGCGGATTCCAGCACGACGTCCTTGATGCCGGCCTGATCGGTCGAGCCGACGGGGGAGTCGGGGTCGATCAGGATCTCGATGTGCAGGCCGTGGTTGACCAGCA
>JBEVHL010000232.1:0-4582 GCA_040511255.1 Mycobacterium sp. | reverse complement strand
TCGACGACGCCAGCGTCAACATCCTGTTCGTGCTGCGCGCCGAGTGCATCGAGGAAGCCAGGAAGGCGCTCGAGCGTGACCCCTATGCTTCGTTGGGCGTAATCGATCAGCTCAACCTCTACCCGTGGACCGCGTCACGCGGTGCGCTCGCGCCGCTCTGAGGCTGCGGACCTCAGAGGTCGGTGTCGGCGACGTCGCCGGAGAACATTGTGATGCTGGCGACGTCGAACGTCCCTGCGTCGGCGCCGGTCTCAGCCATCTCCGGTGACTTCAGGGCCGCCTTCATGGCCTCGCGATCGTCGAACCACAGCTCCGCCACAAAGTAGGGTGCCTCGCTGCCCATCGGGCGCGGGTGCGAGCGAGTGAACCGGCGAAGCCCGGGAAGCTTGCTCGCGAGTGGCACGTGCGCCTGCTCATAGTGTGCGTCGAACGCGGCGGAATCGGCCGGCGCGCCGTACAGGATGGTCATGCGATGCATGGAGGGTCCTTTCGTTGGCCACTCTTGACGTGGCGCGTATGTCACAATCAGTTTACTAAGATTACCGGGTCAACTGATAAATGGACGGCCTGGTTGAACGAGGGAGCTGTCTTGGTCTATCGGGTGATCCAGTGGGGCGCGGGCGCCAACGGCTCGGCGCTGATCCGCGGTGTGGCGGCCCACGCCGACCTCGAGCTGGTCGCTTGTCGGGTTTACGACCCCGTCAAGGACGGTGTCGACGCAGGCGTGCTGGCGGGGACGTCCACCTTGGGTGTGCCGGCGTCGACGGACCGGCAACGGGTCATCGACACCGACGCCGACGTTGTGCTGTTCTGTCCGCGCCAAGAGTTTGACCCTTCTGTCACAGACGCCGACATCGTCGACCTGCTGCGTTCTGGCAAGGACGTCATCTCCGTGACGGGCGCGCACTCCTTCCCGGCAGCCATTCCCGGCTACGCCGAGCAGTTCGAGGAGGCATGCCGCGTCGGCGGCAGCACGTTCTCGCACGGTGGAATCAATCCCGGGTTCATCGCCGAGCGCTTCGCGCCGGTGGTGACCGGCATCTGCACCGACGTAACGTCGGTAACGGTGCGCGAGTCGTTCAACTCCGGTGCCAGCACCCAAAGCGTGGTCGAGTCGATGGGATTCGGCAGCGAAATCAAGAACTGGACGACCGACACACCGGTCGGCCGCATGTTCGACCGGCTGTTCGTGCAGCTGATCCATCACTTGGCCTCCTCGCTCGGTGTAGAGCTGAGCCACGTGACCACGTCGGTCACGGTCCACCCGGCCCCGCACGACATCACGCTGCCGAGCATGGTCGTCCGTCAGGGCACCGTCGCGGGCATCGAGCTGCGTTGGGAGGGGGTGCCGGTCGACCCTGATCAGGTCGTGGTCGCCAAGGAGACCCGCTGGGTGTGTTCGGACGACCTGCCTGGGCTGCCCGTCCAGAGCGGTTGGCAAGTGGCGGTCGAGGGCGTTCCCAGTCTGCTCGCGACGATCCAGATGACCGATGGTGCCGATCCCCAGCAGAAGGATGCATGCATGGTGGGCGCGGCGATCCCGATGATTCCCGAGGTCGTGGCCGCCCCGCCCGGCATCCACTTCGTCACCACGTCCGCGCCCTTCCGCAAGCGCTTCTGACGTCGCGGGCCCCGCGCACGTGCCGCGCTGCCCTACGAGTCAACTGGCTGGCCCCGGAAGGTCCGCGGAGTGGTGGCCGATGACATCCTCGCCGTAGCGGTGCATGGCCTCGATAGCCTCGTCGACCGAACCGCTGGGGGTGTCGACCACGAACCAGCCGACACCGATGTCCTCGAGATCGTGCAGCCGGTCGCAGTGCTCGTCCAGCGGCCCGCCGTACGTCAGGGCCCGACTCTCCTCCAGCGACTCGACCTGGATCTGGACCTCGGCAGGGTCACGGTCGATCCGCTTGCACCGCTCGCGAACGTCGGTGACAGCGTGTGCAACGTCGGTGAGTGTAGGCAGGGGGGCCGTCCGCACCGACATTGCACGATCAGCCGGGTTCATGAGGAGAGCCCATCCCTGACCGACGGTGGCGGCGCGGGCCCGGGCCCGCGCGGAGTTACCCGCAATCCAGATAGGGACGTCACCGTCGCGGACGGGACGGGGCAGAGCCGTCTGCCCAAGCGCCGTGAAGTGTCGGCCGGCATAAGAAAAATTGCGGTCCTTCCAAATGCCCCGCATGGCTTCGACGGCCTCGTCGAACAGGTCGTTGCGCTCGTCGAACTCGACGCCGAGAGCCAGGAACTCCGAACGAAGGTATCCGCACGCGGCCGCCAATACGACACGCCCGCCCGACAAGACGTCGAGCGTGGCGACCGCCTTCGCTGCGAGGAAGGGGTTGCGGTAGGGCAGCACCATTGCGTACGGCATCAGGGCGATGCGGGTGGTAACCGCCGCGCACACTCCGAGAGCGGTGGTGACGTCCAGACTGTCGTGGCCACCTGCCTGGATCCATTTCTCGGACGGGGCGGGGTGCTCCGTCACAGCGATACTGCTGAATCCGGCTTCCTCCGCGGCGCGTGCGAAGCGGACCATCGCCGCGGCCTGCAGGAAGTCCGATGAGTAGCCGCTGATCGTCAGCGGGTACTGGACGGTGAACCGCATGGTGGAACACCTCCTCCCGTGGGACGCGCTGTCGATCAGAAGTACTGCATGCCGCCGTCGACGCTGAGGTGCTCGGAAGTGATGAAGCTGGCGTCGTCGGAGGCGAGAAACGCGACGGCGGCCGCAATCTCTTCCGGCGAGGCCGACCACTGCGGCAGGAAGGGTGTGCCCATGCCCGCCAACGACGGATTGGACTCGTTCGCACGTGCCATCTCCGTACGCATGTCACCAGATCCCATCGGCGTGTTGACCGGGCCGGGGTGGACGCTGTTGACGCGGATCTTGTGCTTGCCTAGCTCGGCGGCGAATGCCCGGGTCATCCCGGTCACCGCGTGCTTGCTGGTCGTGTAGTGCACCATGAACGGCTGCATCTTCTTGCCGGCGTAGGAACTTGTCAGAACGATCGATCCCCCGCCTTGCTCGACGAGGTGCGGCGCGCTGATCATCACGGTGTTCCACACGCCTGTGACGTTGATGTCCATGTGGTCCTTGAAGATCGTCGGCGTCGCCTCGTCCCACGTGGCCGGAATGCAGATGCCGGCGTTCGCGACGACAACGTCGAGACGGCCGAGCTCAGCCACTGCGTCGTCGAGGACCGTTCGCATGCCCGCGAGGTCGCGCACGTCGACCTTCCTGGTGATGACCCGGCGGCCGTAGGCCTTGACCAGTCGGGCGGTCGCCTCGAGGTCGGCGGGGGTCGGCGAGTCGTATGCGACGCCGGGCAGGGGTCCGGCGATGTCGATCGCGATGATGTCAGCGCCTTCGGACGCAAGTCGTACGGCGTGCGCACGCCCTTGACCGCGTGCTGCCCCGGTGATGAAGGCGACCCTATTTTCGAGTCTTCCCATAGTCTGGTCCTCTCAGATGTGCAGGTCGTTTTTCGGCCTCTTGGCCGTTGCCGGTTGGTGACCGCCAAAATGTGTGGCGGGCTGGTCCAGGAGGTGCCACGTGTGACCTTCCCCTTTTGCGTGGCACTTAGCGCCGGCAAGGAGGATCGCAGTCACGCACGCGCCCAACGCACCCATCTGGATTAGAGTAAAATTAGTTTACCTATTGGCATCCGCAACCCATACCCGGGTTACTCTGCACACCCACAACGCAAGTCAATTGACGAGCCCTACGCACCCGTAGATGTTCGTGGGTCGTCGCTGGACGCGACACGAGACCTGCAACTGTGCAGGCACCCCAGCGAACAGCCGTTCACCCAGCCACTGTCGAACGGCTGCTAGGCAAAGGTGACCGGTTGGCGATCTTGCGCTCCGGTGAGACGGGTAAGGAGACGGCGGTCGTGTAAAGTCAGCCTCAAATCGTTCACTGATTGACCTGATGGAGATGCCATGACGACATTACAAGTGGACGACCCCTTGGTCCCCGAGCCGGTGAGGCGCCTTTTCAGCCTCGATCAAGCGTTGCTGGACGACCCCTACCCGGTCTACCAGTTGATGCGCGAGACGGCCCCCGTGTTGCGGTGGGGCCCGATCGTGGCCGTGGCGCGCTACGAAGACGCCAAAGCGGTCCTGCGTGACCCGGCCACCTTCAGCTCCGTGCGGTCCAACGGGTCGCGGGTCAGTGCCCGGCGGGCGCAGCTCGACGCCGAGACGGCCGACAAGCTCGACAAGCTCGTGGCGGGAGAAGGGCTGTGGGTCACCAACGTCGACGACCCCCAGCACGCCCGTCTTCGCCGGTTCGTCAACTCGATCTTTTCGGCCGGACGCGTCGCCGACATGCGGTCGCAGGTCGAGAAGGTGACGCATGAGCTGCTCGACGCCATCGACAAGCGGGGGGGCGACGAATTCGAACTCATCAACGACTTCTCCTTCCGGCTGCCCTTGCAGATCATTTGCCGGCTGTTCGGGGCGTCGGGTCCCGAAACCGAGATGATCCGCGTCTGGTCGGAGGAGATCGGCAAGGGCATCGGTACCGACTACTCCAACGTGGACGAGGCGTACGAGGCGCTGCAGGGATTCGCCGGCT
>JBEVHL010000231.1:0-3775 GCA_040511255.1 Mycobacterium sp. | reverse complement strand
ACCGCAGATCGGGTGCGCGCCTTCGGGATCAGCCCCGAGCTGGTGCCCTCCGGCGAGCAGTCGTCACTGGGCCTGCTCGACGAATTCCCGGACTACGACGACATTTTCGACCCGGTCAACCGGGTGCTGTTGCCGCGGGCCGATATCGCCACCGAGACGCTGGCCGAGGGCCTGCGGGAACGTGGTTGGGAAATCGAAGATGTCACCGCCTACCGCACCGTGCGGGCCGCACCGCCGCCTGCGCAGACCCGCGAGATGATCAAGACCGGCGGGTTCGACGCGGTCTGCTTCACCTCGAGCTCGACGGTCCGTAACCTGGTCGGTATCGCCGGAAAGCCGCACGCGCGCACCATCGTTGCCTGTATCGGCCCGAAGACGGCCGAGACGGCAGCGGAGTTCGGCCTGCGGGTGGATGTGCGTCCGGAAACGGCCGCCATCGGACCTCTGGTCGAGGCGTTGGCCGAGCACGCCGCCCGGTTGCGCGCCGAGGGGGCACTGCCTCCGCCGCGCAAGAAGAGCCGGCGTCGCTAGGAAGTCGGACGTGTCCTTAACGCATCGCCCACGCCGGCTGCGGTCGACGCCTGCGCTGCGTCGGCTGGTCGCCGAAACATCCTTGCAGCCAAGGCATCTCGTGCTGCCGATGTTCGTCGCCGACGGTATCGACGAGCCGCGGCCCATCGCCTCGATGCCCGGGGTGGTGCAACACACCCGGGAGTCGCTGCGCCGGGCCGCCGCCGATGCGGTGGCAGCCGGGGTCGGTGGAGTGATGCTGTTCGGCGTCCCGCGCGACGAGGACAAGGACAGCCTGGGTAGCGTCGGTATCGACCCCGACGGCATCCTGAACGTGGCGCTCCGTGATCTGGCCAAGGACCTCGGCGACGACACGGTGTTGATGGCCGACACCTGCCTGGACGAGTTCACCGATCACGGCCATTGCGGTGTGCTCGACGAGCGCGGACGGGTCGACAATGACGCCACCACTTCCGAATACGTGAAACTCGCTGTGGCGCAAGCGCAATCGGGTGCCCACGTGGTGAGCCCCAGCGGCATGATGGACGGTCAGGTCGCGGCCATTCGGCAGGGGCTCGACGCGGCCGGCTACAGCGATGCCCTGATCCTGGCCTACGCGGCGAAGTTCACCTCGGCGTTCTACGGGCCCTTCCGGGAGGCCGTCGGGTCCAGCCTGCAGGGCGACCGGCGCACCTATCAGCAGGACAGCGGCAACGGTCGCGAAGCGCTGCGCGAGATCGACCTCGACCTCGCCGAGGGCGCCGACATCATCATGATCAAACCCGCGATGGCCTACCTCGACGTGGTGCGCGCCGCCGCGGACCGCTCACCGGTGCCGGTCGCCGCCTACCAGGTCTCCGGTGAGTACGCGATGATCAGCGCCGCCGCGGCCAATGGCTGGATCGACGGCCGGGCGGCGGCACTTGAGACGCTGACCGGGATCCGGCGCGCGGGCGCCGACATCGTCCTGACCTACTGGGCGGCCGACGCAGCCGAATGGCTCGCGTGACCAAGCCGTCGCCGACTCCCGCGCCCACCACGCGCCCGCCGGACGTCGACACCGGCTTCTGGCTGTGGGTGGCTGCGCTTCCGCTCCTGGTCATCGGCTACGTCACCGACACCGTATCGGCGCCCCGCCCGGGTAATCCGGCGCTGGTCTACCTGCTGTCGGGGGTCTTCGTCTTCGTGCTGGCTGCGGTGGTAGTGACGTTCCTGATCCTGATGCGGTCGGGCTATCGCTGGGCGCGCACCCTGCTGACCGGCGGTGGTCTCGCCGCGATCGTGTCGGTGGGCACCGGGGTGTTCAACGTCGACCGCCCGGCCGTCGCGGCCATCGTCTACGCGCTCACCGGCATCATCGGGGCGGTGCTCATCGGCGGCGGAATCTTCCTGCTGCACCGCAAAGAGGCCCACGAGTTCTTCAACAAATGAACCGATAGGCTGGCGCGACGATGGCTGCCACTCCCTCCGACACCCCCTCCGAGCCCTACGCCCGGCCCCGGTCGGTCACGGTCGCGTTCTGGTTGTGGCTGATCTCGGCGGTGTTGCTGGTGTTCTACGGGCTCATCGTGGTGACCATCCGGATCGCCGGGCCTGCCGCCTTCATCCGGTCCAGCGGCGCAATCCTGATCATCACCGGCCTGGCCCTGGGCTACCTGGCCTCACGATGCCGGGCCGACTGGCGGTTCGCCCGCGCCGCCGTGGCGCTGTCGCTGGCCCTGGTGGTCTTCCTGAGCATCATGCTGGGCATCCAGATGCTCGGTCTGCTGATGGCACCGGTGGTGCTGTTCCTCATCGTCGCGGCCGGGCTGGTGATGCGGTCGTCCACCGCGACCGCCTGGTACGCAGAGCACGGCGCCGGAGAACAGCAGGGTGTCTGACCGCGATCCGATCTCCGACACCGGCACGCCGGTGACGGCCGACGCCGCCGATGCGCCGCTGTTCGTGGAGAACGGCGCCAGCTGGTTGTGGGTGTTGTCCGGCCCCGCCGCCGCGCTGGCGATGCTGCTGATCCAGATCACCAGCCACTCCGGCATCCAGCCCGTGGTGCCGCTGGCCTTCCTGGTGTTGGTCTCGGGATTCGTCACGCTGCAGGTCAAGGCCGCGCGGATCCACACCTCCGTCGTGCTGACCGATGAGTATCTGCGCCAAGGCACCGAAACCATCCGGGTGGCCGAGATCGTGACGATCTTTCCCGCCCCGCAGACCTCGTCGGGCCCGGGCAGCTACTTCGAACGGAAGTATCTGGGGCCGATCAACAAAGAGGAAAAGAAAGAATTGGAGAAGTGGCAGTCGGCGCACGCGCTCGGTGAGCTGAACGGGGTGCCGCGCGGGCGCACCGGCATCGGCCTCAAGCTGCAGCGCGGCCGCACGGTCCAGGCCTGGGCGCGCAACCACCAGCGGCTGCGGGCGGTCCTGACTCAGCTGGTCCAAGAGCGCACCGGCGAGACCGCGTGACGACGGGCCGACGCGTGGTGCTCGAGTTGGTGCTGGCGCTGCTGGCCCTGGCGGGCGCGGTGTGGGCGGGGTTCAACGTGGCCGCCGTCGTGGACGTGGCGCCGATCGTGGAAGGCGAGCCCGCCACCACGTCGCTGGAATACAACCCGCCGGTGCTGGTGCTGACCCTGCTGCTGGTGACGGTGGCAGCGGTGCTCGTCATCGTCGCGGTCAGCCGCTGGCGGCGCCGAACGTAGCTCCTTGCCAAGATACCCCCTGGGGGTACCATGGCGACTATGGCTGCTCCCACCTCCGGTCGCATCGCGACCGACCTCGAACTGCGCGGCATGACCTGTGCGTCGTGCGCGGGTCGGGTGGAGCGCGGTCTCAACAGCATCGCCGGGGTGCACGCCACGGTGAACCTGGCTGTCGAGCGGGCGCACGTCGAGCATGACGCGGGCATCTCCACCACCGAACTGATCCGAGCGGTCGAGGCCACCGGGTACCAGGCGGCAGTGCTCGGCGAGCCGGCTCGGCAGCAACCGGAAGAGGTTGCGCCCCAAGTACTTCCAGCCCGGCTGGTGGTCTCGGCGGTGCTCGCGGTGCCCGTTGTTGCACTGTCGATGGTGATGGCCTGGCAGTTCGTCGGGTGGCAGTGGCTGGTGCTGGCGTTGACCACGCCGATCGTGCTGTGGGGCGGCTATCCCTTCCACCGGGCGGCCCTGCGCAGTGCCCGCCACGGCGCGTCGACCATGGACACCCTGGTCTCACTCGGCACGCTGGCCGCGTATCTGTGGTCGGCGGTGACGGTGGTCCGCGACGGCAGCCA
>JBEVHL010000230.1:0-6986 GCA_040511255.1 Mycobacterium sp. | reverse complement strand
CTCGATGACTGGGTCCGACCCTTGATCGCCGACGCGATAGAACGGCGCAGCCGCGGCCTGGACCCGCTGTATCAATCGCACATGTGGGACGGATCCGCGGTCCCGCTCGATGAAAACCTGCGCATTGCAGCAGGATTGCTGGAGTCTTCGGTGCAGGCGAACACGCTCCTGGAGATCGAGGTCGGCGTGATCGGCGGCGAGGAGGACGGCATCTCCCACGAGATCAACGAACAGCTGTACTCCACCGTCGACGATGCGCGCGCCACCATCGCGGCACTGGGAACGGGGGAGCGCGGGCGGTACCTGACCGCGTTGACCTTCGGCAACGTACACGGTGTCTACCACCCGGACTCGGTCCATCTGCGCCCGGAGATCCTCGCGGAGATCCAGCTGGTCCTCGGCGGTGAAACCGGCAAGGCCAAACCGTTCGACCTCGTCTTCCACGGTGGATCGGGATCGAGCCCCGAGGACATCGCCTCCGCCGTCGCCAGCGGTGTCGTCAAGATGAACATCGACACCGACACCCAGTACGCGTTCACCCGATCCATCGCCGGGCACATGATCTCCCGATACGACCAGGTGCTCAAGGTCGACGGTGGCTACGGCGACAAGAAGGCCTACGACCCGAGGTCGTGGGGAAAGCCCGCCGAGAACGCGATGGCCGCCAGGGTGGTCGAGGCCACGCAGATGTTGGGATCAGCCGGCCGCGCGATGCGCTGAAGGTGTTGCGGCAGAAGGTCTACCGCGCTTCGCTCGGCGTCTCGGGAGGTACGCCTACCGACTTGTAAACATCGGCGTGCTGGCCGCGGCCCAGGAGAATGCCGAGCGCGAGCATTCCGGCGGCCAAGCCCAGGTGCAACCAGTTGTCGGCGCTGTTGACGGGCACGAAGTTCATGGAGCTGTCGCGGTCGATGACGAGTCCATAGAGGAACAGGACGAGGTAGATCACGCCGCCGCCAATCAGGTAGGCGCGCGCCGTGTTGAACCGGCGGGCAAGTGCCACCCCGGCCACACCAAAGACAAGATGCACGATGTTGTGCAGCACTGAGACATCAAAGATGCCCAGCAGTGCGGCCTGGGAATGGTGCCCGGCGAAGGTGAGCTGGTCGTAGTGGGTCGTCACGCCGGGAATGAAGCTCAGCACCCCCACCAGAAGGAATACCGCGCCGACAGCCAAGGCGGCCTTCTGCATGAGGGAACGTGTGGCCCCAGTCTGGGGAGAGGTCGGAACAGCGCTTGAGCTAGGCATCTTGGGTTTCCTTAACGGAGGGATTGGTCGACCAGCCGAAGTTCCCAGCGGCTTAAGGATGCCTGGCGACGACCTGCGGATACCCCACAACCGGCCCGCCAAACGTCACCACCGTTACAGCGCGCCGCGAGCGTCGCGCTAACGCACATCAAGCCGTCGCCGATACGACAGGCATGACTGTCTTCCGCGCCGTCGGCGCACTCATGGGCGTCCTGACTGCGCCCTGGTGGTGGGCAGCGTCGGCCCACGCCGACCCTTTCGCGCAACTCGGTGCAGTGCCGGTGGTGGCGTCCCCGACGTGCGCCGGGAGCGTCAGTGCCGAAGCGCAGGTGACGCCGGTCCAGACCGACGACCGTGTCGGCGACGGCGTGCGCGTCGCGATTCACTATGACGCCGGTATTTACGACGGTTCCTGTGCCCTGACGGTGAAAGCCGCGTGGACGAATCTCGACACCGGCGCCACCGGAAGCGGCGACATCACCGCGGTATCGACGATCGACGGGCACTACGGTTTCATCGGCTATGCGAACACCACGTTCGACACGGGCAGCGGCACGGTGATCGTCACGGTCAGTTCGCACCCCGGTGCCGAACTGCGGATCACGGCCTGAGCGTCTGCGCCTCGGCGGCCGCACCGCGACGCAGTAGTGCCAGCGAGCGGGTCATCGTGGCGCGGGTCCGCACTTCGTCGCCGACGTGCACGTGCTCCAGCACGGCCATCGCAAATACGCCGTAATAGGCCTGTTCCAGGGCGGCCACGTCGGCATCCGGATGCAGCGAGCCCTCCCGCAAGATGCGGCGCAGCTGTGTGCGCAGCTCCACCACTTCGGGGAACTTCATCGTCGGATAGCGAAGCAGCAGAGTGTAATACGCGCCGATGTTGTCGACGTCGGCGAAGAACATCGTCAGGCAGTCACCGTAGAACGCCTCCACCCGTCGCAACGGCGCCTCACCCTCGGACACCTGGAGGAAGGCGGCCCAGCGCGCGGCCAGCCGCTCGCCGAAGACCTGCAGAAGCAACTCGTCCTTGTTCGCGGCGTAGAGGAAGATCGTGCCGAGAGCCACACCGGCTCGCTCGGCCACTTGCCGCAAGGTCACCGCGGAGAACCCCTGGGCCTCAACCAGATCCCACGTCGCGGTGAAAACGGCCTCTCGCCGGCGTCGACTTTCGTCCTGACGAACCGCCACTTCGGTACCGCGCTAGACCTGATTGACCGGGTAGTGCGGTGCCTCGCCGCGCAGCACCCGGGCTACCTCGGCGAAGCTCTTGGCCATCGTCTCGCCGAGTGATTCCTTACTCCAGTGCGCGGCGTGCGGGGAGAGCAGGACGCCGTCGAGCGCCAACAGCGGACTGTCGGCGGGCAGCGGTTCGGTCTCGAAGGTATCTAGGCCGGCACCGCCGAGGTGTTTGGCTGCGATGGCCTCGGCGAGTGCGGCTTCGTCGATGAGGCCGCCGCGCGAGACGTTGACCACGATCGCGCCCCGCTTCATCCGGGACAGTGCTGCCGCATCGAGCAGATGGTGAGTGGCGTCGGTGAGCGGAACATGCAGGGACACAACATCAGCGGAGGTGATGACGTCGTCGACCTCCCGCAAGGTCACGTTCAGCGCCGCAGCGTCGTCCACCGAGACCGCCGGGTCGTAGGCGACCACCGAAAAGCCGACGGCCTGCGCGGCGACTGCCACCCGTCGACCGATCCGGCCGAGCCCGATCAACCCCAGCGTCTGCACGTCGGGCCGGTGTAGCGACATCCCGAGGCGCCCGTCGCCGAACTTGCCTGCGCGTACGCCGGCATCCCATGCGACGAGCCGTCGGGACAGGGCGAGAATGAACGCCATCGCATGCGCGGCCACCTCGTGGATGTTCGCATCCGGGACATTCGTGACCTGGATGCGTGCCTTGGTGGCCGCCGCAACGTCGACGACGTCGACGCCGATACCGCAGCGGTGGATCACCTTGCAGCGGGTGAGCTCAGCGATCAACTGCGCGCGAATCGGCTCGACGGCCACGATCAGGGCGTCGGCATCGCGGGCCGCCTCCAGCAGTGCCTCGGCGGAACCATCTGGCACCGAGACTATTTCGGCGATCTCGCGCAGTGGCGCGGTGATGGCGTCCGGCGGCGTCATCGACGGGTTGGTGATCAGCGCTTTCACGGCCCGACCTCCGCGGTGAGTTCGTCGGTCAGCGCACGGGCGGCCTTGGCGCCCGCGGACAGCCACTGCCCGTCGGAGCCGAACACCTGCAGTCGTACCCCGGCGCGGGTCATCGCGCGGGCATGATCGGGCGTGAAGACCGCGCCGGCCAACACCCTGTCGTGCTTGAGTGCGGCCGCAGCGATGACGTCGACTGCCGACAGGGTCGCCTCCGCACCAATTCCTTTGAGCACCTTGCCGTCTGACACGGCGCCGATGCCCAGCGCCAAGTCGATGGGGCCAACGAACAAACCGTCGACGCCGGGTGTCGAGGCAATCTCGTCGACCTCGGCCAACCCCTGAGCGGTCTCGATCATGACCAGAAGCACGGGACCGTCGCCAGGGAGGAATCCACCACCGGGGGAGGGCCGCAGCGGCCCGTAGGACCGCTCGCCGTGTGGCGGGTAGAGCATCGCCGATGCCGCCGCTGCAGCTTCCGCCGCTGTGTTGACCATGGGCACGATCACCCCGGCGGCGCCGAGGTCGAGTGCGCGCATGATCTGCCACGGCTCGTTGGCGGGCACCCGGATGAGGACGGGCTTGTCGTGGATCGCCGCCGCCCGCAGCATTGGGAGCAGCGCGCCAAGATCAGCGGCGCCGTGCTGGCAGTCGATCACCAGGTAGTCGAGATCCAGCTTGGCGAGTGCCTCGACGATGCCCGGATCGGTGAGGGTGATCCACGGGCCGGTGGTGACTCGCCGCTCGGCGAGCGCTCGTCGGACGGGCGACTTCGGTTGTGGATGTTCAGGTGTGCTGATGGTGGCGCTCCTTCTCAGCTGGGTGCCGCGCACGCCAGCAGACGGGCTGGGGTGTCGACGAGGATCTGATGCACGTCGGCGTCGGAGACACCGGCGTCGCGTAACGCGGGTACCACCGAGGTCGGGATGTACGTGGGCGTCCAGTCCGGGTACTGCGCGAGGTATGCGGGCTCCAGCCAGTCGGTGTGCAGCATCGCGTCGTGTGACACCACGATCCGGTCGGCATAACCCTGGCCGCACAGGGCGGCGATCACCGCCACCCGTTCCTGCATCGTCGGTGTGCCCTCAAGGGCGTAACCGAACCGGTCTGAGGCCATGGTGGCGCCGGTGTCCATCACCGCCTTGAGGTAGTCGAGGTCGGTGGTGTCGCCGCTGTGGCCGATCACCACGCGGGTGAGATCCACCTTCTCGGCGGCGAACAGTGCGAGCTGCTCCAGCCCTCCGCGCGTGTGCGGATCGGAGTGCGTCGTGATCGGCACACCCGTCTCGCGGGCGGCGATCGCCGAGGCCCGTAGTAGTCCCTTCGAGCCGCGAGTGAGACCGTGAGGGCCGGTGACACATTTGATGATTCCGGCATGAACACCGGTGGCGCCGATGCCGTCGACGATATCGGCGAGGAACACATCGACGAAGAAGTTGCCGCCGCGCGCCCGGGCCAGACCGTGGCGGAGTTCGAAGGTTTTCGACGGCAGATCCTCGGTGTAAAACCCTGTGGCGACAATGATGTTCAGGTCAACGCGGGCGTTGATCTCGACCAGGCTGGGGATGTCGCGGTCGTGGCCGAAGACGGTGACGTCGACGATGGTGTCGATTCCGGCGTCCTTGACCTGGTTCAGGCGGGCGACGACGGCATCGAGCGCCGCCTGCTTGCCGTTGGGGTAGGCGAGTTCCGGGCGGTCGTTGGCCAGCGCCGCGGACACCGCGAAAATGTGCTCGTGCATCAGGGTGCGCCCGAGGTCGGCGACGGAGCGTGGGCCGCGAACGGTGGCGACGGTCCCTGTGGTCACGCGCGCACGGCTCCCTCGGCCAACGACTGGATGCGCACCGGCAGGACATCCCAGCCCTTTTGGAAACTGGAGGCACTCCGCACGGCGGCAGCTTCGTCGAAGTCGAATTCCTCGACGGCGGAAAGGAATTCCTGCAGAATCACCCGGCCCTCCATCTTGGCCAGATGCACGCCCATGCAGAAGTGGCCGCCGTGGCCGAAGGACAGTGTTCGCGTCATCGGCCGATCCCAGCGGAACGCGTCGGGCTCGGTGAATTCGCGCGGGTCCCGTTGAGCGGACTGAATCAAGAAGATGATGCGCTGGCCCGGCGTCAGGTGGTGGCCCAGGATCTCGACGGGTGCGGTCACCGTTCGGGAAAACCATTGCGCAGGACCGCAGTAGCGGGACATCTCGTCGAACGCGACCGGGGTGTTCGCGGTCAGGTCGGCGCGGACGGCGGCGAGTTGGTCGGGGTGCTTTGTCAGCTCCCACAGCCCGTGAGAGGTCACCTTTGGCACCGTCTCAATGCCGCCGATCAGGGGTACGAGCAGCTGGGCCGCCACCTCGCGGTCTGAGAGCGAACGACCGTCGAACAGTGCGTTGATCGGTCCGTCGACGAACGGTCGGTCGCCATCGGCTCCGGCTTCACGGCGCTGAGCGACGGCGAGGTGGGCGGTGCGGTTGATGCGCCGCAGCCCGTCGATCGGATTCAAGCCGAGACCCGGGTTACCGATGGCAGCAGATGACTCGTTGATCGCGTCTCGGAGGTCGGCCGCCATCTCCAAGGGCAGGCCGGCGAGGTGGCACATGGTGCGGGCCGTCCAGATGCCGAAGACGTCAGGCAGATTGAACTGTCCCTGGGCCAGCACGCCCGGCAGGTCCGCACGCACCATCTCGCGGAACCAGTCCTCCAGCTGCGAGACCGACCGGGGCCGGAACGGTTTGTTGAGGAAGCCGCGTAGCCGGCCCTGATGGGGTTGATCGACCCGGGTGAAGCCGCCGACGGGTGACAGCGGGGCAGGGGGTACGGGACCGTCGTTGCGCGCGAGCATCTCGTCGCGGGTCGGCACCGTGCCCTCGCGAGCTTCGATCGGCAATTCGGGGTCCCCGAGCATGGTCCAGACATCGTCGAACCGGGACACCACCCAGGTGTCGTATTCCTCGACGTAGTACAGCGGGTGCTGATCACGCAGCCATGCGTAGTACGGGTAGGGATCTTCGAGGCACTCGGCGGAAAACGGGTCGTAGTGCGTGATCACCGCGTCAGACGCCCGCATCGACTCCCCGCCTCCCGTTTCACTGAACGTGTTCAGTGAAGTGTGTCGGACCGCGTCCGGTCGCGTCAACCCCCGCTCGGCGTGCTGTGGCCACCAGAACCAATTCTGGTAACGGACGCGTCCAAAACCAGCCCGAAGTTGGCGACTCTGAGTCACAGTGAAGTCATGCGTGAATATCTGAGGTTCTACATCAACGGTCAGTGGGTTGATCCGGTCGAGCCGAGAAGCCTTGACGTCGACAACCCGACCACTGAAAAGGTTTCCGGGCGGATCGCCCTTGGCGCCACGGCCGACGTCGACCATGCGGTCGAGGCGGCTCGCAAGGCCTTCACCACCTGGTCACAGTCCACTCGCGAGGAACGGCTCGACGTGCTCGGTGCCATTCTTGTCGAGTACCAGAAGCGTGCCGCCGATCTGGCCGACGCTGTCGGTGAAGAGATGGGCGCGCCGGCGGCACTGGCGGCAGGCCCGCAGGTCGGCCTCGGTCTGGGCCACCTGGCCACCGCGATGGAGGTGCTGAAGA
>JBEVHL010000229.1:0-14263 GCA_040511255.1 Mycobacterium sp. | reverse complement strand
AACGGTCAACGCGGGTGCGGCTGGTCGGCTCATTGGCTCCAACTCTAACGGTAGTGAGCCGCCGGACGCGTTCGGTGCTGTGCCGTGTTCGGCTGCCCGTCGATCAGTCGGGTGCGCCGGTCAGCACGCAGTGGGTGTGGCTGTAGATGGTCATCATGCAGTCATTGGTGTGCGTACACACCGAGGTCACTGTGTGCGCAGCGCCGTCGGCCTTGATCCGGTTGAGCAGGTCGGGCTCGGCGAGCAACGCCCGGCCCATCGCGACGAAATCGAATCCCTCGGCCATCGCCAGGTCCATCGCGGCCCGGTTGGTGATGCCGCCGAGCAGGACCAACGGCAGGGACAGCTCGGCGCGGAACTGCCGGGCGTCGTCGAGCAGATACGCGTCGTGGTAGGGGTATTCGCGCATGATCTTGGCCAGTTGCGGGACGTCCTTGCCCGGGGCTCCGCCGCGGAACATGTACATCGGATTGACCAGTGAACTGCCCGCGGTCAGCTCGATCGCGTCCAGGCCGCCGTCGTCCTGCAGCCAGTGGGCCGTCTGCAACGATTCCTCGACGGTGATGCCGCCGTCCACCCCGTCGGCCATGTTGAGCTTGGCGGTGACCGCGATCTTGCCTGCCCCCGCATCGTCGACCGCCTCGCGCACGGCCGCCACCACCGCGCGCGCCACCTTCGCGCGGTTCGCCAACGACCCGCCGAACTCGTCGTCGCGGCGATTGAGCAGCGGGCTGAGGAACGCGCTGCAGAAATAGTTGTGCCCGAGGTGGATCTCGATGGCGTCGAACCCGGCGTCGATGGCGAACCGGGCGGCCCTGGCGTGGGCAGCGACGACGTCGTCGATATCGGCACGGGTGGCGGCCCGGAAGCGTTTGGTGGTCATCGGCGCCAGCGCCTCGACACCGTTGGAGCCGGCGTCGGCGACGGGTCCGGCGTGGGCGATCTGCGCGCTGATCAACGCGCCCTCGGCGTGGATCGCGTCAGTCAGCCGCTGCAGGCCCGGGACCGCTTCCGGCCGCATCCAGATGACCTTGCCCTGGGTGCGGCCACCGGGCGTCACTGCCAGATACGCGACGGTCGTCATGCCGAGGCCGCCGGCCGCGGGGCGGCGGTGGTAGTTGATCAGGTCGTCGGTGACCAGCGACTCAGGGGTGGCCGCCTCGAACGTCGCGGCCTTGATGATGCGGTTACGCAGGGTCAGCGGCCCGAGCCGGGCCGGACTGAACACATCTGGAGGGCTGTCCATTGCCGCAGCCCAACACGTGGGCAGACACATGTCAATGAGAGTGAATGACAGAATGGTGCCCGTGGGTGCAATCACGCTGGACGGCAAGGCCACACGCGATGAGATTTTCGTCGACCTCAAAGAACGGGTCGCGGCATTGACCGCGCAGGGTCGCACGCCGGGTCTCGGCACGATCCTGGTCGGCGACGACCCCGGCTCGCAGGCGTACGTGCGCGGTAAGCACGCCGACTGCGCGAAGGTCGGCATTACCTCCATCCGCCGGGACCTGCCCGCCGACGTCAGTGCCGCCGAACTCGACGCGACCATCGACGAACTCAACGCCAACCCCGAGTGCACCGGCTACATCGTGCAATTGCCGCTGCCCAAGCACCTGGACGAGAACGCCGCACTGGAACGCGTCGACCCCGACAAGGATGCCGACGGTCTGCACCCGACCAACCTCGGCAGGCTGGTGCTCGGCAAGGAAGCGCCGCTGCCGTGCACCCCGCGCGGCATCGTGCATCTGCTGCGGCGCTACGACGTCGAGATCGCCGGCGCCCACGTGGTGGTGATCGGACGCGGTATCACCGTGGGCAGGCCGCTGGGACTGCTGCTCACCCGTCGTTCCGAGAACGCCACAGTGACGTTGTGCCACACCGGAACTCGTGATCTACCCGCCCTGACCCGGCAGGCCGACATCATCGTCGCCGCCGTCGGGGTGCCGCACATGCTGACCGCCGACATGGTCCGGCCCGGCGCTGCGGTGGTGGATGTCGGCGTCAGCCGCGTCGACGGCAAGCTGACCGGTGACGTGCATCCCGGCGTGTGGGACATCGCCGGCCACATCTCCCCGAACCCCGGCGGGGTGGGACCGCTGACCCGGGCTTTCCTGCTGACCAACGTCGTCGAGCGGGCGGAACGCGGTCTGTGAACATCGCCGCCGCGTCCCGCGCGCAGTGGCCGATCGTGGTGGTCGGGCTGATTTTCGTCACCGCGCTGGTGCTGGTCGCGGCCAGCTTCTGGCGCCGCGGCGCGCTGCTGATCGGTATCGGTGTCGGGGTGGCCGCCGCGTTGCGGCTGCTGCTGTCCGAGGACCGAGCCGGGCTGTTGGTGGTGCGCAGCAAGGGAATTGACTTCGTCACGATGGCCGCGGTGGGCGCCGCCGTCATCTACACGGCATGGACCATCGACCCGCTGGGCACCAGCTAGCTAGCCGGACGACGATTCAGAGCGAGGCACGAGCGATGCGGAGGAGTCGTCGATCTGCTCTAGTCCACCAGTCGGCCCAGATCGTCGAGAAGCAGATCTGCGGTGGCGATATCGCCGCGCAGGTCCCGGTCCTCGTCGTTGCGGGGCAGGACGGCGGCGATCGCCAGTGCCTCGCCGAGCGCACCGACAAATCGGTCCTCGAGCCCACGCTGGCGCAGTAGTCGCACCGCACCGACCAGCTCACAGCAGAGCAACACGCGGTACGCAGCCACCGACCGCTCCAGTTGCAGTGCGCCCTGGGAGGCGAAGGTGGCGTCCTCCTCCGAACCCCGCGACAACACCAGTGTGCCAACAGATGCCGGTTGCGCGGCGTTCCTGATCTCGGCGATCGCCCCCGCGGCGACGTATTCGACCATCATCAGCCCGGACGATCCGTCCGGGCCGGTCGCGAGAAAAGCGTTGCCGCCGTTGGTGTCCGGATCGTTGAGCATCCTGATCCGCGAATGCGTGATGGGTGCGGTCAGCGCCAACGCGAGGGTGGCGCCGTCCAGCTCGAGGGACAACGAGGCCTGATAGAAGGCGCCGTGGTGGATCACTTGGTCACCTTCGACGTCGAACAGGGGGTTCTCCTGCGCGGCGTTCATCGTCCGTTCCAGCTGCCGGACAAGCGAATCCACCGATGCGACGACACTGCCCTGCGAGACCGGGTACACCCGCAACCCGTAGGGATCCTGGATGCGGGCCGCTGTGCGCTCCGGTCGTCGATCGTCCGCCAACAGGGCGCGCAGCCGGGCGGCCACCATCTCCACCTGTGTCGCGGCGGCCGCCCGCGCGGCGGTGGAGGACAGCGCCGAGGGATTGCCGTCCAGGCCGAGGAAGCTCAGCAGATAGATCACGCTCGACGCGCGCTCCAGGCGCCGGAGCTCATCCGCGGCCAGGCAACTGCGACCGACCGTCAGGGCGCTGCTGCTCATGAAGGGCAGCGCACTGTCGGCGCCCCACGGCGGCATCGGCGTCAGCGCGGCGGTGGCGGGCCGCTCGCCGATCAACGTCAACGCGGTCCCGGCCAGCGCCGCCAGGTCCCCGGTGCCGATGGAGGCGTACTGCAGCAGTTCCGGCAGGGCATTGTCGTTGAGCATGCGCACGAGCCCGTCCAGGATCGTCGGGTCGAGTCCGGCGCCGGGCACGCAGAGTTGGATGAGGCGCACGGCGAGCATCGCCCGCACCGTCCGGTCATCGAGTGGATCGCCGGCGTCGACGGCGTGGCTACGCAGCAGCCGCATCCCGAATTCTGGATCGTCGACGGCCACGGCCACCATGCGGTTCGCCCCGACGCCGGTGGTCCGCCCGTAGGTGGCGAACCGGGTGCTGAGGTCGGCCGCCTGCCGGTGCGCCCGGCGGACCGCGTCGACGACGTCGGGGGACACCGAGACCTCGGTGCTGCGGTCCGCGAGCGCGACGACATCGCCGATGGTCCCGGTGCCGGCCAGCTCGATCAATGGGTTCCTCTCGTTCACCATCGCAGGCGGGGCGACGCGATTTATCATCGCCGACGACCTCGCAGATTCCACCAAGTGGAGTGGAGATTTTACCTAGTGGCAATGCCGGAGAGACACGCCGAAACCTCCGGATCGTAGGTTCGTAGCGAGAGCGAGGCCGAGGGGGTTCGTCGTGGTCGAACCGGCAACCCGCACTGTCGAACGCGCGCTGGCCCTGCTGGCCAGCGTGTGCGACAGCGGCGGAGCCAATCTCGCCGATACCGCCAGGGACTGCAACCTGGCGCCCAGCACCGCGCTGAGACTGCTGCGCACCCTGGAGAGCGCCGGCTTTGTCAGCAAGGGCGAGTCCGGGACATACCGGCCGGGAAGTCGCCTGGTGCAGCTCGGCGCGCAGGCGCTGAGCAATGAGTCACTGATCGACCTGGCCAGGGCCGCAATGGAAGAACTGGCCACCGAGACCGGCGAATCCGTGTATCTCAGCGTCGAAGGACATGCCGGCACCGCCCTGTACATCGGCATCGTCGAAGGCACCCATTCGGTGCGGCACGCCAGCTGGGTGGGTCGCACCGTGCCCCTGGACACCTCGGCGGCAGGTCATGCGCTCAGAGGCAAGGTGCCCGACGACGGATACGTCGTCGTGGAGCGCGGTGTCGAGACCGACGTCACCGCGATCGCCTGCCCGGTAATGTCGCAGACTCGCATCGTCGCCGCCCTGAGCCTGGTCATTCCGAGTTATCGGGTCACCTCGCCGCAGGCGGCACAGTACGGTCGGATGTTGATGTCAGCCGCGGCGGTGGCATCGGCACGGCTGAGCAGTTCCCCGAAATCGGGCCTGGCAGAAGGACCGTCATGATCACGTTCGACCAAGTCTCCAAGGTGTACCCCGACGGCACCGTTGCCGTCGACAACCTCACCCTCGAGGCGCCCAGCGGGCAGATCACCGTCCTGGTCGGTCCGTCCGGCTGCGGCAAGACCACCTCGATGCGGATGATCAACCGGCTGATCGAGCCGACCTCCGGCACGATCGAACTCGACGGCGTCGATACGCAGACCCTCGACAGGGTGGCCCTGCGCCGCAGAATCGGTTACGTCATCCAGAACGCCGGCCTGTTCCCCCATCGCACGGTTGTCGACAACGTGGCCGCACTCCCGCGGTTGCTCGGCGGGAGCAAGAAGGAAACGCGTTCGGCGGCAATGGAACTCTTGGAGCGGGTGGGGCTCGACGCGAAGTTCGCCCGCCGGTACCCCTGGCAGCTGTCGGGCGGACAGCAGCAGCGGGTGGGGGTGGCCCGCGCGCTGGCCACCGATCCACCCTTCCTGCTGATGGACGAGCCGTTCAGCGCCGTCGACCCGATAGTCCGTAATCAGCTGCAGGACGAGTTCCTGCGCCTGCAGGCCGACATCTCCAAGACCATCGTGATGGTCACGCACGACATCGACGAGGCGCTCAAGCTGGGCGATCAGGTGGTGGTGCTGCGCGAAGGCGGAAATCTCGCCCAGGCGGCGACGCCCGCCGACCTGCTGGCGGCGCCGCAGGACACCTTTGTGGCCGACTTCGTCGGCTCCGCGCGCGGCTATCGGGCCCTGGGCTTCCATACCTCCGATGACCTGTTGACGCTGGCTGACGAGCCGACAGTTACTGTGGGACAAGATGTTTCGACCATTCCATCGGTACCGGGCCGGTGGGTACTGGTGGTGGACAAAGGCAACGCGCCGATCGGGTGGGTCGACACCGCGAACATCCGCGGCGACCGCGTGCAGGACGTTGACGTCAACCTCAGCGGCACCGCGGCCCGCCGCGGGGACCCGCTGCGCGACTTGCTCAACTCGGCACTGTCGAGCCCGAGTGGGCGGTGCGTTGTCACCGACGAATCGGGAGTGTTGCTCGGCACCGCCACCGATCACGACGTCATCGACGCCATCAGGCGGGCCAGAGAGGCGAGGGCGGGAGCCGGCGGGCAAGAGCGAAGCGATCGGGGGAGTGTCTCGGCATGAACTGGCTCTCGTCGAACATCGATCGCATCGTCGAGCTCACCATCAGCCACGTCTGGCTGACGTTGGCACCGACCCTGATCGGACTCATCCTCGCGCTGCCGCTGGGGTGGTGGGCGCATCGGTGGGGGCGCGGGCATGCCGCCATCGTCGGCACCGCCGGTCTGCTCTACACGATCCCGTCACTGGCGCTGTTCATCATCCTGCCGGTGATACTCGGCACCAAGATCCTCGACCCCATCAACATCGTTGTCGCACTGACGCTTTACACCCTGGCGCTGCTGGTGCGCGTCGTCGCCGACGGGCTGAACTCCGTTCCGCATGACACCGTGGCCGCCGCGGAGGCGATGGGATATCGCGGCTGGCAGCGGCTACTCCTGGTCGAACTGCCCGTCGCGGTGCCCGTCATCGCCGCCGGCCTGCGCGTCGCGGTGGTCTCCAACGTCAGCATCGTCACCATGGCTGCGCTACTGGGCATCCCGCAGCTGGGTTCGCTGTTCACCCAGGGGTTCCAGCTGCGGCTTTACACTCCGCTGATCATCGGTGTCGTGATGTGCGTGGTGCTCGCGGTCATCTTCGACGGCGCCATCATCTTCCTGAACAAGCTGCTGACCCCGTGGCGGCAGAAGACGGTCACCTCGTGAACATCATCGGCTGGTTCACCGACCCGACCAACTGGACCGGCACCGACGGCATCCCGACGCAGATCGGCTACCACCTGCTGTATTCGGCCATCGCACTGCTGCTGGCACTGGCGATCGGGGTGCCGCTGGGGATCCTGATCGGCTACACCGGACGGGGTGAAGCGCTGGTCGCCGGGTTGGCCAACGCGTTGCGCGCCCTGCCGTCGCTGGGCCTGCTGGTGCTGCTTTTCCTGGTCATCTCACCGGTGGTCACCGGCCAACTCGTGTACGTCCTGCCCACCATCGTGGTGCTGGTCCTGCTGGCGGTGCCGCCGATCCTCACCGGCACCTATGCCGGCATCCAGAACGCCGACCCCGACGCGGTGGGCGCGGCCCGCGGCATGGGCTACACCAAGCGACAGATCCTGGTCCGGGTGCAGCTGCCGTGTGCCCTGCCGCTGTTGATCTCCGGAGTGAGAAGCTCGACACTGCAGATCGTTTCGACTGCCACCATCGCCGCCTATCTCGGGCTGCAGGGTCTGGGCCGGTTCATCCTCGACGGCCGGGCACAGGCGAATTTCGCCCAGATGGCCGGCGGCGCCATCCTGGTCGCCGTGCTCGCGTTGCTTCTCGAATTCACCTTCGCCTGGCTCGGCCGGATCATCGTGTCCCCGGGTCTGCGGCGCACCGCCGCCAAGTCCAGCTCACCAGTTACATCCGTCCTTACCCCATCAGGAGAGAAACCATGAAGAAGCGCACCATCCTCTCGGCCCTGGCCCTCACGTCGGTGCTCGCGTTGTCTGCCTGCGGCGGCAGCGGAGGTGATGATCCGCTCTCCGGCGGCGGGGACACCAAGGGCTCGTCGGGGTCGGAGGTGATCATCGGATCCGCCGACTTCACCGAGAGCCAGCTGATCGCCAGCATCTATTCGCAGGCGCTGCAGAGTGCCGGGGTGAAGGTCAAGGAACAGTTCAACATCGGCAGCCGCGAGGTCTACATGACGGCGCTCAAGGACGGGTCGATCGACCTGATCCCGGAGTACACCGGCTCACTGTTGAAGTATCTCGATCCGAAGTCCACCGCGTCGGCCAGCGAGGCAGTGACCACCGAGCTGACGTCCAAGGTGCCAGAAGGCATCTCGCTGTTGACGCCGTCGGCCGCGCAGGACAAGGACTCCGTCACGGTCACCAAGGCGACCGCCGACAAATACAAGCTGAAGACCATCTCGGACCTCAAACCGGTCGCCGGTGAGATCGTGTTCGGCGGGCCGCCGGAATGGAAGACCCGCGCCCAGGGCCTGATCGGGCTGCGCGATGTATACGGGCTGAACTTCAAGGAATTCGTCACCCTCGACGCCGGCGGCACCCTGACGATGACGGCTCTGACCAACGGGCAGATCCAGGCCGGCGACATCTTCAGCACCGACCCCGGCATCGTCACGAACAACCTCGTCGCCCTGGAAGACGACAAGAACCTGTTTGCCTCCGAGAACGTCGTCCCGGTGATCAAGACCGCGAAGGAGACCGACGCCATCACCAAGACGCTCAACGCCGTCTCGGCGAAGCTCACCACCGACGATCTCGTCAAGATGAACGCCGAGGCCGCCACCGGAACCAACCTCGCCGACATCGCCAAGAAATGGCTGGCCGGCGCCGGTATCAGCGGAACGTGAGCGACCTCAGCTGTCCAGCTCGGCCCGGATGCACACCGTGACATACGGCATGGCCAGGCCGGTCGAATGTGCCAGTGCGGGATGGGTGTTCAGAAGTTCCCGTACCCGCTCCAGGGTGCGGTCCCGCACCTCGGTCGGTGAGGTGATGCAGTAGCTGCGTGATGCCACCAGGTCGATAACCGCTTGCGGCGTGAGGTAATTCGTCCACTCGACCTGGTGGCGCTGCACGTTCTTGAACGGCGCGGGCAGCGGCACCTGATGGGTGAACGGATCATGCTCGTGCCCGATGATCCGGCCGAGATCCTTGACCCAGCCCAGCCGTTCGTCGCGGGTGTTCCACACCAACCCGAGCCGCCCGCCCGGGCGCAGCACCCTGGCCGCCTCCGGGACGGCACGCTCGGGGTCCACCCAGTGCCAGGCCTGCGCCACCAGGACAGCGTCAACGCTGTTGTCCGCCAACGGGATTTCTTCGGCGGTGCCCAGCAGGGCCGGTGTGTCGGGCAGCGAGTCGCTCAGCACCTCCAGCATCTCGGCGATCGGATCGACAGCCACCACGTCCAGGCCGCGTTCCACCAGCCGGGCCGTCAACTTGCCGGTGCCCGCACCGAGATCCAGCACCGTCTGCGCGCCGGGCGGCAGCAACCAGTCGATGGCGTCCGGCGGGTAAGAGGGCCGGCCCCGCTCGTAAGCGGACGCCGCTGAGCCAAACGACAGCGCCTGTTGGGACCGGGTCACTGTGCCGCCAGCTCGAGCGTGCGGCGGATCAGGACGCCGACGGCATCCGACTCGACGAGGAATCCGTCGTGGCCGTAGCTGGATTCGACGACGTTGAGGCCGGTACAGCCGGGCAGCAGGTCGGCCAGTTCCTCCTGCAGGCGCAGCGGGTAGAGCCGGTCGGAGGTGATGCCGCCGACCACCGTTGGTACCGAACAGGATTGCAGCGCTGCCGCCACCCCGCCCCGGCCGCGGCCGACGTCGTGGCTGGACAGCGACTCCGAGAGGATCACGTAACTGCCCGCGTCGAACCGCGATACCAACTTCTCACCCTGATGCTCCAGGTAGCTCTGCACCGCATAGCGGCCGCCGGCCAGTGGATCCTCGTTGTCCTGGGCGGCGTTGGTGAACCGGTCATCCAGTTCAGCTTCGCCGCGGTAGGTCAGGTGCGCAAACCGGCGGGCGATCTGCAGGCCGGCCTCGGGCAGCCGACCGGAACCGTGATAGTCGCCGCCCTGCCAATCCGGGTCGGCCTTGATCGCGGCGATCTGCGTGCTCTGTGTACCGATCTGGTCGGCGGTGGCGCGGGCCCCGACGGCCAGCACCAGTGCCGCACGCACCGAATCGGGGTGGCCGATGGCCCACTCCAGCGCCCGGGCGCCGCCCATCGAGCCGCCGACCACCGCGGCGACCTCGGTGATGCCCAGTGCCGCCAACGCGGCGATGTCGGCGCGCACCTGGTCCCTGATCGAGACCAGGGGGAACCGGGAGCCCCACGGTTTACCGTCCCGGGCCCGCGAACTGGGTCCGGTGGAGCCGCGGCAGCCGCCGAGCACGTTGGTGGAGATCGCGCACCACCGGTCGGTGTCGATCGGTGCGCCGGGACCGGCCACCCCGTCCCACCAGCCGGGGGTCGGATGGCCGGGGCCGGCGGGCCCGGTGATGTGGGAGTCGCCGGTCAGTGCGTGCAGCACCACGACGACGTTGTCCCTGGTCGGGGACAACTCGCCCCAGCGCTGCACGGCGATGCTGACGTCGTCGAGCACGGTGCCGTTCTCCAGCGTCAGCGGGCCGATGTCGACCACACCGATCTCGCCTTCGGCAGGCAGCGTCACAATGCGCTCATCGAAGATGGTCATCTCGCATTCCCTAGAACGCGGCCACAGCGTTCGGATCGGCGACAGCGGCCGAACCGACGGTGTGGGAGGCCGCGAATCCCTGCTCCAGGTCGGCGAGGATGTCGTCGATACCTTCGATGCCGACCGCCAGGCGTACCAGGCCGGGCGTGACCCCGGTGGCGACCTGTTCGGCGGGGGACAGCTGGGCGTGCGTGGTCGACGCGGGATGGATCACCAGTGAGCGCACATCACCGATGTTGGCGACGTGGCTGTGCAGCGTCAACGCGTTGACGAACGCCTTGCCCGCATCCACGCCGCCGGCCAGTTCGAAGGCCAGCACCGCACCGGTTCCCTTGGGCGCCAGCTTCTTTGCGCGGTCGTGCCACGGAGAGCTGGGCAGGCCGGCGTAGTTGACCCGCAGGACGTCGTCACGTGCTTCGAGGAATTCGGCCACCTTCTGCGCGTTGGCGACATGGCGCTCGATGCGCAGGCTGAGCGTCTCCAGGCCCTGGGCCACCAGGAAGGCATTGAAGGGGGAGGCCGCCGAACCGAGATCGCGCAGCAGCTGCACCCGGGCCTTGAGCGCGTAGGCGGGCGGACCGAGTTCGGCGAACACCACCCCGTGGTAGCTCGGATCCGGCACGGTGAAGCCGGGGAACTTGCCGTTCGTCCAGTCGAAGGTGCCGCCGTCGACGATCACGCCGGCAATCGCCGAACCGTGCCCACCGAGGTATTTGGTGGCCGAGTGCACGACGATGTCCGCGCCCTGGGCGAGTGGCTGGATCAGGTACGGGGTGGCGATGGTGTTGTCGACGATCAACGGCACGCCGTTTTCGTGCGCGACGCCGGAAACCCCCGGGGTGTCCAGGATGTCGATCTGCGGGTTGGAGATGGTCTCGGCGAAGAACGCCTTGGTGTTGGGCCGGACCGCCGCGCGCCAGGACTCCAGATCGTCGGGGTCGTCGACGAACGTGGTCTCGATGCCCAGCTTCGGCAGGGTGTAATGCAGCAGGTTGTAGGTGCCGCCGTACAGCCGCGGGCTGGACACGATGTGATCACCCGCGGCGGCGAGGTTGAGGATCGCGAAGGTCTCCGCGGCCTGCCCTGAAGACAGGAACAGTGCCGCCACCCCACCTTCGAGCGCGGCGATGCGCTGCTCGACGACGTCGGTGGTGGGGTTGCCGATCCTGGTGTAGATGTTGCCCGGCTCGGCCAGGCCGAACAGGGCGGCGGCGTGGTCGGTGTTGTCGAACGTGTACGACGTGGTCTGGTAGATCGGCAGGGCGCGGGCGTTGGTGGCCGCGTCGGGCGACTGCCCGGCATGGACCTGCTTGGTTTCGAACGACCAGTTGGCGCTCGGATCCTCGATTTCGGTGGTGGTCATGTTTCTCTCCTGGGAATGCGTTCGGGCGCCGCTTGACGGCCCGAACACGTAAATGTCGGACTCTGGGTCAAGGGGTCAGCAACAAATGCACAATGTGGACTCCATCAGGTTTCCCTGTCTTCTCCTGGGGTCCCATCACTCAGGACCCGCGCTTGCCGTGTGGCCGCTGCCGAAAACTCAGCGACTACCCAACCTGGTCAATCACCCGGGGCACCCCACCGCGGTTGGAGGGTTGCCGGCCAGCGAGCCGGGGCTTGACGCTGGCACTCATGACCGAGCAAAAGCGTATCTCACGGGGCGCGATCGGTGCCACTGTGTTCTCATCTGTCCCGTTTTGATGGGGCGGGAACCCTACTTCTGGACCCGAGTCGCACGTAGCGTCGTCAGCGGCGGGATACTGATAGCTGACCTACAGACGCAGACCATCTTCGAAACTGAACGCGGGAGAACACCACCATGAGCGCCGAGCAGCCGACCATCATCTACACGCTGACCGACGAGGCACCGCTGCTTGCGACCTACGCGTTCCTGCCGATCATCCAGACCTTCGCCGAACCGGCGGGCATCGACATCCAGTCCAGCGACATCTCGGTGGCGGCGCGCATCCTGTCGGAGTTCGGTGACTACCTGACCGAGGAACAGCGCGTCCCCGACAACCTGGCCACCTTGGGTGAGCTGACGCAACTGCCCGAGACGAACATCATCAAGCTGCCGAACATCAGCGCCTCGGTGCCTCAGCTGCTGGCGGCCATCAAGGAACTGCAGTCCAAGGGCTACCAGCTGCCGGACTGGCCGCAGGACCCGAAGACCGACGAGGACAAGGCGCTGCGCGAGCGGTACGGCAAATGCCTCGGCAGTGCGGTGAACCCCGTTCTGCGCGAAGGTAATTCGGACCGTCGCGCACCCAAGGCGGTCAAAGAGTACGCCCGCAAGCACCCGCACAGCATGAACGAATGGTCGATGGCCTCCCGCACCCACGTCGCGCACATGCGCGAAGGCGACTTCTACCACGGCGAGAAGTCGCTGACGCTCGACGGTGACCGCGACGTCAAGATGGAGCTGCAGACCAGCAGTGGCGAGACCGTCGTGCTCAAGCCCAAGGTCTCGCTGCGCGACGGCGACATCATCGACAGCATGTTCATGAGCAAGAACGCCCTGTGCGAGTTCTACGAAGCGCAGATGGAAGACGCCTACAAGACCGGCGTGATGTTCTCGCTGCACGTCAAGGCGACGATGATGAAGGTGTCGCACCCCATCGTCTTCGGCCACGCGGTCAAGGTGTTCTACAAGGATGCGTTCGCCAAGCACCAGGCCCTGTTCGACGAGCTCGGCGTGAACGTCAACAACGGCCTGTCCGATCTCTACAGCAAGATCGAAACGCTGACGGAAACCCAGCGCGAGGAGATCATCCGCGATCTGCACGCCTGCCACGAGCACCGGCCCGAGCTGGCCATGGTCGATTCGGCCAAGGGCATCACCAACTTCCATTCGCCCAGCGACGTGATCGTGGACGCCTCGATGCCCGCGATGATCCGGCTCGGCGGGAAGATGTACGGCGCCGACGGAAAGACCAAGGACACCAAGGCGGTCAACCCCGAGTCCACGTTCTCCCGGATCTATCAGGAGATCATCAACTTCTGTAAGACCGAGGGTCAGTTCGATCCCACGACGATGGGCACCGTGCCCAACGTCGGACTGATGGCGCAGCAGGCCGAGGAGTACGGCTCGCACGACAAGACCTTCGAGATCGCCGAGGGGCAAGCCGGGGTGGCGAACATCGTCGACCTGGCCACCGGAGAGGTGCTGCTGACGCAGAACGTCGAGGAGGGTGACATCTGGCGGCTGTGCGTCGTACACGACGCGCCGATCCGCGACTGGGTCAAGTTGGCCGTCACCCGGGCCCGCAACTCCGGTATGCCGGTGGTGTTCTGGCTCGATCAGGAACGTCCGCACGAGAACGAACTGCGCAAGAAGGTCAACACCTACCTCAAGGATCACGACACCGAGGGGCTGGACATCGAGATCATGTCGCAGGTCCGGGCCATGCGGCACACCATCGAGCGCGCCAGCCGCGGCCAGGACACCATCGCCGCGACCGGCAACATCCTGCGCGACTACCTCACCGACCTGTTCCCGATCCTCGAGCTGGGCACCAGCGCGAAGATGCTGTCCATCGTGCCGCTGATGGCCGGCGGTGGGTTGTACGAAACCGGCGCGGGCGGTTCGGCACCCAAGCACGTCAGCCAGCTGGTGGAGGAGAACCACCTGCGGTGGGATTCCCTCGGTGAATTCCTCGCACTGGGCGCCAGCCTGGAGGACCTGGGCATCAAGACGGACAACGAGCGCGCCAAGATCCTGGCCAAGACGCTGGACTCCGCGACCGGAAAGCTGTTGGACAACAACAAGAGCCCGTCGCGCAAGACCGGTGAGCTAGACAACCGGGGCAGCCAGTTCTACCTCGCGCTGTACTGGGCAGAAGAACTCGCCGCCCAGACCGAGGACAAGGAACTGGCGGAGCGCTTCACCGCCCTGGCGGATGCGTTGGCCAAGAACGAAGAGACCATCGTGGCCGAACTGTCCGAGGCGCAGGGACAGTCGGTGGACATCGGCGGTTACTACTACCCGGACGTCGAGAAGACCACGGCGGTGATGCGGCCGAGCAAGACGTTCAACGAGGCGTTGGCGGCCGCTAAGTCTTGACCCGCCGCGTCGTTCGTGAAGCCTGGGTGGAAATCGATAGCGAGAACCGCCCACGTTTCACTAACGCCACTTAACCCGCCGAGGCGCCGGTCGCGGGAGTGGTGTGTTCGTCGACGAAGTCGGCGAT
>JBEVHL010000228.1:0-5669 GCA_040511255.1 Mycobacterium sp. | reverse complement strand
GCGACCTATCGGCCCAATGTCAGCGAGCTGCGCGCCGCCGGGCTGCCCAAGCCGAGCCGGCAGGCGTGGCATCTGGATCCGGACACCGGCCACTTCAAGAGGCTGACCAGCGCGGTGCGCTCGCAACTGGCCGGTGCGTAACAGATGCTGCCTGAGCTCCGATGCGCTGTTAGGCTCGCCTCCACGGTTGAAGGGAATCGCATGACATCAAGTGCCATCACGAACCGGCTCGGCCGCAACGTCGGAGTCGCAGTTCTCAGCGGTGGGCTGGCAGTCGCGTTCACGCTGGGAATCACTGCCGGGACTGCGCAGGCGGACACCACCACTGCCGCGCCCGCGCCGGCCGACGCCGCGCCACCACAGACCGCTGATCAGCTGCTTGCCATGATCGGCCAGGAGTACGACACCGGGGCGGGTGGCGGCCAGGTCTCCAACCTGGTGCACGCGGTGCTGCAGCTGCGGGCGCAGGGGGTCAAGCCCTCGGAGACCAACAGGGCAGAACTGGCCGACGCACTGAACTACCGGCCGAATCAGGTTCCGCTGATCAACGCCCTGAAGTCCACCCTGGCCTACCAGCAGAAGGTGCTGTCGCGGATGACCCCGCCGGACAACAGCAACAGCTACACCGTGGGCATCAACCAGTACGACCCGTCGAACCCCGGCGTGCTCGGTGGGTTCGGTGTCAGCGGTCCCAACGGTGGCGTCGGTATCGGCAACGGCGGAATCGGCATTAGCGGCGGCAACTAAAGCGTGGCCACTCTCGACGCCAAGCTGCTCAGCATCATCGTCTGCCCCGCTGACCGCGGACCGCTGCTGTACGCCGACAATCAGCTCTACAACCCTCGGCTTCGTCGTGCCTACCGCATCGACGACGGCATCCCGGTGTTGCTGATCGACGAGGCCACCGACGTCAGCGATGACGAGCATGCCCGGCTGACCGCGGCCGCCGACACGCCCTAACTGCTGAGACTGGACAGTTCGCCCGTCAGATAGCGCTGCAGATTCGGCGCGATCGTGTCGATGATCTGTTGCACCGGCAGCGAGGCGAACGGCTCGATCTGAAAAATGTGGCGCGTCATCGCGACCCCCAGAATCTGGGTCGCGACGAATTCTGCCCGGATGATGCCGGAACCTGCGGGATTGTCGACCCGGGCTGCCAATTCGGTGACCACCACGTCGCGCAGAAATGACCTGAAGATGTTGATCTGGTCGCCGGCCATTGCCGAGCGCAGCGTCGCCAACAGTCCCGCCCCGATGTCGGAATCCCACAGCGGCAGGATCAGCGACGGCAGCGTGCGGCCGAGATCTTCGACCGGTGTGGTGCGCAACTGAGCCAGGATCACGCCTGGATCGAACGGCACGTTGATCGCCGCGGCGAACAATTGCTCCTTGGTGCCGAAGTAGTGATGCACCAGCGCGGAATCCACGCCGGCGCCGGTGGCGATCGCCCGGATGGACGTCTTGCCTATTCCCTTGCTGGCGAACAACTCTCGCGCGCTGTCCAGGATGCGCTCGCGCGTATCGGACGTGCCGGATGGGCGGCCAGGACGGCGGCGGTTGTCTTTGGTGACCAAGGCCTACGGCGTCCGTCGCCGCAGTGTGGCGGCGGCCAGGCCCAGCGCCACCACCGCGAAACCGATCACCACGCCGATATCGCGGACCGCCGTCGCGGTGAGGTCGGGATGCTGGCCCACTTCTCGCAATGCCTCCAGTGCGTAGCTTGCCGGCAGGACATTGCTGATCCACTGCAGCCAATCCGGCAGCATCTCGCGCGGCACGATGATGCCGCACAACAGTAACTGCGGCACGATCACCACCGGCATGAACTGCACCGCCTGGAACTCGGTGCGCGCGAATGCACTGCACAGCAGACCCAACCCCACTCCGAGCACCGCGTTGACGATCGCGATGACGAACACCCAGAGCGGGCTGCCGGCGGTCTCGAAGCCGAGTAGCCAGAAAGCCAGCACGCAGGCGATGGTGGCCTGGGCCGCAGCGGCCGCCGAGAATGCCGTGCCGTAGGCGGCGAGCAGATCCAGTCGCCGCAGCGGTGTGGTCAGAATCCGTTCCAACGTCCCCGACACCCGTTCCCGCTGCATCGAGATCGACGTGATCAGGAACATCACGATCAACGGCAGCAGACCGAGCAGGATCAGGCACGCGTTCTGGAACGGTGACGCGCCGGGCAGCTGGGGTGCGTTCTGGAACATGAAGTACATCAGCGTGATGACCGCGCTGGGCACCACCAGGATCATCGCCACGCTGCGATGGTCGGACGACAGTTGACGCAGGATGCGCGTGGTGGTCGCGAGGTACGGCCGAATTGTCAGCCGGTTGCGGCTGCGGTGCTGCGCCGGATGACCGACAGAAACGCTTCCTCCAGCGAGTTGCATCGGGTGTCCTCTCGTAGACGGTTCGGCGTGGTGTGGGCGAGCAGGTGGCCGTCGCGCATCAGCAGCAGATCACCGCAGTGATCGGCCTCGTCCATGACATGGCTGGAGACCAGCAGGGTGGTGCCGCGCCGGGCCAGGGCGTTGAACCGGTCCCACAGGTCGACGCGCAGGACCGGGTCCAGGCCGACGGTCGGTTCGTCCAGCACGAGCAGGTCGGGTTCGCCGACCAGGGCGCAGGCCAGGGAGGCTCGGCTGCGTTGGCCGCCGGACAGGTTGCCGCAGTACTCGTCGCGTTGTGCAGTGAGGCCGACGGCGTCGAGGACGTCATCGCCGACCGTCGCCGCCGTGCCGTAGAGCGCGGCGAAGTACCGCAGGTTGTCGATGACTTTCAGGTCGTCGTAGACCGTCGGATTCTGCGTGACGTAGCCGACCCGATGCCGCAGTGCGGGGGAGCCCGCCGGGTGTCCCAACACGTCGATGGTGCCGGCGGCGACGATCTGGGTGCCGACCACACAGCGCATCAACGTGGTTTTCCCGCAGCCGGAGGGGCCGAGCAGGCCGGTGATGGTGCCCCGGGCGATGGTGACGGACAGGTCGTGGATGACCTTGGTCTTGCCCCGCACGACACGCAGTCCGCGCACGGTGATCGCGGCGTCGTCGTTGCTGGTCAACAATTCACCAGACGATGAACTCATCATGTGATGAATATCCTCCGGGGTGGTGCCGGTGTCAACCCCCGACGAGCTCGGCACAATGAGGCGCGTGAGCGGTCTGGAGCTGGAGGTCGACCCGGTGACGGCCGCAAAGCTCCTGCTCGGCGCCACGCTGGTGGGCCGCGGTGTCACCGCGACCGTCGTCGAGGTCGAGGCCTACGGGGGCGTTCCGGACGGTCCCTGGCCAGATACCGCCTCGCACTCCTATCGCGGGCCCGGGGGGCGCAACCTCATCATGTTCGGGCCGGCGGGGCGGCTCTACACGTACCGCAGTCACGGCATCCACGTCTGCGCCAACGTGGTCTGCGGGCCCGACGACACCGCGGCGGCCGTCCTGCTGCGGGCCGCCGCAGTCACCGAGGGTGTCGACACCGCCCGGGCCCGCCGGGGAGCGACGGTGCGGGACAGCGCCTTGGCCAGAGGGCCGGGAAACCTGTGTTCGGCACTGGGAATCGCCATGTCCGACAATGGGATTGATTTGTTCGATCCGCACAGCCCGGTACGGCTGGTGCTGGGGGAGAGTCAACCGGTGGCCAGTGGTCCCCGGGTCGGGGTCAGTAAGGCCGCCGACCGGCCGTGGCGGTTCTGGCTCGCCGACCGACCCGAAGTCTCGGCGTTTCGGCGTAGCCCGCGGGCGCCGGCGCCCGGTCTGAGCGACTGAGCAGCAACCGACTCGTAGCCGGACCGCGGGGATGCGGAAAGATCAGCACCTATGAGCACGACGATTCTTGACGAACTGCAGTGGCGCGGCCTGATCGCGCAGTCCACCGATATCGAAGCGCTCGCGGCGGAAGCCGCCAACGGCCCACTGACGGTCTACGCGGGATTCGACCCCACCGCGCCGAGTCTGCACGCCGGAAATCTGGTGCCGTTGCTGGCGTTGCGTCGGTTCCAGCGCGCAGGGCACCGGCCGATCGTGCTGGCCGGCGGTGCCACCGGAATGATCGGTGATCCTCGCGACACCGGTGAACGCACCCTCAACAGCGACGACACCGTCGCCGAGTGGGCCGACCGGATCCGCGGACAGCTGGAACGGTTCGTCGACTTCGACGACTCGCCGACCGGTGCGGTGATCGTCAACAACCTGGAGTGGACCTCGCAACTGTCCGCGATCGACTTCCTGCGTGACGTAGGCAAGCACTTCTCGGTGAATGTGATGTTGGACCGAGACACCATCAAGCGCAGGCTCGAGGGCGACGGCATCTCCTACACGGAGTTCAGCTACATGCTGCTGCAGTCCAACGACTATGTGGAGCTGCACCGGCGCTATGGCTGCTCGCTGCAGATCGGTGGATCCGATCAGTGGGGCAACATCATCGCCGGCGTGCGCCTGGTCCGTCAGCGCCTGGGGGCAACCGTGCACGCGCTGACGGTGCCGCTGGTCACCGACTCCGAAGGTGCGAAGTTCGGCAAATCCACCGGCGGCGGCAGCGTCTGGCTCGATCCCGCGATGACCAGTCCGTACGCCTGGTACCAGTACTTTTTCAACACCGCGGACGCCGATGTCATCCGCTATCTGCGCTGGTTCACCTTCCTGACCGCCGACGAGCTGGCCGAGCTCGAGGAGGCGACGACGTCGCGGCCACACGAGCGAGCCGCCCAGCGCCGGTTGGCGCAGGAGTTCACCACCCTGGTGCACGGCGCCGCCGCGACGGCCGGCGTCGAGTTGGCCAGCCAGGCCCTTTTCGGCCGCGGTGACCTCGGCGATCTGGACGAACCCACGCTCGCTGCGGCACTGCAGGAGGTCAGCGGGGCGGACTCCGTGGCTGAGCTCGGCCCGGGCGGCTCCGACGCCATCACCGACCTGTTGGTGGCCAGTGGTCTGGTGGCGAGCAAGGGCGCGGCCCGACGGACGGTGGCTGAAGGCGGCGTCTACGTCAACAACGTCCGCGTGGAATCAGACGAATGGGTGCCTGCGACGACGGACTTCCTGCACGGACGGTGGCTGGTCCTGCGCCGCGGCAAGCGAAATGTGGCCGGTATCCGGAAGGCCGGAGCATGAACAGTTGATCTTGATCTGGTGAAAAACGCCCCCTACCAGGCGATTTGACTCTCAGTTTTCCGGCACGTAACTTAGTCCAAGTCAGAGCGGCCCGGCCAAGCCGGAGAGCGCGAAGACCTCCCCGGGAATTACCCTGGTACTCAGGGTGTTTCCAACAGTCCGCACCAAGACAAGCGGCCAATATGGCCGGGACGTTTGGTGTGCGGTCGGTGGGGATGTACAAAAGAAGTCTGTTGTTTGAGAACTCAATAGTGTGTTTGGTGGTTTTTGTTTGTTGATGTTTGGTGCCATTCTGTTGGGGGGACTCCCCGTCTTCCTGTCTTAGCGGGATGGTTATGTAGTGAATTTTGATGCCAGTTTGTTTGGTGTCTTTTTGTTAGATCGGATTTCTCTGATTTGAATTCCACCTGTGCCTTTGGGTGTGGGTTGTTTTTGTTTGGAGAGTTTGATTCTGGCTCAGGACGAACGCTGGCGGCGTGCTTAACACATGCAAGTCGAACGGTAAGGCCTTTCGGGGTACACGAGTGGCGAACGGGTGAGTAACACGTGGGTGATCTGCCC
>JBEVHL010000227.1:0-2807 GCA_040511255.1 Mycobacterium sp. | reverse complement strand
GACCTTCGGCTCCAGATACAACTTGACCACCGTCTGCGCGATCCGGTCGGTCACGGTTGGGACGGTGTTTGCATACTGTCCACTCCTGCAGTCGTGTTTCGGGATATCGGTGGCTGTTCGGCTCGATGATGCTTTGCGCTACTGACAGTTCCGGCGGTTAGCGGTTGGCTGGCTTGAGGTGTCCGGACGCGGCGATGCGGGCGCGGCAGGCGGCCTCGACGCGCTCGTTCCAGGGGATGCACAGGCGGTTGCCGCTACCGCGCCGGGCGTGTAGTTGCGCGGTTTCGATCCAGTAGTAGACGACGCTGGTGCTGCAGCCGAGCCGCTCGGCGGCGTCGGCGACGCTGATCTCGTCGGGGCCGTAGCTGGCGGGGGCGGGGATGCGGTAGGCGTGCCTGATCCACTGCACGGCCTTGACGTCGAAGCGTCGGCCGGTTCCGGTGGTGATGCCCCTGGCGTTGAGGATGTCGACGAGCTCGCAGGTCGGTGTTGTTGGGCCGAGTTCGCGGATGAGCGCGACGGCCGGTGAGGGGCTGCGCTTCGCCGTGCCGGGGTGCACTTCGCGGCGCACGCGTACTTGGTCGTGGGCGCCGGTGTGCCAGCGGATCCCGATGCTCACCTTGTCCTGGTCGGGCTCGGGCAGCAGCGTGATGTCGGCGATGAGGGTGCGCAGCAGCCGTTTGCGGTCCTTGTGGCTGGTCGTGGCCGCGTGCCAGAGCCCGGGCAGGTCAGCGGCCAGCGCTTCGAGGTGCGCTCGGGTGGGCATCGGTGGCAGCGTGTCGGTCACGGCGGCGAGCGCCCGCTCGGCTTCGGCAAGAGCGACAAGGCGGGATTCCCAGCGGGTCTCGAGGCTGCGGGCGACCAGCCGGTTTTCCGGTTCGACGGCGTGGAAGGCGCGTTCGGCGCGGTCGGCTTCGTAGCGGGCGCGTTGCACGGCCAGTTCGGCGGCGCGGTTGGTGCGCTGGTGCCGGTCGGCCACCTGGTCGGCGGCGGCCAGCGCCAGACCGACCTCGTGTGGTGTCAACGCCGCGAGCAGGAACTCGGCGACCGCGTCGTCGACGGTGGCCGCGGTGACCGAGCGGCAGGTCGGGGTGGTCAGCCGGTCGGCGCGGGAGCTGCATTCGTAGGCCGGGCGGGTGTCGCTGTGGTAGTTGGTGCGCATCGGTTTGCCGCACGAGCCGCAGGCGATGATGCCTTGGCATAACGCCGATCCCTCGCGCGGCGGCCGAGCGCCGGTGTTGGTGCGGTTGGCCGCCAGCCTGGCCTCGATGGCCAGGTAGTCGGCCCAGCTGATGTAGCCCTCGTGGTGATCGTTGATCAGCACCGGCCACTGGCTGCGGGGCCGCTCCACCAGCCCGGTGTGCACGGTGCCGTCGGGGTCGACACGGCGCCGCGAGGTGTACCGGCCATGCACATACGCGCCGGCGTAGCAGGGATTGCCAAGCACGCCGAGTACCCGGGCATGGGTCAGCGCGCCCCAGCGCAACTGCCCGCCCCAGGCCCCGCCGTAGGCGCGCAGCGGGAAGCGGCGCCCGGTGAACGCGGCGACCACACCGTAGGCCGAGCCGCAGGAGGCGAAGCCGGCGAACAGGTCACGGATCGCGGCCTGCACCTCGGCGTCGGGGTCGATCACCGTCTCGCCGGCGGCGTCGTAGACATAGCCGACCGGCAGTGGGGTGCGCAGTTCGCCGCGGGCCGCGGCGGCCTTCTTGCTGGCCTGCAGCCGTTGCGCCATCACGTGCAGCTCCACCTCGCCGAGGGTGGACTTCATGCCGAGCAGCATCCGGTCGTTGACATCGCGCGGGTCGTAGACACCGTCGGCATCGATGAGCAGCGTCTGGGTGATCGAGGCGAATTCCATCAGCCGGGCCACCTCGGCGTTCGAGCGGGCCAGCCGGGAGATCTCGATGCCGAAGATCGCGCCGACCTCCCCGGAGCAGACCCGGGTGACCAGTTCGGTGAACCCAGCCCGGGCCACGCCCCACCGCCCCGATAACCCCAGGTCGGTGTCGATCACCAGCACGTCGCCGCGGGCCCAGCCCAGGCGCACCGCCTCGTCTTCGAGGGCGTACTGGCGCGCAGTGGACTCGGTGTGTTCGCGGACCTGGGCCATCGAAGACTGCCGCAGGTAGACCGCCGCCAACCGGCTCAGATGCCCACTGCTGATCTTGTGTTCGCCGTTCACCCTCGCCGCCTTCCAGTGCCGACATCGTCATGTTCGCCAACACCGTCACCGCCTCCGCGTGTGCGGAGAACGGTGCCGGGCGGCAGGCACCCATGGCTCAGTTCAGGTCCCGCCGGGCCAGCAGTTCGAGGTTGATCGCGGAGATCTCGGCCAGCACGGCCTGCACCTGCTCGCCACGACGCAGCCGGGCGCGCACCGCCGCCACGAGATCCGCGGGCACATACCGCAACCTGCCGCGCCCTTGGGGGCGCGGGGACAGATACACATACGGGCCGTGCGGCTCCCCAGCTGCGCAACGGCAGTCCGGCTTGCCGCAGCGACGTGTCTGTTCCACCAGCGACCCCGCCAGCACCTGTTCCACCTCGCCCAGCCGGGCCGCCAGGCGCCGCCGTCGTGTCAGCAACACCCGCGTGGACAAGGTCGACAGCTGTGTCTTGTGTACGATCATCACACAAGAGTATGTGCTGAGCAGACCGCGTGATCAACGACCGAAGATCGCGCGTGTCGCGGCGGCAAGCTCGGCCAAGCCCTCCACCGACAAACGCTGCAACTGCGGCTGCTCGCCGCGGTCAGTCCACGACAACGGCAGCGTGATCAACCCCGACACCCCGCCAGAGCACAC
>JBEVHL010000226.1:0-2936 GCA_040511255.1 Mycobacterium sp. | reverse complement strand
AACGGGAGGCGCCGGCGGCGGGGTTTGGTGTCTGCTTCATCTCAATCCTCTCGGGTCCGTCACCGAAAAGCACTCACTCGGTGCACTGCCCGATAGAGGACGGTCAGAAGTTGTTGTGCCTCAAAGAGCGTCGCTCCCGCGTTCGCCTGTACGGACCCGGACCACTGTCTCGACCGGGCTGACCCATACTTTGCCGTCACCGATCTTGCCGGTGCGGGCAGCCTGGACGATGACATCCACCACCTTGTCAACGGCGGAATCATCTACGACCACCTCCACGCGCACCTTGGGCACGAAGTCGACCGAGTACTCGGCGCCGCGGTAGACCTCGGTGTGGCCCTTCTGGCGTCCGTAGCCCTGAACCTCGCTGACGGTCATCCCGAGGATACCCGTCTGCTCAAGGCCGGTCTTGACGTCTTCAAGCGTGAACGGCTTGACGATCGCTGTGATCAGCTTCATTTTTTTCTTATCCCTCCAAGCCTGGGTGGTGACTACCGAGAACCGAGCTGCTGCCCACAGTCGTGAAGTCGTAAGCGGTTTCAGCGTGTTCGGCTTCGTCGATGCCGTTGACTTCTTCCTCTTCATCAAGACGCAGACCGATGGTGAACTTGACGATCAAAGCCAAGATAGCCGTGCCGATGGCCGAATAGGCCAGAACCGCACCGGCACCGACCGCCTGTCGCCACAACTGGTCGAACCCGCCGCCGTAGAAGAGCCCGGTCACACCGGCGCCCGCCTCGGGTGCGGCCACCAGGCCGACCAGCAGCGTGCCGGCGATGCCGCCGACCAGGTGGACACCGACGACGTCGAGCGAGTCGTCAAAGCCCAGCTTGAATTTCAGGCCCACCGCCAGCGCGCAGAGCACGCCTGCGACCACGCCGATCACCAGTGCGCCAACGACATTCACCGAGGAGCAGGAGGGGGTGATGGCAACCAGGCCGGCCACGATGCCCGAGGCCGCGCCGAGGGAGGTGGCGTGGCCGTCGCGGATCTTCTCCGTGAGCAACCAGGCGAGCATGGCGGCAGCGGTCGCGACCGTCGTGGTGACGAAGGTGGCACCGGCCAGGCCTCCGGAACCGACAGCCGAGCCCGCGTTGAAGCCGTACCAGCCGAACCACAGCAGACCGGCGCCCAACATCACGAACGTCAGGTTGTGCGGCCGCATCGGCGTGCCGGGCCAGCCGCGGCGCTTGCCGAGGATGATGGCCAACACCAGGCCCGCCGTACCGGCGTTGATGTGGACCGCGGTACCACCTGCGAAGTCGACCGCGGCAAGTTTGTTGGCGATCCAGCCGCCGTACTCAGCGGTGAAGCCGTCGAAAGCGAACACCCAGTGCGCAACCGGGAAGTAGACGAAGGTCACCCACAGGCCGGAGAACAGCAGCCAGCCGCCGAACTTCAGGCGGTCAGCGACCGCACCCGAGATCAGGGCCACGGTGATGATCGCGAACATCAGCTGGAAGGCGACGAAAACCGTCTGCGGAATGGTGCCGGCCAACGGGATGTCGACAGCCGCCGAGGCGTCGATGCCCGCGCTCGGGTCGGCCACCACTGCGGCAGCCGCGTTCCCGCCGATGAGGCCCTTGAGACCCCAGTACTGCGTCGGGTTACCGAACAGGTTGAACATGTCGTTGCCGAAGGCCAGCGAGTAGCCGTACAGCACCCACAGCACCGTGACCACACCCATGGAGCTGATGCTCATCATGATCATGTTCAGCACGCCCTTGGCGCGAACCATGCCACCGTAGAAGAACGCCAACCCAGGCGTCATCAGCAGCACTAGCGCAGCGCTAGCCAGCATCCATGCTGTGTCACCGGTATCCGGTTGACCCAGTATCGGGAATCCGTCCACTCGCGATTTCCTCCTTTGCCCATGCCACGGCCAGGCACCGTTGACCTAGGCCAGAAGAATGCTGAGTGGTTGTTTCATCGAGGAACCTGTGACGTTGCGCCTATGTGAACGGGTGAGCAACCTGCGTTTCGCGGAGGTTACATCTCGCGGTTTGACGTTTACGTCAATCAGTGGGTCGGGTTTTTCGGCCCGCGTGCGCCCGTCGTCGACCTAGCTACGCGGGTCAGCCGAGGAGCGCGTCGACGAACGCGGCGGGCTCGAACGGCGCCAGATCGTCGGGGCCCTCACCGAGCCCGACGAGCTTGACCGGCACACCCAGCTCCTGCTGCACCCGGAAGACGATGCCGCCTTTGGCCGTGCCGTCGAGCTTGGTCAGCACCAATCCGGTGATTTCGACAACTTCAGCGAACACCCGCGCCTGTGCCAGACCGTTCTGCCCGATGGTGGCGTCCAGCACCAGCAGCACCTCGTCGACGGCGGCGCGGCGGCTCACCACCCGTTTGACCTTGCCGAGCTCGTCCATCAGGCCGGTCTTGGTGTGCAGCCGGCCGGCGGTGTCGATGACGACGACGTCCGCGCCTGCCGCGATGCCCTTGTCGACGGCGTCGAACGCCACCGACGCCGGATCGGCGCCCTCGGCGCCCCTGACCACCTCGGCCCCCACCCGCGACCCCCACGCCTGCAGCTGATCGGCGGCCGCGGCCCGGAAGGTGTCGGCGGCGCCGAGCACGACGCGGCGGCCGTCGGCGACCAGCACCCGGGCCAGCTTGCCGACCGTGGTGGTCTTACCGGTGCCGTTCACTCCGACGACCAGCAGCACCGACGGCTTGTCGTCGTGCGGCAGCGCCTTGATGGAGCGATCGAGATCGGGCTGGAGTTCGGCGATCAGCGCAGCCCGCAGGACGGCCCGCGCATCGGCTTCGGTCCGCGCGCCGCTGACCGCCAGCTTGGCGCGCAACTGCGCCATCACCGAAGCGGTCACCACCGGGCCCAGATCCGCGATCAGCAGCGTGTCCTCGACTTCTTCCCAGGAGTCCTCGTCGAGGTCGCCTGCGCCGAGCAGGCCCAGCACGCTGCGCCCCAG
>JBEVHL010000225.1:0-4837 GCA_040511255.1 Mycobacterium sp. | reverse complement strand
CGCCAGCCGATGAGCGGCGCAGAGCGGCAGGGACGGATGGCCGGGCCCGCCGTCGCGGATGGCGCAGGATTCTGAGCTGGAAGGCGCTCGGCCTCGGCGCCCTAGCTCTAGGATTCCTCGGAATCCTCGGCGTCGGAGTTGCCTTCGCAATGACCGACATCCCAGAGGCGAACGACTTCTCGCGTTCCCAGGCGACCATCGTCTACTGGAACGACGGTAAGACCGAGCTCGGCCGGTTCAGTGCGGAGAATCGAGAGAGCGTCGGCATCGAGGACATCCCTCCGCACGTGCAGCAGGCGGTGATCGCCGCGGAGGACCGCAGTTTCTACGAGAACAGTGGCTTCGATCCGGTTGGCATCGTCCGCGCGGCCTGGTCCAGCGTGCGGGGCGGGGAGATCACTGGCGGCGGATCGGGAATCACCCAGCAGTACGTCAAGAACTACTACCTGACCCAAGAACGAACGCTCACCCGGAAGATCCGCGAATTGTTCATAGCAGTCAAGATCGACCAGCAGATGGACAAGGACCAGATCCTGCAGGACTACCTCAACACCATCTGGTTCGGCCGCGGCACCTACGGGGTCCAGACGGCAGCAAAGTCGTACTTCGGCAAGCCGATCAGCGAGCTCACCCTGGAGGAGGGCGCCGCGCTGGCAGCCATTCTCCGTAATCCGGGCAACTACGACCCGACCCTCGGTGAGGAGAACCTGCAACGCTTCACCGAGCGCTTCCAGTACGTGCTCGATGGCATGGTCGAGAAGGGATGGCTGGACGCAGCGACAGCAGCCGCCGTGGTTCCGCCGAAGATCCTGCCCGAGCAGAAGAACAACACGTTCGGCGGGCCCAACGGGTACTTGCTGCAACAGGTGAAGAAGGAGCTGGTCGCGGCCGGCATCGAGCCGGCGGAGATCGAGACGGGCGGACTGCGCGTCGTCACAACTTTCGACGCCAAGGCCCAGGCCGCCGCGATCACCGCCGTCACGGAGGAAGCGCCGACCGAGAACGTCGAGAACCTGCACATCGGACTGGCGGCCGTGGTTCCGGGCGACGGTGCCGTCGTGGCCATGTACGGCGGTGCGGATGCGGTCAACCAGAGTTTCAACGACGCGATCGACGCGACGCCGCAAGCGGGGTCGACGGTCAAGCCGTTCACCCTGACCGCCGCGTTCGAGAACGACATCTCGCTGAAGAGCCGGTTCTGGGGCGACTCTCCGTTGGACGACCCCAAGCTGGGCAAGCCCGTCAACAACGAAGGGGACACCGACTACGGCCGGTATGTCGACTTGCTGTACGCCACCGAGAACTCCATCAACACCGCCTTCGTCGACCTCACGTTGCAACTCGGCCCGGCCAAGGTCATGGACGCGATGGTCCGCGCCGGGATCCCGGACGATGCACCGGGCCTGAAGCCGGACGGGCGGATCACCCTTGGAACCGCATCCATCAGCTCGGTTCAGATGGCCGACGCGTACGCCACCATCGCCGCACAGGGCAAACAGGTGGACTGGTACACGGTGCAGAAGGTCACCGACGTGTCGGGCGCGGTACGCCATGAGGTCGAACCCGAGCCGGAGCAGGTCATCGAGCCCGAGGTCACCGCCGAGGTGACATATGCGATGACGCAAGTCGTCGAGAACGGCACCGGGCGGGCGGCCCGGGAGCTCGGCCGGCCAGCCGCTGGTAAGACCGGGCAGGCGGAGGATCTGGGTTCCTGGTTCTCCGGGTTCACCCCGCAGCTTGCCGCGTCGGTCGCCTACTTCAAGACCGACTACGCGGCCGAGACGCCGACAATGCTCTCGCTGGACGGCACGGGCGGCTTGGACACCTTTGCGGGCGGTCAGTATCCGGCTCGAACCTGGACCGCCTTCATGAGCGCCGCTTTGGACGGCGCAGAGATCATGGAGTTCCCGGAGCGCTCCGAGATCGGCGAGGATCTCAGCCCGACCCCGACCCCGACGCCCACTCCCGAGACGTGCCCGCCGGGCACCGAAGGGACCCCGCCGGACTGCAAGACGGTCGTCCAAACACCCACCAAAGATCCTGGCGTGGAGGTGCCGTCGGTGCTGGGCAGGCCGCAGCAGCAGGCCGAACGGATCTTGCAGCATGCCGGCTTCCAGGTCGCCGTCGAGCAGCAGGAGACCGACCAGGTGCCGGCCGGCCTGGTGATCGACCAGAGTCCCGGCGGGGGGACGGCGCCGCCGGGCTCGACCGTCACCATCGTCGTCTCGGTCGAGCCTGTGCAGCAGGACGCCGATGTGCCGAACGTGATCGGCATGCAGGTGAATCAGGCCCGGAGAGCGTTGCAGGACGCGGGCTTCAAGGTCGCCGTCGAGCAGCAGTCCGACCAGGCTCCGGCCGGCCAGGTCATTGGTCAGGATCCAGGCGGCGGGACGGCGGCGCCGCCGGGGTCCACTGTGACCATCGTCGTGTCGGCGCCGGATCCACAGCCCTAGCAACCGATGCCTGCCGCGACGGCTAACGTCGCCCCGGTGAACCAGCCGATCGCGCTGCCGAGCCGCGACGACCCCGCCGTCGCGTCCCTCAGCGAGGCAGTGGGCGGCCCGGTCGGCCTGCGTGCGGCACCGGGTCAAGGCTGGTGGGGACCAGTCCGGGTAGCCCTCGCAGTTACCTGCGTGGTGCTCGGGCTCGGCGTCCTCGCCGATGCCGGTTGCCGGTCCGACGGCTGGGATCAACGCGAGGACCGCGCGCTGTGGACTGGCCTGTGCTACAGCGATGTGGCGTTTCTGTATCGAGAACGCGGGCTGGCCGATGGCCTGGCCTATCGAGACGCGCCGCTGGAGTACCCGGTGGTCACCGGAGCGGTGATGCAGCTGTCAGCGGCCGCCGCGCGCGTGTTGACGGCCACTGATCCGACCGATTCCGGCGCACAGCTGCTCGCCGAGAGCGTCCGTTTCTATGACGTCACCGCCGTGCTGATGGGTGTCTCCGCACTGGTCGTCGTTGTCGCCACGGCCCGCACCATTACTCGCCGACCATGGGACGGCATGCTCGTCGCGGCATCCCCCGTGCTGTTGCTGACAGCGACGATCAACTGGGATCTGCTCGCGGTGGCGCTGACATCCCTGGCGATTCTTGCCTGGACCCGGGAGCGGCCGGTGCTGGCCGGTCTGCTGATCGGGCTGGGCGGTGCTGCGAAGCTCTACCCGCTGCTCCTTCTCGGTCCGCTGCTCCTGGTCACGCTGCGGGACCCCGATCGTCCACGTGCCATTTCCCGATTTGTCGTCGCGGTCGGGACGGCGATCGTCGCGTGGATCGCAGTCAACCTGCCGGTCTTTCTCTGGGCACCCGATGGGTGGCGTCAGTTCTTCGTATTCAACGCGGACCGCGGCGCCGACTTCGGGTCTCCGTGGTACGTGCTGGATCAGCTCGCCCCGGGGCTGCTGCCAGATCGGCTGAACCCGTTGCTTGTCGTGTTCGCCGTCGCACTACTGATCCCGATCGTGGTGCTCGCCTTCGTCGCTCCACAACCACCGCGGCTGGCGCAGCTGGCGTTCCTTGCCGTGGCGGCCTTCTTGCTCGTGAACAAGGTTTGGTCTCCGCAGTACGCGCTATGGCTGCTGCCGTTGGCGGCTCTGGCCCGACCGCGGTGGCGCGACCTGCTGATCTGGCAGGCGGGTGAGGTGCTGTACTTCGTAGTCGTGTGGTGGCACCTCGCGACCCTCTACGACAGCAGCAATCCGCTGATCGGTTCTCGCGGCTACGCGATAGCGACGGCCATCCGGATCGGCTGCCTGGGCTGGCTGTGCGCCGTTGTCGTCCGGGACTTGCTGCACCCTCTCCATGACCCGGTGCGGCCCTATCTGCCTGCGTCATCATGATCAACGACGAGGAGATGGCCCTCGCGGGTGCGGCCGACACGCAACCGGCCACGCCGGATGACCGGCTGCGGTCGGCGCGCCGGCGCATCAACCAGACCGACCGCGACGCAGTGCTGGCCTGGTTGGCCAGCCGGGCGTCTATCTGGGTGGTCGCAGGCGCCGTCGGCTGGCTGTTCGCCGCCAATGGACTCGTCGTTCCCCTACTCGACCGGTGGCAGCAGTGGGACTTCCATCACTTTTGGGGAATCGCCCTCTACGGGTACGGCGGCGAACCGACGGGCGTCCCGAACGAGGCGTTCTTTCCCGGCTTTCCGGCGTTACTGGCCCTCGGAGCCGAGCTCGGCATCCGGCACGTGGTCGTCGGACTGCTGGTGTCGTTCGTCGCGGGCGCTGTGGCTGCCGTGGCCTTGGCCCGGCTCGGCGACCTGGACGGAGGTTTGGGGACCGGTCGGGTCGCGGTGATCATGTGGGTCTTCGCCCCGGCGGCCATTTTCCTGGCCGCGCCGTACACCGAGTCGTTGTTCCTCGGCCTCGCCTTCCCGGCTTGGCTATCGGCCCGACGCGGCAAGTGGGTATACGCGGGCCTACTCGCGGCGGCGGCGTGCACGGTCCGGGTCAGCGGCGCGTTTCTGGCCATCGCCCTCGTCGTGCAGTGGCTTACCTCGTCGGGCAAGCGCTGGTCCGACCTGCCCTGGCTTGCGGTCCCGGTGCTGCCGCTGGCCGGCTGGATGATCTATCTGCGTTCCACGACAGGTGACTGGCTGGCCTGGCTACACGCCCAGGCGGAGGAGTGGCACCGCCAGTTCACCCCCCCATGGGACACCTTCGCCAACACCTGGGACGCGAGTTTCGGCGGAACGCAGACTCCAGGATTTGCCTGGATGTTCCGCGCCGAGATCGTCGCGATGGTCATCGGCGTGGCACTCACGGTCGCACTGCTCGTCTGGCGGCGTTGGGGCGAAGCAACCTGGATCGGGATACAGGTCGTCGCGTTTGGC
>JBEVHL010000224.1:0-5822 GCA_040511255.1 Mycobacterium sp. | reverse complement strand
TCGAAGACGGCGCTGCCGTCGGCGTGCTGGTCCGCAACCAGGACGGCGAGCTGACCGAGCTGCGCGCCCGCCGGGAAGTGATCGTGTGCTGCGGGTCGATCGATTCGCCGAAGCTGTTGCAACTGTCGGGAATCGGTCCCGCAGGTGTGCTGCGCGACGCCGGCGTCGACGTGCTGGTCGATCTGCCCGGCGTCGGTGAGAATCTGATGGATCACGCCGAGGGGCTGATCGTGTGGGAGACCGACCGGGTGGTGCCCGAGACCTGCGCCACGGGATGGGATGCGGGCGCCGCGGTGCGCCTGAGCGAGGACAGTCCCGCCCGGCCGGATGTGTTGATGCACTTCCCCGTCGAGCCGGTCGCCGACCACGCCGTCACCTATGGCACCGTGCTGCCGGAGCGCATCGTGTCCATCGTCCCGAACGTGGCGAAGCCGCGCAGCCGGGGGCGGGTGTGGATCACCAGCGATGATCCGGCGCAACCCCCGTCGATCGACTACCGCTATTTCACCGACCCCGACGGCCGCGACGAAGCCACGCTGATCGCAGGTGTGCGCCTGGCCCGGCAGGTGGCAGCGCAGCCGCCCATGTCGGAATGGATTGTCCGCGAGGTCTTTCCCGGCCCCGAGAAGACATCGGACGAAGACCTGTCGGAGGCGCTGCGGGCCACCCACCAGACCGTCTACCACGTCTCGGGCACGTGCCGAATGGGCGGCGACGGTGATCCGCTGGCGGTGTGCGACCCCAGTCTGCGGGTCCGTGGCGTCACCGGACTGCGGGTGGTGGATGCGTCGGTGTTCCCGACCATCCCGTCGGTGAACCCGGTGGGCACCGTGATGGCTGTCGCCGAGCGGGCGTGTGACCTGATCCTCAAAGACGCTCTGGCATAGGCGCGGCAGCCCACAGCGCGCCGGCGTGATGTTCGGCGGCGGCGACACCGGCGGCCAGATCCAACGTGGCGACGAGCAGGCTGGCCTCGCCGCCGACCTCTCCCCACCGCGGCGCCTCGGCGACGCTGGCGCCATCGGGGCTGATGATCCGACTGTGTCCCAACAGCGCGTTCGGCCCCACCCCACCGCATTGATTGGCCATCACCCACCACTGGCCGTTGGCCAGGGCATTGGCGGGATACAGCACATCCCACCACGACTCCGTCGCCACTTCGTACGCCGACATCGAAATGACAACGCGCGCACCGAGATTGTGCAATGCCCTGGCGTATTCGGGATGGTCGCCGTCAAAACACACGCTGAGCCCGACGGTGCCGATCCCGTCGACCTCGACCACCGTCGGTCCGGCGCCCGCGGTGAACACCGCGTCCTCGCCCAGTGGGGTGTACAGGTACACCTTGCGGTGTCGGGCCCGGAGGCTGCCGTCCGGGGCGTAGACGGCAGCGGTATTGAAGAGCCGGCCGTCCTGCGTTAGCTCGGGCACCGAACCCGCGAACAGCCACACCCGGTGCTCCGCGGCCGCCTCCGCGAGCTGCCGCCCGCGCTCACCGTCGAGTGGCTCGGCTGCCACCGCCGCGTCGTGGGCCAGCGACGCCGAGTCGTACCCCGAGGCCCAGAGCTCGGGGAGCACGATCAGATCGCAGCCCTGAGCGGCCAGCGATCGGATATAAGTCAGCGCCGCAGCGAGGTTGCGGCCAGGATCGCCGCACACCGGGTGCCACTGTGCGACACCGACTGTGGTCGTGGCCATCACCGCGCCGACGACTCGGCCTGCGGGGTCTGGATCTGATCAGCCATCCACGGCAGGGCGTCGGAGAACGCCTGCGCGGCGAACTGCCACGTGTGATAGCTGACCAGCGTGTGCACCGAACACGAAATGCCCACCGCGGTGCCGACCGAGCACAGGTCCTGCGCTGCGCCGGTCTCGTCGGTGTCATGCCAATCGTCGTGGCCGCCGAACCCCAGCGGCGTGTTCGGCTGCGGGCGGTTACCGAATTTCGCCGAATCAGATTGATTGGTGGTGGGTTTCGCGGTGTCCTCGAACCATCCGGACACGCCCTGGTACGGGCCGTGCGCACGCATCACGGTGGCGGGGTCGAAAGCCGCCCACTGCGCGGCGTCGCCGCCGTACAACCGGTCGATGGTCTGGTCCTTGGTGCCCGAGGTGGGACCGTGGTCACCGGCGATGTCCTCGAAGGCAGAGAACAAGTCTGGATGCATCACCGTCAGGTCGATGGCGCAGGTGCCACCCATCGACCATCCGACCACGCCCCAGTTCGCGGGTTTCGCCGACGCCCCGAACTGGGAGATGACGTACGGGCGCACATCTTTGGTGAGGTGGTCCGCGGAATTGCCCCGCGGACCGTTGACGCATTCGGTGTCGTTGTTGAACCGGCCACCGGAGTCGACGAAGACGAAAATCGGGGCCACACCGCCGTTGTCGTGCGCGTACCCGTCGATCACGGGCATCACGTTACCGCTGCGCATCCAGTCCGCCGGGGTGTTGAATTCGCCCGCGATCATCATCACCACCGGCAGGGTCGGCGGGGTGGGCCCGGCGAACCAGGCCGGTGGCAGGTAGACGAACTCGTTGCGATGTTTGAAGCCACTGGCCGCATCGGGGATGGCGACCTCGACCAGCTTGCCCGTCGAGGGCGAGGTGCCGCGCAGACCCGGCAGTGCGGCCAGGTCCGTCTGATCCGGCAGTGGGCCCGCCGTCCATGAGCCCCAAGCGGATTGCACACTGGGGTAATAACCGACCCAGCGGTTGAGCTCCATCAGGGTGGCCACCAGCGCCAGCGGAATGACCAGTACGGACAGCGCGCGCCGCCAGTTGCGGGCGCTGCGCCAGCCGAGTACGGCCACCGCGATCGAGGCCACGGCGACCGCCAGCCAGACCCACAGTTCGAGCGGTGCGGGGTCGGACGCCAATCCCTGGGCGTTCATGTAGGTGCGGGCAGCGAGGGCGCCGAGTACGCCGAGAACCACGCTGACCGGGATCCAGACAAACCGCCACCGGCGGGTCCGCCAGCCGATGACCGCGACGAGCGCGAGCACCGTGACCACCTCGACGGCGATGGGCAACCAGCCGCCGAGCAGGGAGATGCCGTGGTTGAACTGCGGCGTCTGGGTCAGGAGTTGTGGGGCGGGCGTCGGCGGCGTCGGCGATGACGGGTCGGGTGGCACGCCGATATTTTCGTCTCGCTCCCTGTGAGTCCGGTGTGTGCCACTTATGGTGGCGGCATGCAGCTGCCCGGTCGCCGGTATCCCGTGCTGCAGACCCTGGCCGGCACCGCGGTGGCTGCGGCGGTGGGGGCTCGATTGGGGTTGCGGGGCGCCGAGCTGCGCTCCGGTGTCCGGCTCGGCCTGAGGTCGGGGACCGTGGTGGCAGCGGCCATCGCGACCAGTACGGCGATCCCGGTGGTCCGGGCCGGCATGCTCGCCCGCGACCTACCGCAACCCGCGTGGAAGTGGCTGCTGGTCGACATCCCGTTGGGCACGGTGTGGCCGGAGGAGACGCTCTACCGCGGCGCGCTGGGCACCCTGGCGGCCGACGTTTTTGGTCCGCGACTGGGCCGGCTACTGCAGGCGGCCGTCTTCGGGCTGTCGCATATCCCCGACGCGCGCGACACCGGCGAACCCGTCGTGCTCACGGTCGTCGCCACCGGGGCGGCAGGATGGGTATTCGGCTGGCTCGCAACACATTCCGGGAGTCTGGTGGCTCCGGCCCTGACCCATCTGGCGATCAACGAGGCGGGCGCGGTGGCAGCGCTGCTGGTGCAGCGCGGGTTCTAACTACCCGTGGTGGGCACGTCCCGGCTGTCCGCCTTCAACAGATGCGGCTCGGTCTCGGTGTCGTCGATGCCGAAGCTGATGATCCGGTGTGGGGTGATCCGGATGATCGCGGTGTCCAACTCCTGTAGCTGATGGTCCGACTCCTCAGCTGGGCTCGTGCCTCGCCCCGCATCGTCATCGGACGCCCCGTTGGCCTCGGTGGTCGGCTCCGCCTCCGCCGACTCCGCGGTGCCCCTGATCTCCAGGCAACGCACCCGCCACGGGTCCCGCGAGAAGATGTCGTCGACGACGAAGGCGACGGTGCTGTTGGATTCGATGTTGCGGTACTTGCGGCTCTTGGACATGCCGTAGCCCGAGATGTCGATGGTGCCGAGCTCGTCGTTGTAGCTGAACCCGACCGGACTGTTCTGCAGCGACCCGTCTGGTGCGATGGTGGCCAGCCTGCCCAGATCGGCCGCCTTCAGGTACTCGATTTCGTGTGTTTTGAAGGACATCACTCAACGGTAGGAGGTAAACCCTGATTGAGGTCAAGGGTCTGGGAACCTTGGGTATGGCCGCCCGCAGCACCGTCGATCCGACCAAGACCCGAGACGCCGTCCTGGCCGTCGAACAGTGGTTGCGCGACGACGCGGCCCCGGCCCCGGTGCGCGCCCAGATCGCCGAGGCGGTCCGACTGACCGCCCGGACCCTGGCGGGAGCCGCGCCCGGCGCCTCCGTGGAGGTGCGTGTCCCGCCGTTCGTGGCGGTCCAGTGCATCGCCGGGCCCCGCCATACCCGCGGCACCCCACCCAACGTGGTCGAGACCGACCCGAGGACCTGGTTACAGCTGGCGACCGGTCTGCTCACCGTCGACGCCGCCGCCCAGACCGGGGCCCTGGCGTTATCGGGCTCCCGGGCGGGCGAGGTCGGAGCGTGGTTGCCCCTGGTGGCGCTGCGCTGACGGCTCAGCTGCTGCCGGGCACCTCCTGCAGCTTGGCCATCACCTGTTCGAGATTGAATGTCGCGGACTTCTGCCGCTGCGGGAACTCCACGAGCGTCTGCAGCATGTTCGCCACGTAGGCCTGGGCCGGGGTGAACACCCAGACCCGGTCGATCATCCAGTCGAAATAGGTGTTCGAGGTGATGTCGGCGCGCTCGTACGGATCGGTGCGCAGGTTGAACAGCTTCGGCGCCCGCAGCACGACGTACGGCTCCAGCCAGATCGCCAGCGTGCCCGCCTGGCGCTGCTCCATGAAGACGATCTTCCAGTTGTCGAACCGGATGCCGGTCAGGTCGCCGTCGTCGGAGACATAGAAGAAGTGCTGACGCGGGCTCTCGTCGGTGACGCCGGTGACGTAGTCCAGCTGGTTGTGTCCGTCGAGGTGCACCTTGAACGTGGTGCCGTTCAACTCGGCGCCGCCGCGCAACTTCTCGGCGATATCCGGATCGCCTGCCGCGGCCAACAGCGTGACGAACCAGTCGTTGTGGCTGACGATCCCGTTGAGCACCGAACCGGCGGGGATGTGGCCCGGCCAGCGGACCACCGCGGGCACGCGGTACGCGCCTTCCCAGTTGGAGTTCTTCTCGTTGCGGAACGGCGTCATCCCGGCATCGGGCCAGCTGTTCATGTGCGGGCCGTTGTCGGTGGAGTACATGACGATGGTGTTGTCGGCGATACCGAGCTCGTCGAGGGTGTTCAGCAGATCGCCGACGATCTCGTCATGGTCGAGCATGGTGTCGTGGTACTCGGACTGCCACCGCCCGGCCCGGCCGATGCTCTCCGGCTTGGGGTGGGTGCGGAAGTGCATGTGGGTGGAGTTGAACCAGACGAAAAACGGGGTCTCGGCGTCATTCTGGCGCTTGATGAAGTCGATTGCGGCGTCCCGGAATTCCTCGTCGCAGGTCTCCATCCGCTTCTTGGTCAGCGGGCCGGTGTCCTCGATCCGCTGGGTGCCGTCCTCGTTCGCCCAGGTGTGCAGGACGCCGCGGGGGCCGAACTTCTTGCGGAACTCGGGATCCTTCGGGTAGTCGACGTTCTCCGGCTCCTCCTCGGCGTTGAGGTGATAGAGGTTGCCGAAGAACTCGTCGAAGCCGTGCGCG
>JBEVHL010000223.1:0-3498 GCA_040511255.1 Mycobacterium sp. | reverse complement strand
GCCTGCGATCCTCCACCTGCGCAGTCCGTTCGGGTTGTCGAATTGGACGCTGCCGGTGCTGGAACTGATGATGGTGGCCGGAGCTGTGCTGGCACTTGTGCATTCGGTCCGCCGGCTGCGCCGCGACGGTGATCCGACCAATCTGGCGCTGTGGTTCGCCACGGTGCTCTATCTTTGCTTCATCGAGATTCCGCTGTACTTCCCGAACATCTTCGGGGTCGAGGATCAGATCGGAGTTGTGTTCGCGCACAACACCTTCACGGTGCAGTTCCTCTTCGATCGTCTACCGCTGTACATCGTCGCCCTCTACCCGGCCGTCGTCACACTGGCCTTCGAGATCGTGCGCAGCCTCGGCGTGTTCCGTGATCGGGGCGTCCTCGTCGGTGCGATCTGCGTCGGCTTTGTCCACCACTGCTTCTACGAGGTGTTCGACCAACTCGGTCCGCAACTGCGTTGGTGGGCCTGGAATACCGACAACCCGATCAACCACCCGCTGCTGGCATCGGTGCCGATGACCAGCGTGTTCATCTTCGCCACCCTGGGCCCCATCGTGGTCACCGTGTTGGTGATGCTGCTGATCGGCCGAAAAGCAAACGGTGACAGCAGGTTCAGTAGGCTCGGTCTCGTCTGGCGCACCGTGGTCGCTGGGGCGTTGGTGCCGGTCGGGGTTGCCGTCCTGAGCATCCCATCCTCGCTGTTCGACGGCGACAAGCCAAAACAAGCGATCGTCTTTACCGTCGAACTCGTCCTCGTCGCGGCAATCGCGGTGCCGGTGCTGGCCCGGCAGTGGCTGCAGTCTCGTGGGAACGGGACCGTACCCAACGACTTCGTCCGCCTTTTCGGGCCGGTGTATCTGGGCGTGCTCGCAGTGCTGTGGGGCAGTGCGTTGCCTGCGTACGTCGCTTCGACGGCTGGCATCACTGCCGATGGCACGCCGGTCGGCAACCTCGGTTACGCAACGGTCAGCTTCGTATTCGCCGCACTCAGCGTGCTCGGCGTAAGCATCAGGCGCGGGACGCGACCCGTCGTGGGATCCGAGGCACCCGCGCTGGGAGCATGGCCGTAGCCGCAGCAGCTGGGCTCGACTAGATCGCGACGGCGTCGGGGAAGGCCCAGCGGCCGTCGAGCAGCTGCGGCTGGGGCCGGTAGAGCCGCACCATATAGTTCCAGCCTGCCGTGATCGGCAGACAGTTCACGGTGTTGTCGGTGCAGCCGCCGAATTGAATGACGGCCGCGCCGTCAGCGTTCCGGGCTGCGGTAGTGCTGTTGAGGGAGTACGCATTTCGCGAGTTGGGGGTGAGATACCCCTGGGCGTCATAGACGGTGACGGACCAGAAGCCGTCTACTGGAACATCGCCGACCGTGAGCCGGTACACGGTGGTGCCGTCGTTGTGGCGCGGGTTGACGTTGAGGTACAACGCGTCGTGTTCGGGGTTGCCGCCCCACGCCGACGCGGAGCCGATCAACCTGCGGACCGGATCGGTGTTGCCCTTTGTGCCGAACATGCCTCTGGTGTCAGGCAAGGTAGCGGCCAGTTGCAGGAGGGCGTTGCGGACCTGAGCCTGGCTGGCGGTGTCCCAGTGGGGAATCTCGAACGTGCCCGGATCGTCCTGCGCCACGGTGACCGCGTCCTGCAATCGGTGCACGATGGCCAGATCGGCCGGGTCACGCGGGTCGACCAGCGTGCGAATCCCCACCATCACGTAGCGAGTGCCGATGTCGTCGCGGTTCAGCACGTTGCTGCCTGCGCCGTAGGACACCACGGGTACGTACTGGTCCTCGGTGATGATCTGCATGGACATGAACCGGTCACCCGGATCGGGCAGGGTGATGGTCACCGGCGCGGCGTCCAGATCGAACACCCCCGCTGAGTAGAGGGTGTCGCGATTGAGTCGCACGACCAGCTGGTTGTCCACCGGTGCCAGCTCACGATGGTGGCGGAATCCCGCGAAGCCACCGTCGGCCACGACATTGCGGAAAAACAGGTCGCTTTCGGCGCGGGTGAAGTTGTCCGGACTGACCAAGAGTGCGCCATCAGCAGTGGTGGCTGTCGTCATCGCTGTCCTCCGTAGATAGGGGTTGACTCAGTGTGGTCCGCGACGGGCCGGTCCGTGGGGCATTTGGCCGGCCCCCGATGGGTCATCTACGACCGGCGCACGATTTACTACAGGAGAGCGGAAGTAGGTAGTCGATGGACTTTTCCCGGGTAGCCCTGTCTGACGAGGATCAGGCCTTCCAAAGTGAGCTGCGGGCGTTCCTGGCCACGGTCGTCACCGACGAGGTCATCCGGCGCGATCGCGAGACCGGCGAGAACTTCGACGAAAGTGTGCACCTGGCATTGGGCGCCGCGGGCTACTTGGCCAGCGACTACCGGTCCGAAGTCGACGGGGGCTTCAGTGCGCTACGCCGACGCATCTGGGAACTGGAGATCGGCCGGATCCACACCCCGTGGTTCCACTGGGGGACAACGGCGATGGTTGCGCACTCGGTGGAGAGGTTCGCCTCGGCCGAACTGGCCGAGGAGGTGCTGCCGGGGGTTTTGACGGGTCACCTGAGGCTGTGCCTGGGATATACCGAACCTGAAGGTGGGTCCGACGTCGCGACCTGCAAGACGCGCGCAGTGCGTGATGGTGACGGCTGGATCATCAACGGCTCCAAGATGTTCACGTCGAACGCCCACAACGCCCAGTACGTCTTTCTGATCACCAATACCGATCCCGGTGCGCCCAAACACCAGAGCCTGACCATGTTCCTCGTCCCGATGGACTCACCCGGTGTGCAGGTTCAGGGCATTCGTACCGTCGACGGCGATCGCACGAACATCACCTTCTACTCTGACGTCCGGATCGACGACAAGTACCGGGTGGGAGCGGTCAACGGCGGTTGGGTCGTGCTGCGGGAGGCGCTCAACGCCGAACACGGCACCGTCGAACGCGACACCGAGGGCTTGCAGGCCATCGCCGTGATGGCCGAGCATCTACTGCTGCTGGCCGAAGCAGTGGACCGAATCGCGGAAAATGTTGCCCAAGTGGATGTTTCGGGGCAACGCCGGATAGACGACGGCTCGGTCAAATACCGGCTGGGCCGCAGCACCGCGCGGCTGGAAGCGGCTGCGAGCACGCCGGGGATGTTCGGCCGCGTCGCCATTGCGCAGACCATGCGGGATGTGACACCCGACCTGATGGACATCCTCGGAACTGCCGGAGCGCTACCGGTTGGCACCGACGGCGCCGCTGATGACGGGGGAGCGGAGTCGCTCTTCCGGCTGGCTTCGCCGATGGGAATCTACGGCGGCACGCTGGATGTGTTCCGCAACATGATCGCCCAACACGCCCTCGGGCTGGGGCGTCCGAACTACTCGCCGCCGAAAGCGACGTCGTGAGGATCCCGGCGGACTAGCGCGGGGTGGATCGGCGTTGCCCTGCTCCCGGCACCTGCGCAGGCGCGACATCGGGCTGGAGGTGGCGCCCGTCCTGGGCGAACCGGCGGCTGAGCACC
>JBEVHL010000222.1:0-2625 GCA_040511255.1 Mycobacterium sp. | reverse complement strand
GTCCTGACCGACGTATCGGTGTTGGCCGGTGCGCCCGAAGGTATAGGCGCCGCCGTAGGCGGGATGGGTCAAGATGTTATGGACCGCGTGATAGGTCGGGTCGACCCAGACGATCCCGTCGGTGGTGGCGAGGTATCCGCTGGTGTTCAACGGCAGTTTGAGGCCCTGATCGCGCAGCCACAACCACACTGCCCGCACCGAGCCACGGGCGGGGAACTGCTCGAAGATGGCGGCGATCACGCCGCGGACGGCCTCGTCGGGGTGTTTGAGGATCTGTCCGTCGGCTTCGCCCCAGACCAGCCCGATCGGCAATCCGATGCGCAGTTCGCCGCGCGCGGCCTTGGTGCGGATGCCGCCGTCGAGGCGGGCCCGCAGGATGTGCAGTTCAGCCTCTTATGCGGACCCCGCCGTTATGCCGATCATGCGACGGAAGGTGCCCGCGGCGTTGGTATTTGGTGCGATGATGTCGGCATAATCGTGGACGCTTGATCAGCGTCTCCTCTCCATCCATCTATTCCGTTTTGGAGAGGAGAAGGTTATGACGACAGTTCCGTGTTGGGCTCGGGTGCGTGGTCCGCTGGCACCGTATGCCGAGGGTTTCCGGGTTGAGTTGGAGCGGCTGGGCTACACGCCGCTGACGGCGGCGACGCATGTGCGGTTGCTGGCGCATCTGAGTCGCTGGCTGGCGCGTGAAGGGGTGGATGGGTCGGGGTTGACCCCGCCGGTGGTGGACGCCTACTTCGCCGAACGCCGCGCGGCGGGCTACGTCGGGCATATCACCGGCCGGGCACTGCAGCCGCTGCTGGGCTACCTGCAACGGTTGGGGGTGGTTTCGGTTCCCGCACCGGAGGTCCCGGCCAGCCCGGAGGGACGGCTTCTCGCCTCGTATCGGGACTATCTGACCACCGAGCGGGGACTGGCCGCGGCGACGGTTGAGTTGAACGTGCGGATGGTGCGCCCGTTCCTGGTGGACCGACTCGGGGTGCGGAATGGACGTCTGGATCTGGAACAGCTGACCGCGGGCGAGGTGACCGCGTTCGTGGTCGCGCAGAGCCGGCAGCGACCCAAGTCGGTGCAACGGATGCTGACCGGGCTGCGGTCGCTGCTGGGCTTTTTGCACGTGGTGGGCATCATCGACGGGTCACTGGCCTCGGCGGTGCCCGCGGTGGCCGGATGGACCCAAAGTGGTCTTCCTAAAGCGTTGGACGGTCAACAGGTGGCCGCGCTGCTGGCCTGCTGCGATGAGCGGACCCCGACCGGTCGCCGGGACTTGGCGATCCTCACCGTGCTGGTGCGGTTGGGGCTGCGCGCCGGTGAGGTGGCCGCATTGATGTTGGACGACATCGACTGGCGGCGTGGTGAGATCACGGTGCGGGGCAAAGGGAACCGGCATGATCGGCTGCCGCTGCCGGCCGATGTCGGGGAACGGATCGTCGCCTACCTGCGAGACGGGCGCCCCGGGGCTGCGCAGGACCGGGCGGTGTTCGTCCGCGCGCAGGCCCCCTACCGGGGGTTGACCTCCAACGCCGTGACCACGGTGGTGGTCTGCGCGGGCAGACGGGCCGGGTTGGGCATGATCGGCGCGCATCGGCTGCGTCACTCCGCGGCCACCGCCATGCTGCGTTCCGGCGCGTCGTTGACCGAGATCGGTCAAACACTGCGACACGTCCGCCCGCTCACCACCGCTCTTTACGCGAAGGTCGACCTCGACGGTTTGCGCGGGCTGGCCCGCCCCTGGCCGGGTGAGCCATCATGAGCACGCCACGGCCATCACTGCGCGATTCGCTGGCCGACTACCTGAATCTGCGGCGGGCGTTGGGATTTCAACTCGCCAACGCCGGCAGGCTGCTGGAGCAGTTCGTCGGCTATCTCGAACGGCACGGCATTGACACCGTGACCACCGAGCACGCGGTGCGGTGGGCGACGCTGCCGGCCGATGCATCCCGACACTGGTTGGCGATCCGGGTCAGCGTGGTGCGCGGCTTTACCGTCTACCTGCACAGCATCGACTCCTCGGCCGAGGTCGTGCCGGCCGGTCTGATCCGCCCCGGGGCGTGTCGGGCCACGCCGTACCTGTACTCGGAGTCCGAGATCGGATCGCTCGTCGAGGCGGCGGGCGGGCTGCGGCCCAGGCTGCGGGCAGCCACCTACCAGAGCTTGATCAGCCTGCTGGCGATCAGCGGGATCCGGATCGGCGAGGCGATCGCACTTGATGACGACGACTTCGATGTCGAGCACGAGGTGCTGGTGTTGCATCACACCAAGTTCAACAAGCAGCGCCTGGTGCCGCTGCACCCGAGCGCGACGCTGGCTTTGTCGCGCTATGTGGACCTGCGGCAACGACTGCTGCCGCGACCGGCCAGCCCGGCGCTGTTTGTTTCCACCGCGGGGACCCGGCTGCTGCACAGCAACATCAGCCTGACCTTCGCTGGCCTGGTCGAGCGGGTCGGGCTCACCCGACGATCGGCGGTGTGCCGGCCCAGAATTCATGATCTAAGGCATGGCTTCGCGGTGGCGACCGTGCTGGGCTGGTACCGCGACGGCGCCGACATCGCGGCGTTGATGCCGCGACTGTCGACCTATCTGGGTCACACCGACCCGCAACACACCTTCTGGTACCTGTCG